>VBKW01000345.1 GCA_005879405.1 Deltaproteobacteria bacterium
CCCGCTGCCAGAACACGCACACCGGAACGTAGACGTAGACGCCGTGCAGGACGCCACGCAGCGGCCGCGGGTCGTCGCGCCACGGCGAGTAGTATCGTTCGTCGGCCACCGGATCACGCGCGGCCTCGTCGAAGAACGTGCCGCCGTTCTCGAGCGCGAAAAGCCGGCTGTGCGCCATCTCGTGAATGAAAGTGTCGGCGAGCTCCCAGCGATTGGCGACGACGCCCGCGATGAACGCCCCCGGAAGATCGGAGTGGGTGAGATTCGTGAAGCCGCCGGCAAGGAGCGGCTTCAGCGCGACGACGTGGAGGGACTCGCGCATCTCGGCGAAGCTCTCTGGATGGAAACGCTCGACGGCCGCGAGCGCGTCCTCGACGTCCTGCCGATGCGCCGCTTGATAGCCGAGATCGGCGGCGAGAACGGCTTCGACATCGTCGATCCCGGGGAGATGGAACGCGTGCGGCTGGAGGCGGATCTCACACCCACCGCGAGCGACGACCGGACAGGTGCGGATGCGCGGCAGCGCCGCGCCATTCGCGTCCATGGTGTCCGCCGAATCGCCGGCGATCGCGAGCATCAGATGACGGTCCGCGGTCCCGATCTCGAGCGCGCCGTCGACCAGGCCGAAGATGGATGCAGGCCCGGCGCCGTCGACCGACTGCGCCGTCCCCGGAATCGCCCATGGCAGCTCGACCGTCCACGGTGCCGCGAGGCGACAGTCACGTCCGGCCGCGAGGTGTGTCGCGAGGGCGAGGCCCTTGAAGTCGTCGAGGTGCGTTGCGAGCGCGTCGGGCAGCGTCGCGACGCCGCGCGCACGGACGTACGCGCTGACCGTCCGCGTAGGCGGCGCACCGCCCACGCACGCCGCCGTCAGGTCGAACGCGCGATGGACCCAGAGGTAGGCGCCGGGATCCGTCGACCACACGCGCGTGAACGCGTCCGCCGGAAGATCCGCGACCTGGTCGTACAGCTCGACGAACGCCGCCGCGCCTCCGACGTCGGGCGAGCGACGAAGCGTACGCGCGAGCGCGACGAGCGCCGTCGCGCTCTTCTCGTACCGGGTGTGATGATCGCCCGCGCCGCGTCGCTGCGTCACGCCGTCAGATGGGCTGCTTCCCCGTGACCTTGCCGGACGCGGTGAATTGCGGCACCCAACCGGCGGAGACTTGCGGCTTGCCGCTCGCCTTACCGGACGCGGTGAACGCATCGGTCGTCGATGCAGCCGATGCGCTCGCCGTCGCGTCATCCGCCGTCGAACCAGCACTCTCACCCATGAGCGCCGCCACGAACGCCTCGACGCGCGCGTCGTCGCTCTCGATCGCTTTCAGGTCCAATCGCGGTATCGACATCCACACCTCCACGCACTGCGTGATCGCCCTGCGTACGTTACGCGCACCGCCGCTGTCAACAATGCGCTTGCTCCATTTCGGCGGCGCTACCATGATGCGGCGCCATGAGCCTTCGAGTCCTCGGCGTCGTCGGCAGTCTCCGCAGGGGGTCGTTCAATCGCGCGCTGCTGCGCGCGGCGACCGAGCTCGCGCCCGACGGCATGGCGATCACGATCTTCGACGGCCTCGCAGCGATCCCGCCGGGCAAGTCGGTGCTGAACGGCAAGCCTGCTGCCATCATGGGCGCCACCCCCGGCGCGACCGGCACCACGCGCGCGCAGCTCGCGCTACGGCAGAGTTTCGTCTTCACGAACACGTGCGCGCTCCTGCAGCCGGAGGTGCTCGTCGCGCGCGCACACGAGAAGATCGATGCGGCGGGACGCGTGACCGACGCGACGACCCGAAAGCTCGTCGCGCAGCTCCTCGCCGCCTTCGCCGACTGGGCGCCACGCGTCGGCACGGCCGCGGGCGCGACCCGCGCGTCGTGACCGACCGCACCCGCGCCCGCGCGCTCGCGCGTGAGTCGAACGCGGCCGGCGACGCGGTCGGCTGGTTCGAGCGCCTCTACGCCGAAGCAGAACGCGGCGACGCGCTCGTGCCATGGGCCGACCTGGCGCCGAACCCGCACGTCGTCGAGTGGCTCGAGCGCGCCGCGCCAACACCCGGCCGCGCGCTCGACGTCGGCTGCGGCCTCGGTGACACCGCGGAGGAGCTCGCACGGCGCGGTCACGACGTGCTCGCGATCGATGTATCGCCGACGGCGGTCGCCGCCGCCCGGGCGCGGTTTCCGCAGAGTCGGGTCGATTATCGCGCGCTCGATCTCCGCGCTCTGCCTTCCGCTCTCGCGGGCGCGTTCGATCTCGTCGTCGAGTGCTATACGCTGCAAGTGCTGCCGGCGCCGGCGCGCGGCGCGATCGTCGCGACGCTCCGCCGTGCCGTCGCGCCGGGCGGCATGCTGCTCGTCGTCGCGCGCGGCCGCGAGGCGGACGAGCCCGAGGGCGAGATGCCCTGGCCGCTCACTCGCACGGAGATCGAGGCGATCGCCGATGCCGGCTTCGTTCGCGAGTCGTTCGAGGACTTCCTCGACGACGAGAAGCCGCCGGTGCGACGCTTCCGCGCGACGTTTCGGCGCCAGACGTGATCGCAGTCGTCCTCGTCGGCTGCGGCGGATTTCTGCTCGGCATCCTCTGGATGGACCTGATGTTCGACGTCCAGGTACGCCGCGGCGACACCCACCACGACGGCGACGAGCGCGAGCGGGTCGAATCCATCGCCAGATACTACCGGCGCGTCACGACCGACGCGGCGCCGATGAGCAGGCTCATCGCCACGGTCATGATCGTCCAGCTCGGCGGCATCGCCGGCGAGATCGTCACGCACCGGGTCGGCGGCTGGTCCGTCGTCGCCGCGCTTGTCCTCGGCGTCGCACCGATCGGCCTCGCGCTCGTCCGCATCGTCCCGGACGCGGTGCGCCTCGGTGCACAGCGCGACGCGCCCGCGACGCAGCTCGCGCTCGCGCGCCGCATCTATCGTGCCCACGTGCTCTGCTTCGCCGCGATCGCCGTCTTCATCGCGCTGCAGATCCGTCTCGCACGCGGCTGACGGGACGGTCCTCCCGGCCTGCGCGGCCGCGCGCCGTGACCGTCGCGTCGCGCTCAGTGCAGGACGCGGTAGCCGCCGAAGACGGCGATCCACAGCGCGCTGGCGATCAGCGCGTACTTGACGGCGTAGTACAGGCGGCGGTTCGCTTTCTTGAAGCGCTTCACCGGGGCGCGCGTGAGATACACGTACGAGAAGATGCGATTGGCGAGGCCGACCGTCTCGCCTTCGACGTTCTTCGTCGCCGTCATCGCGACCACGTGGCGGATGACGAAGCGGTTCAGCGCGCGCATGACGCGCGTGCGCAGCGGCCGCTCGACGTCGCAGAAGAGGATGATGCGGGTCTCGTCGGTGAGGTTCTCGAAGCGGTGGACGTAGGTCTCGTCGAAGACGAGGTCCTCGCCGTCGCGCCACGAATACTTGTTGCCGTCGACGAAGATGCGACATTCGTCGCGGTTCGGCGTGATGAGTCCCAGGTGGTAGCGGATCGAGCCCGCGAACGGATCGCGGTGCTCGCCGACTTTGCTGCGCGGCCCGATGAGCGCGAACATCGCCCCGTGGACGGTCGGGATCGCCTCGACGAGCGCGACCGTCTGCGGGCAGAGCGCGCGCGCCGACGGCAGCGGCGCGCCGTACCACTTCAGGTAGAACCGCTTCCATCCCTTGCGGAAGAAGCTGTTGAACCCGAGGTCGTCGTACTGGTCGGAGGCGCGGATGTGGCCGGCGTCGTAGAGCCGCATCGCCTCGTCGCGAATCGTCCGCCAGTTGGCGCGTAGCGGCGTCATCTCGGGGAACTCCTCGACCGGCAGGAGCGGCGTCCGCGGGACGCGCGAGAAGAGATAGACCAGGACGTTGTACGGGGCGAGAAACGTCGAGTGGTCGGTCAGCTGGCGGCGGACGCTCAAGCGAACGCGGCCGCGGTAATGCACGTAAAGCGCCGAGGCGAGAAATCCCCCGACGAGCGTGAGTCGCACGACGGCGAGCACGCTCACGTGCGCGCGTCCCCCGAGCCCGCGACGCGTCGGTCCGCAGGTCGCCGCTCCATTCCCATGAGGCGCATCTCTTTCAACGGAAGGTCGGCTTGGCAAGAGTCGTGGGTTGCATTTCAGCCGGCGCCCGACCACAATTCGACGTTCGCCGCCCGCCCCGGGCGCGATCGTCACGGAGGATCCCATGGCCCAGACCGCTCAGCTCCGCTCGTTCGACGTCATCGAGAACGAAGCGCAGCGCGTATTCGCCGTCCAGCGCGCGGCGTACCTTCGCGACCCGTACCCGAGCTACGAGGAGCGCCGGCAGAACCTCGACAAGCTCGAGCGCATCCTCGTCCAGAACGTCGACGCGATCGCCGAGGCGATCAACACCGACTTCGGCTGCCGCTGCGCCGAGGAGTCGAAGCTGCTCGAGATCTTCACCTCGGTCGACGGCATCCGCCACACGCGGAAGAAGCTCCGCAAGTGGATGAAGCCGCAGCGCCGCCACGTCTCGATCCTGTTCGCGACCGGCTCGAACCGCGTGATCCCGCAG
Organism: Deltaproteobacteria bacterium; assembly: GCA_005879405.1. Classification (GTDB taxonomy): domain Bacteria; phylum Desulfobacterota; class Binatia; order UTPRO1; family UTPRO1; genus DP-19. Next base: position 4,512 of record VBKW01000345.1, read on the forward strand.
CCGAAGGGGCTCGTCCGGATCGTGTCGCCGTGGAACTACCCGCTCTTCTTGACGGTCAGCCCGCTCACGAGCGCGCTCGCCGCCGGCAATCGCTGCATGATCAAGATGGCGACGAACTCGAGCACGCTCTGCCGCCTCCTCGCCGAGAAGTTCAAAGCCGAGTTCCCCGAGGAGACGGTCGCGATCCTGCCCGGCGTCCGCGCCCAGGACTTCTCCACTCTGCCCTTCGATCACATCATCTTCACCGGCTCCGCCGACGCGGGCCGTACCGTCATGCGCTCCGCCGCCGAGAGCCTGACGCCGGTGACGCTCGAGCTCGGTGGCAAGTCGCCGACGATCATCTGCGACGACTTCGACGTCGACACCGCCGCCGACCGCATCATGTACGGCAAGTTCGTGAACGCCGGGCAGACCTGCCTCGCGCCCGACTACGTCTTCGTGCCCGAGGCGAAGCGCGACGCGTTCGTCGCCGCCGCGCGCCGCATCGTCACCGAGCGCTACCCCGACCCGAACGACCGCAGCTACACGTCGGTCATCGACGAGAAATCGTATCGCCGCCTGCGCGGCACGCTCGAGGACGCGGAAAAGAAGGGCGCACGCATCGTGCCGCTCGTCCCCAACGCCACGTTCAACGACGCGCAACGCAAGATCCCGCCCACGGTCGTTCTCGATCCGACCGACGACATGACGATCATGCGCGAGGAGATCTTCGGCCCGCTGCTGCCGGTGAAGACGTACCGCCACATCGACGAGGTGATCACGTACGTGAACGCCAAGGACCGCCCGCTCGGCCTCTATTTCTTCACCAACGACAAGCAGCTCGAGCAGACGATTCTCTACCGCACGATCTCCGGCGGCGTCACGATCAACAACTGCGTCTTCCACGTCGCCCAGCACGACATGCCCTTCGGCGGCGTCGGCGCGAGCGGCATGGGCCAATACCACGGCCATGAAGGCTTCGTGGAGTTCAGCAAGATGCGCCCAGTATTCACCAACCCGAAGCTCTCAGGCATGAAGCTATTCTATCCACCGTATACGAAATTCCACACACGTCTGTTCGATTTGCTCCTCAAGCTCAAGCACTGACCCACCACCCACGCCGCCGCGGCACACCCGCGGCGGCGCGGTCACCGAAAGAATCCTCTTTCTCGCGGCCGCGCAGGTGCGGCGACGCGGGGGTTGGCTCCGCGCGAGGATCGCTCGCGCAGGGTACCGGGCACGCATTAGACCTTCCGTAACTCGAGGCGGGGAAGATACTGTAATGGCTCGCTCTTTATGCGCACTCCGCCAACCCCCGCGTCGCCGCACCCTCGAGACGGCGAGGAAAAGGATCGCTTCGGCGTCACGCGTCGGAAGAGGATCGCTTCGCCGTCACGCGCCGCGGGGGCGCCACACGGCGTGCCGGGGCCGGCAGTCGGCGCAGCGCGCATAAAGAGCGAGCCATTACAGTATTTTCCCCGCCTCGAGTTACGGAAGATCTAATGCATGCCCGGTACCCTGCGCGAGCGATCCTCGCGCGGAGCCGACTGCCGGCCCCGGCACGCCGCGCGACGACCTCTTCGCGCGGTGACGCCGCGGCGCGTTCCTATTCGACAACGGTCGCGAGATACGGCGGCGTCGCGCGGGTCGTGTAGGACCATGGTTGAGCGGCGGTTGCGCTCGCGAGGGCGCGGACGAAGGCGTCTTGGCGAGCGCGCGCGTCCGGCACGGGGAGGTCGTGATTCAGGACCGCGAAGCGCACGGTGCCGTAGCGTGGTGTCCGGAGCACGCCGACGAGCGCGGATGCGCCGACCGAGCCGGACCTGCTGGTCTTGCCGATCACAAGCGCGGGCTCGTCCGAAAAACGAGCCTCGAGCGTCCCCGGGTCGATACCCGAGACGGGCAGCGCGGCGCTGAGCTCCTGTCCGGCGCGCGTCAGCTCGTCGGCGAGCGCCTGGAGCAGCGCCACCGCGGCGCGCGGGCTCATGCGGTTCATCGGGCCGGCGCCGGCGCCGTTCCCGATGACGATCTCGTCCCGCATCGCCGCCGGCACGCGACCGCGCGCCAAGTCCTCGACGTCGCGAGGACCGCCGATCGCATCCGCCGCGAAGTGGAAGACGTTGTTCGAGAAGCAGTTGAGCGCCTTCACGACGTGCAGCAGGATCGGCGAGCGCACGGTCGCGAGCGCCGCACCGGTCGACGCCGCGCCGCGCATGGATGCGTCGGGACGCGACGCGTCCTCGCGCGGCGACGGGTCGACGACGCGCGACCCGCCGGCGACGCCGAACCTCAGCGGCGGCGCGTCACCCGCGATCGATCCCGCGCTCTCGATGCGCGCGAGCGTCGCGCGCGCCGCGTTGCCGGCGCGGCCGGCGAGGACGTCCTCCAGACGGCGACCCGTCGGATCGGGCTGCCAGTCGAAGAGCAGCGATCCGCGCACGGCGACGTGGCGCGCGACCGTGCGGAGACCCTGCGCGTGCAGTCGGCGCAGGACGAGCAACGCGCTCTCGTCGACGAGGAAGGGATCGCCGCCGCCGTCGACGACGAGCTCGCCCGCGAGACGGCCGTCGCGCAGCGGGCGGTCACCACGGAACGTCGTCGTGAACCGATACGACGGCCCGAGGCGGGCGAGCAGCGCGAGCGACGTCGCAACCTTCGTCACCGACGCCGGATGAACGGCCCGCGACTCAGCCTGGGCGACGAGCACCGTCCCGTCCCCGGCGACGGCGTACACACCCTGGTCGGCGCCGACGACGGCGGCGAGCTGCTGGAGCGGCGACTCCGCCGCTGCGCTCGCGCCCAGGCCGAGGAGGAGCGCCAGCGCGCTTGCGCAACGCAGCACCGATCGCATGTCCGCGTACTGTGCGCGAATCGGCGGCAATCCGTCAACGTTGCTGGATCGAACGTGTGCGACTTGCGCTCGAATCGTCCATCGGTAGCGTTGAGACAAGAGAGGTGAACACCATGGTTCGATCCATCGCCACGGCGACACTGGTCGCCACGATCGCATTCGCCGGACCTGCCTTCGCGGCGTCCTCCGGCACACGACACGTCACCGCGCAGAGTCGGCGCGCCGCCGCGGACGACGTGGAGACGCGCATCAAGACGCTGCGCGGGGAGCTCCACATCACGGCGGCGCAGGAGCCGGCGTGGAACAACGTCGCCCAGGTCATGCGCGAAAGCGCCACCAAGATGAAGGATCTCCGGGCGAAGACCCAGCAACCGAGCGCCACCGCCGTCGAGCAGCTGAACTCGTACGCGGAGGTCGTGGACGCGCACTCGGACGGCGTCCACAAGTTCATTCCGGCGTTCCAGACGCTCTACGACAGCATGTCCGACGCGCAGAAGAAGACCGCCGACAGCGTGCTGCGGACGCGCGTGAAAGAGGCGGCGCGGAGGCAAGGCCGATGACCGCATGGAGACGACTCGCGCATGCCGTCGCGCTCGCGCTCGTCGTGTGCAGCCTGACGGCGATTCCGGCTCGCGCCGACCGTGACGACGATCATTGGCAGCACCACGGTCGTGGCCACTGGAGACACAGCCACTCTTACTATCGCGGAGGAGCGACCTACTACGTCCCCGAGCGGCACTACTACTATTACTCCGAGCCCGACGTGTACTACGCACCGCCGCCGGTCTACGTCGCGCCGCCCCCGCCGCCGGGCGGAATCAGCTTCATCTTCCCGTTCCACATCCACTGAACCACTCCGCCCGCCGTCCGGCCGCGCGCGACTGCGTGCGGCCGGACGCCCGCGTCTGACGACGGTCGCTATGCGCGCAGCGCGGGCGAGCAGTAGCGGCGTATCGTGTCGAGCAGTCGCTGCACGTCGAGCGGCTTCGTCAGGTAGTCACGCGCGCCGAGACGATCGGCGATCTCCCCGACGTCGTAGGCGCCGGACAACACGATGACCGGAATCGACGCGAGCGCCGGATCGGCGAGCTGCTCGGCGCGGAAGCCGTGCGCGTCCTTACCGGGCATCATCACATCGAGCAGAATCAACGACGGTCGCGGACCGCTCCGGAGCTGATCGAGTCCCTGCTGGCCGTCGAACGCGACGACGACCTCGAACCCGTGGGTCCGCAGAAAGAGCTCGAGCGCGGCGTTGGAGTCGGCGTTGTCCTCGACCAGCAGGATGACGGTGCGCGACACGCAATCCCAGCGTGCCCGCGCGGTCAGTCGTAGGCAAAGCCGACTACGGGGCCGCCGCAGCGGCCCGACAGTGTCCCTCGATGAAGGTCAAAACCCCGTCGAGATCCGCGGGCTTGCTGAAGGCCGCCTCGACGTCGAGCCGCCGGGCCTGCAGCCGGACGTTGCCCGCCGCGGTCAGGAGCGCGACCGGGATGCGGCCGAGGTCGGGATCGAC
>VBKW01000346.1 GCA_005879405.1 Deltaproteobacteria bacterium
AGGCCGCGTGGCCCGCCGCGAATCGTGAGCCGCGCGCCGCCACCCGCCGCCGGAGTCAGGGTCGCGACCTCGCCGACGCGCTCGATGATGCCGCTGAACACGGGTTCAGACGCCGCGCCGGCGTGTCGTGGAGCTCAGCGGGGGCGTCCGAGGTAGCGCGCGAGCCAGTCGGGGGCTTCGTGACGCGCGGCTTTATCGAGCTGGTGCTTGTCGAACCACGCGCCGCCGCAATGCTCGCACTGTTCGACCGTGACGCCGTGGTGCGTCGTCGGGGTGAGCGACTCCCCGCACTTCGGGCACCGCATTTGCGCTGCGCCTGGGACGGTCGTCTTCCCGCGTATTTTTTCGAGGAGCTCGCGGTCGCGCTCGGCGAAATACGAGTCCTCGCGTCCGCGCTCGACGTCGCGAAGCTTGTCTCCGTACCGGTCCTTCTCATCAGCCATCGTCCGGCCTCCGTGACCGCGTTTCACGTGCCGCCCGTCGCCAGCCCGTGCGCTCCTCGAGATAGTGCAACCATGCCTTCGCTCGCTGGCTCTCGGTCGAGAGCAACGACAATCCCATGATCAAGAACAGGATGCCTTGCAGAAACGGTAGGAACAGTCCGACCACGCCGAGCACGAGAAGCAAGACGCCGAGCGTGATTTTTCCGATTCTCCACAGTTGCTGCGTCATCACTGCCGCGTGGGCACGATGATTGTATAGGTGCCCGCGCCGAAGCGTCAATTCGCGTAGCCGGCAGGGCGATGGAGGACCCGGCCATCGCCAGCCAGCAGGTATGAAGTTGGAAGGCGAGTGGCGACGTGTCAGGATGACGGCCCGCATGAGACGGCGCGCCGGCCGATGATTCCGCTGCGCGACACCATTCCGTCCGAGACCGCGCCGGTCGTCACCCGGCTGCTGATCGCGGCGAACGTCCTCGTGTTCATGCACCAGGTTGGCCTCGGTCAGTACGCCGGCGAGGCGTTGATCCGCACGTACGGGCTCGTGCCGCGTCGGGTGCACCTCGATCGTGTCGAGACGTTGAGCCCGCTCCTGACCAGCATGTTTCTCCACGGCGGATGGATGCACCTCCTCGGCAACATGCTCTACCTCCACATCTTCGGCGACAACGTCGAGGACCGCGTCGGGCATCTGCGGTACCTCCTGCTCTACTTCGCCTGCGGAATCATCGCGGGGATCGCGCAGGTGACGATCAATCCGCATTCGGCGCTGCCGATGGTCGGCGCGAGCGGTGCGATCGCCGGCGTCACCGGCGCCTACTTTCTCTTCTTCCCGCGGGCGCGCATCGTCACGTTGGTACCGATCTTCATTTTCCTCCAAATCATCGAGCTGCCTGCGGTGTTTTTCCTGCTCTTTTGGTTCGCGTTCCAGCTCCTCCTCGGGATCGGGTCGCTCGGGATGGACACCGCGACCGGCGGCGTCGCGTTCTGGGCCCACATCGGCGGCTTCCTCGCGGGGATGGTGCTCGGGCCGATGCTGGCGCTCTCGCGACCTCGCACCGTCCGTCCCGCCTGGTGAGACTGTGGCGGCTGACTCGTGGGCGCGGAGGTGCAGGTCCGCAATGCGCGGTTGCGATACCGTGTGGAGTGGTTAGGTTGGCTCGGCAATGGATCCCGAAAAACTGACGCAGAAATCGCAGGAGGCGATCCGCGACGCGCAAGCGCTCGCGACGCGCCGTCACCATCAGACGGTCGACGTCGAGCACGTGCTCGCAGCGTTGCTCGCGCAGCCGCAAGGGCTCGTTCCGGCGCTGCTCGAACGCGCCGGCGTCGACGTGCGCGCGCTCGGCGAGCGCGTGGAGGCGGAGCTGAATCGCATTCCGCAGGTCTCCGGCGCGAACGCGCAGGTCTACATCGCGCCGCGCTTGGCGCGCGTCCTCGACCAAGCGCAGGCCGAGGCGACGGCGCTCAAGGACGAGTACGTCAGCGTCGAGCACCTGCTGATCGCGATGCTGGAAGAGCGCGGCGCTACGGGGCGGCTCCTCGGTCAGATGGGTCTCACTCGCGCCAAGTTGATGGAGGCGCTCCGCGCCGTCCGCGGCAACCAGCGGGTCACGAGCCCGGATCCCGAAAGCACCTACGAGGCGCTCGAGAAGTACGGCCGCGATCTCACCAAGCTCGCCGAGCAAGGCAAGCTCGACCCGGTCATCGGCCGCGACGAGGAGATTCGCCGCGTCATCCAGGTGCTGTCACGCCGGACGAAGAACAACCCGGTACTGATCGGCGAGCCCGGCGTCGGCAAGACGGCGATCGTCGAAGGGCTCGCGCAGCGCATCGTCCGCGGCGACGTGCCCGAGGGCCTGAAGAACAAGCGGGTCATCACGCTCGACATGGGCGCGCTCGTCGCCGGCGCCAAGTATCGCGGCGAGTTCGAGGAGCGGCTGAAAGCGGTACTGAAGGAGGTGCAGTCCTCGGCGGGCGACATCATCCTCTTCATCGACGAGCTCCACACCGTCGTCGGCGCCGGGGCCGCCGAAGGGGCGATGGACGCGAGCAACTTGCTGAAGCCCATGCTCGCGCGCGGCGAGCTGCATTGCATCGGCGCGACGACGCTCGACGAGTACCGCAAGCACATCGAGAAGGACGCCGCGCTCGAGCGCCGCTTCCAGCCGGTCCAGGTGGATCAGCCGAGCGTCGAGGAGACGATCTCGATCCTGCGCGGTCTCCGCGAACGGTACGAGCTGCACCACGGTGTCCGCATCAAGGACGCGGCGCTCGTGACCGCCGCCGTGCTCTCGAACCGCTACATCACCGACCGCTTCCTGCCCGACAAGGCGATCGACCTCGTCGACGAGGCGGCCGCCAAGCTGCGTACCGAGATCGATTCCATGCCGGCGGAGCTCGACGAGGTTTCGCGGCGCGTGATGCAGCTCGAGATCGAGCGCGAGGCGCTGCGCAAGGAGACCGATCGCGCGTCGCGCGAGCGGCTCGACCGGCTCGAGAAGGAGCTCGTGGAGCTGCGTGCGGAGAGCGACGCGCTGCGCGCGCGGTGGGAGCGCGAGAAGAGCGGCGTCGCGCGCCATCGCGAGCTGCGCGAGGAGATCGAGCGTGTTCGCGTCGAGATGGAAAAGGCGCAGCGCGAGTACGACCTCAACAAGGTCGCCGAGCTCAAGTACGGCAATCTCGCGCAGCTCGAGCGCCAGCTCGCCGATGAGGAAGCGAAGATCGAGCGCGGTGACGGCGCGGCGCGGCTCATGAAGGAGGAGGTCGACGAGGAGGACATCGCCGAAATCGTCGCGCGCTGGACGGGCATTCCGGTCTCCAAGCTCATGCAGGGCGAGGTGCAGAAGCTCCTCGGGCTCGAGGAGCATTTGCACCGTCGGGTGATCGGCCAAGACGAGGCGGTGCGCGCCGTCTCCGACGCGGTGATCCGGGCGCGCTCAGGGTTGAAGGATCCGAACCGCCCGATCGGCTCGTTCATCTTCCTCGGGCCGACCGGTGTCGGAAAGACCGAGCTCGCCCGCGCGCTCGCCGAGTTCCTGTTCGACGACGAGCAGTCGATGATCCGCATCGACATGTCCGAGTACATGGAGAAGCACACGGTCGCTCGGCTGATCGGCGCGCCGCCCGGCTACGTCGGCTACGACGAGGGCGGCCAGCTCACCGAGGCCGTGCGCCGCCGTCCGTACTGCGTGATTCTCTTCGACGAGATCGAGAAAGCGCATCACGACGTCTTCAACCTGATGCTGCAGATCCTCGACGACGGCCGTCTCACTGACGGCCACGGCCGCACCGTCGACTTCAAGAACAGCGTCGTCATCATGACGAGCAACATCGGCAGCCACGTCATCCTCGGCTATCGCGGCGGCACCGACCCCGAGGCGTACGAGTCGATGAAGCGCGAGGTGCTCGAGGCGATGCGGCAGCACTTCAGTCCCGAGTTCTTGAATCGCGTCGACGAGATCGTCGTCTTCCATGCGCTCTCGCGCGAGGAGCTGAAGCAGATCGTGAACATCCAGCTCGGACGGCTGCGCGCGCGCCTTGCGGAGCGCAAGATCGAGATCGAGCTCACCGACGCAGCGCAGGAGCACTTCGCTGCCGCCGGCTACGATCCGGTCTACGGTGCGCGGCCGCTGAAGCGCCTCCTCCAGAAAGAGATCGAGACGACGCTCGGGCGGAAGATCCTCGCCGGCGACGTCCCCGACGGTGCCCACGTCGTCGTCGACTACGACGGCCACAAGCTGACCATCCACGCCCGTCCGAGCGCGGCCGCCTGACGCCGCCGCGTCCGCCGACCACGGCACCAGTCGCGACGTCGGACGACGCGCCCGTTCGGCGCGTCGCGTTCGCCGCTCAGCTTGCATGCGTCTGTGACGTTGGCGTACGGTTCGACGGGCGATGTCCTCGACTCGCGAGAAGATTCTCTCGTCCGCGACGAAGCTCTTCGCGGCGCACGGCTACGCCAACACGTCGCTGGCGCAGGTCGCCAAAGAGGCCCAGGTCTCGAAGGCGCTCATCTTCTGGCACTTCGCCAACAAGGACGAGCTCTTTCGGACCGCGCTCAAGAGCTCACTCGAGCCCTACTCGATCAACGTCGTCGAGCTGCTCTCCGGCCTCGACGAGCTCGGGCAGATCCGCAAGCTCGTCGATCTCTACTACGACTTCGTCAGCCAGAACGTCTATTCCGTACGCTTTCTGCTGTCGCTCGTCGTCCGCGAGGAAAAAAACCTCGACGATCTACTCGACCGCACGACCGAGCTCTACCGAATCTACTGCAACCTGCTCGCCGACATTCTACAAACCGGTCGCGAAAAGAAGCTCTTCCGCGCCAGCGTCAATTCGCAAGCCGACGCCGCGTTGATCATGGCGACGCTGAACGGCATCCTCGTCCAGGGCTTCTTGGGCGGCGGCATCCAACCGGAGCCGCGCCTGCTGCTCGAGCAGCTGAAGATCAGCCTCGGCGAGCGCTTGCTGCGCGGCACCTGATCGACGGTGTCGCGGGGCGCGATTTGCAACCGCGTTTGGATTGAAATATGGCGATCGCCGACATGCGCGATTGGGTGCGCACCGTGGCCGAGCGGGCCGAGAAGAAGATGCGCTCGAACGGGCGCATCGGTCGGCGCGCTGACCGCGAGAAGGAGCTCTTCAGCTTGCGGGCGCGGTCGGTGAAGGGACTCTTCTCGGAATTCGAGGCGCTCGCGACGGCGGTGAACAAGGAGCTCCCCGAGCCGGCGATCAGGACGCACCGCGCGCTCAATCCGAAGAACCTCGGCGGCATCGAGGTTCCCGACGGCGCGCGCCTCGCGCTCGAGTTTCTCGAGCGACGCGTCGAGATCGTCGTGCAGCCGCTCGGCAGCGTCGGCGGCAAGCCGGCGCCGCTCGGCGGACTCGCCACGGCCTCCGTCATCCAGTACGACCGCTCGAACCCGTCGGCCGCCGACTGGTTCGACGTGTCGCTACGCGAAGACGGTGCGTGGCTGCACAAATCGCCGGACGGCTCGGCGCCGGGCAACGGCTTCACGGACAAAGACATGCGCGGTCTTCTGGAGTGGCTCGTCTCGTAGAGGAGCCGCGTACCCGCCGTCGCTGCTGCCGTGCGCGGTGGTGTGATGACGCCTCCCGACGTGATCGACGGCGACCACTCGAGGCTGCAGTCGTCGGCGCCGCCGTCCACAATACTTGATGCCACCGGACACGGGGCGTCCAAGAAGTGCTCGACACTTCGTCGCGGCATGGGCGTTGCTCGTGTTTCGGAAGATGTGAGCGCCACGGCCACACGGGGAGACGCCGCGCCGCCGAGAATCGTCACGCCGTGGCAGGTGCACGTCGACGGTCCGCCGGAGTGGGATGCACACCCCTCGTCGCCCGCGACGGATTGTTGGGGATGGGCCGTCAGACTTCATTCGGCGACGGCTCGTTGCGCCATTTTGGACCAACGCTTCTTTCTTGCGGGCGCGACGAGTGGTTGCCGGCGCAATCCGTCCCACGCTACTCACCATCGAGTACGATGACCGTGCGACCACTCCGCAGACCCGGCGAGAAAGTCCCGTGACGCAGGCCGCGCCGGGCACGCGCGCTCGCCGTCCTTCTTGGATGCGCATATCCGTCCAGTCCTCAGACGCGTTGGCGGAAGTCGATATCGCGTCGCGGGATCCAACGTCCCCCCCGCGTGTGATCGGCGGCCGGTATCAGGTGCTGAATGAGCTCGGCCGCGGTGGAATGGGAACCGTCTATCGTGTCGTCGAGCGGTTGACCGGCCGTGTCGTGACGCTGAAACGATTGCATGTCCCGACGGGCGAAAACGACGCGCTACAACTCCGCAGCGCGTTGGCGCAGGAGTTCCGTCTCCTCGCGTCGCTGCGCCATCCGAACATCATCAGCGTCTTGGACTACGGTTTCGATGAGCAGCGCCAGCCATACTTCACCATGGATCTCGCCGAGAATGCCTCGAGCATCATCGAGGCGGGAGCCGACGAGCCGCTCGCGATCCAAGTCGAGCTGTTGGTCCAAGTGTTGCGGGCGCTCTGGTACCTCCATCGATTCGGGATCCTCCACTGCGACCTGAAGCCCGAGAACATCCTGGTCGTCGGTGGGCAGGTGAAGATCCTGGACTTCGGACTCTCGATCTATCGCGACGCCGTTGCCGACGGTGCCATCCGTGGCACCCCCGCGTACATGGCGCCCGAGGCATTGCTGACCGGCGCCGCGAGCGAGCGCAGCGACCTATACAGCTTCGGCATGATCGCCTACGAGTTGGTGACCGGGGTCTATCCCTTCGACGAGTCCGATGGACCGCGACTCTTCGAGGCCATCGTCCATGAGCCGCTGCCGCGCCCGTCCGATGACGTCGATCTCACTCTCCGGCCAGTGCTCGAGCGCTTACTCCGAAAAGATCCGGGCGAGCGCTTCGCCGATGCGCGCCAGGTGATGCTGACCCTCGGGGCGGCCGTCAACCGCTCCCTGTCGCTCGAAACGGTGGCGACGCGTGAAAGCTTCCTGCAGGCCGCGCCACTCGTCGGTCGACACTGCGAGCTCGCGATGCTGACCGACGCCCTCGCCACCGCTGATCGTGGCTGCGGCGGAACCTGGCTCGTCGGCGGTGAGAGCGGCGTCGGCAAGTCGCGCCTCCTCGAGGAGCTGCGTAGCCGGGCGCTCGTCGACGGCGTCGCGGTCGTCCGCGGTCAAGCCGTCCGTCAAGGCGGGAGTCCCTATCACGTGTGGCGCGAAATGCTGCGCCTGCTCGTGCTCTGGGGCGACGTCAACGACACCGATGCGGAGGTGTTGAAGGCGCTCGTCCCGGACATCGCGACGCTGATCGGACGTGAGGTACACGACGCGCCGACACTCGACGCCGAGACCGCCAAGACGCGGCTCTTCTTCGCGATCGAGGAGCTGTTGCGCGCTCAGCGGAGGGCGGTGCTGCTGATTTTCGAGGATTTGCAGTGGGCCGGTAGCGAGAGCTTGAGTCTTCTCGCGTGGCTCACGCATCCGGCTGCGAGCTTGCCCGTGCTGATGGTGGGCTGCTTTCGCGACGACGAGGGCGGCGACATCCCGGCGGCGATTCCCGGCGCACGCGTTCTCATTCTCAAGCGCTTGAACGCGGACGAGATGGTGGAGCTCGCCGCTGGGATGATCGGGCCGGCGGCACGGCGTCCAGATCTCGCAGCGCTGCTCGAACGCGAGACGGAAGGCATCCCGTTCTTCATCGTCGAGGTGATGCGCGCGCTCGCCGAGAGCGTCGGCAGCCTCGACGCCATAGGGGACGCGCGTCTTCCTGAGCGCGTCCTCGCCGGTGGCGTGCAGCGTGTGGTGCGGCGGCGTTTGAATCAGGTGCCGCACGACGCATTACCGGCCTTGCGCACTGCCGCGGTGATTGGCCGTGAAGTCGACTCGCGTCTCATACGCGGCATTCACGCCAATCTCGACGCGGCCGATTGGGCGGACGTGTGCACGCGTACCGCGGTTCTCGAGGTGCGAGAGGCCCGTTTGCGGTTCGCGCACGACAAGTTTCGAGAACAGCTCGTCGAGGACCTTTCGCCGTCCGCGCTGCGCGCCCTCCACGCGCAAGTCGCGACCGCGATCGAGAGCACGTACGCCGAGCGCACGGAACATGTGGCGGCGCTCGCACACCATTGGCACGAGGCGAGCGAGCCGATGCGCGAGGCGCCGTACGCCTCCGAGGCCGGCATGTTGGCGTTGCACAGCGGTGCATGCGCCGAGGCGGTGCAGTACCTCCACCGCGCGCTCGAGCTCCTGCAGATGAACGTCGCCGCGGGGTCGCGCGGGGCCGCTCCACGTCGCGGACTGCGCCGCGGCCTTCTCGATCCGAACGCGCACGTCGATCGCCGCAGTCCGGCTTTCGCGATCGGCCGCATCCATGGGGCACTGTCGGAAGCCTACTTTCGGCTTGGTGATCTGAAGAGCTGCCGCGATCACGCAGTACGCGCCCTGTCGCAATTCGGACAGCACGTGCCCGACCGGCGGATCGGCTGGGTTTTCGCGACGGTCGAGGAGCTTCTGCTCCGCACCGTGCAATCGCTGGCGCGGGTGCGCGCCCGCGACGCGGGTGAGGAGCGTCTCATCGCAGGCGAGGTCGCGCGGGTGCAGTTGCGGCTCACCGAAACGTTCTTCTTCTCGCTGCGCGTGATGCCGATCATCTGGTCGAGCTTGCGAGTCGTGAACCAGTGTGAGCCCGCCGGCCCTTCGCCGGAGCTGGCGCAGGGATATACGATGCTCGCTCTGCTCGCGTCGCCCGCTCGTTTTCCGCGGCTCGCCGCGAGGTGGGCGCGGCGTGGGCTCGCGATCGCGGAAGGGACGGGCGTCGAGCGCTATGTCGCGTGGGTCGCGTCGCGGGTCTGCGTCAACTACCTCTCGGAGTGTCGTTGGCCGGACGCCGAAGCGGCGGTCAGTCGCGCGACGTCGATTGCGGAGCGCGTCGGAGACTTACGCTTGTGGGCGGAAGTGCGAACCGAGGGCGCGATGCTGGCGATGTTTCGAGGCGAGTTCGAACGGAGTCTCACCCTGTTCCAGGAATCGCACGCGCTCAGCCGCCGCAGCGGCAATCGCCAGATCGCGTGTTGGAGCCTGACCGGCGAAGGCGGGTCGTTGAGTCGGATGGGACGCGACCGTGAGGCCGTCGATCGCCTCGACGACGCGTTCGACATGATCGACGAGGACATCATGAAGACCGAGGCGCTGTGCGTGCTCGGTACCCTGGCGCTCGCCCGCTTGCGTCTCGGTGATCGCGGTGCCGCATCCGAAATCGGCGATCGCGCGCTGTGGTACATCCGCGCCATGGATCCCGTCGCGTATTGGACCGTGTACACGATCGCGGCGACGGCGGAGGTGTTCGTCACGTTGCGCGAACAGTCGGCGCCAGACGCGTCGCTCGAACGTCGCATGCACCATGCCGTCCGCGCGCTACGCCGCTTCGCGCGGCATTTTCCCGTCGGTCAGCCCGCCGCGCTGCTGTGGCAGGGAGGCGAGTCGTGGATCGGCGGCCTCGAGGCGCGGGCGCTCCGGCTCTGGGGACGTGCGGTGGACGTCGCGGAACGGCTCGGGATGCCATACGAGCGTGCGCGGGCGCATCTCGAGATCGGGAGGCATCTTCCTCGCCAGGCGGAGGGTCGCGCCCACCATCTGCACCAGGCGGCGGATCTCCTCGAACGACTCGGCTGCGAGACTGATCTTGCGCGTGCCCGCGCCGAGGTGCGCGGCCCGAGCGATCGCGTCGCGACGACGACATGAGCGGGCCGCGGCGATGAAGCGGCGACCACGGCCGCCGCGATGAGGTTCGCGACGGCGGATGTCGCGACGCTCGCGTGCCCGATGTGCCGCGGGTCCTTGCTGCTTCAGGCGAGCCGTGGCTCCCCGCACGACGGCGGGCGCCGCTCGCCGGATGCGGCCGCGCTCCGCGAATCGCCCGGTGCAGCCGAGGTTCGCGACGGCATCTTCACGTGTAGCCGCTACTATCACGAGTGGCCGCTGCGCGACGGCGTGCCGCAGCTCTGCGACGAGGACCGCGTCAGCGGCATCGATCGCGCGCTGCGGCCGATCTACGACTTCATCGCGCCGTATCACGATCTCGGGGCCGATGTCGTGTTGCCGCTGCTGCAATTTCCGGATTTCGGCGCGTCGCGCGACCGCTACGTGCGCGAGCTCCGGCTCGGGGAACTGCGTCCGCACGCCGACGGCTCGCCCGTGCGCATCCTGGAGGTCGGCATCGGATCCGGCGCGAACGTGCCGCTCGTACACGCGGCACTGCCCGCCGATGTCGACGCGGAAATCTGGGGGGTCGATTTCAGCTCCGGCATGCTGCAGCAAGCATCACGGAAGCTCGCTCGCGCGCGCACGGGGCGTGTCCGCCTCCTCCTCGGCGACGCACATGCGCTCCCGTTCGCCGATGCCACGTTCGATCGGGTATTTCACGTCGGCGGCATCAACGGCTATCGCGATATCCGCAAAGGCCTCGCCGAGATGGCGCGCGTTGCCCGCGCCGGCACCCCCATCGTGGTCGTAGACGAGGAGCTCGATCCTGATCGCAGTCACTCGCCGGTGCACCGACTCGCGTTCGCGTCCATCACGCTCTTCGACTCCTCACCGCATGCGCCGCGCGAGCTGGTGCCCGCGAGCGCGCATCACGTCACGGTGACGCGTGTCAGCCGATTTTACTATTGCTTGACGTTCCGTAACGCCTCAGGAAACGGACAGCTCCGGCGGGCGAGCATTCCATCACTCGATACGCAGTCGAGCGGTACCGTAGGGCGCATGCCACAGGAGCATCAAATGGCAATCCGCGACATTCTCACGGACGATCAGTTGACGATTCTTCGCGAGCAATTCGATCCGCAACAGATGAACGCCCTCCTGGGTGCTTCGCTCTCGGCCGATTATCCGCCGTCAGTCCCTCACCTGGCGACGATCGGGGACCTCTTCTACGGCGGGAGGGACGGGAACATGGCGAGCACGACACTCTCGGCGGCGAACCGCGAACGGTGTCTCGTCGCGATCCTCGCGGCGCGGGGATCGGGCCTGAACCTGGCATTGCACATCTATCTCGCGCTGACTGCGAGCGTCTCGCCCGAGGAGATCGCGCACATTCTGCTGCTGGTCGGCACCTACTCCGGCATCGAGAACTTCGCAGGCGCGATTCAGAACGAGGCGAAGACTCTGCACGTGTTGGGTCGAGTCGTCGACGCCGGCAGCGCGACGCCCAAGGATGTGTTTCAGGCGCTCGTGAGAGCGTTTCCGAGCTGAGCGCGGACGCCCGGATCGCTGCGCCGGCACGGAACGCGGTGCCTGGACCGCCGCCGACCGTCGCTGTGCGACGCGCGGCGGTCGAAACGTCCCGTTCTGGTCAGCTGCCGTCGTCGGGACGGAGCACGATGTCGAACAACCGGAGGGCCATTCCGCCCGTGTAGTCGATCGTCGCGCCGTTGAACCACGCGCATTCCTCGCGCGCGAGGACGGACACGATCCCCGCGACCTCAGCGAGCGTGCACATGCGACCGGCGGGGATCATCTCGCGATGAACCGCGTCGAGGCGGCTCAACGCCTCGGGTCCGAGTACCGTCTTCAGGGCCGGCGTGATGACGGTACCGAATTTCAGGAGATTCACCCGGTGGCCGAAGGCGCCGAGCTCGATGGCGAGATAGTGCACGTAGCGCTCGAGGGCGGCTTTGGCGGCGGCGATCAGCCCGCAATTGTGGAGAATCTCCTCGTCGAGGACATTCGTCAGCGCGAGCAGCTGCGCGCGCGATGCGAGCAGGTTCTGCGCGTGCAGCTCCTGCGCCCAATAGACGAACGAGTGCGCGAGGTAGTTAAACGTCTTCTCGAACTGACGCGGCGTGAACGCGTCGTCACGCGTCGGCAGGAAATGTCCGAGCGACGCGCCGGAGAGCGAGTGCACCAGGAGCGCGACGCCGTGTGCGCCGACGTGCTCGCGGACGACTGCGGCGCATGCGCGCACCCCTTCGACGGTGCCCGCGTCGGCGACGTGCATTGCAACGGCGCGCCCCGTCGCGCGCAGGTCGCGCTCGAGCGCCGCGGCGTCGTCCGGATAATGCCCGCGGTGAATCGCAAAGACGTTCAAACCCGGGTCGCGCGCCACGGCGCGCGCCACCGCCGCGCCGGTGCCGGTCGACGCGCCGAGGATCAGCGCCCAGCGTGCGTCAGCGTCCGACGTCCGTTCTTCCATCGTCCGACTCCCCTCACTCGATCGAGCAGATCCTGCACCGCCTCGACGACGGCGGCGTGAATCGCCGGCAGGGCATCGTCGTCGTTCCGGCACGCAGCGTCGGCCCAGGGGTCGATCGGCGGACCGACGATCTGCCGCAGCTGCACCGGAAAGGGCGGTGAAAACGGGTACAGCCCGAGTGGGCCGACGCCGACCCAGAGCGCAAATGCCCATTGCCGCGGAATCCCGAGAAGCCACGCCGTCATCTCGGCGTCGTTCAAGCCGATGTAGGTGTCGTCGGCGCCGGCGGCCGCGACGGGAACGATCGGCAGCCGGTACTTGCGCGCGAGCCGTAGGTAGCCGTTGCTCGGCCAATTCACCCGATAGCGCTGTGTGAAATCGCGGCAGCCCTCGCTGCCACCGCCGGGCGTCACGACGATGTGCTCGCCGCGCGCGATCGCATTCCGCATGGCGTCGCCGTCGCCGGTGAGAAAGCCGACCGCCTCGTTCGACCAACGGAAGTACGCCGACTTCTCGAGGCCACGATGCACGATGCCGTGCGGCATGTACCCGAGGCGGTCGTAGAGCGTCACGGTCAGCATGCACATGTCGAACGCGAGCGGACGGCCGTGATAGCCGGCGATCAGCATCGAGCGATCGCCATCGAGATGATGCAGGCCCTCTACGATATAGCCATGATAGCGTTGCCAAAAACGCCAGTACCCCGTCCACCCGGCGAGCGGGATCTGCTGGGCGATCGCGGCGGCACGCGCGCGAAGGGGCTCCAAGAGCGCCGGGATCATCGGCTGTGCTGATAGAGGATCGCCCCCGACGACAGGCCGGCACCGACGCCGACCATCAAGATCCGAGCGCCGGGGCGGACCTCACGGGTGCGGAATAGGCGGTCGAGACTCACCGCGATCGACGCGGCGCCGACGCTGCCGACGTCGGCCACCACGGGGACGACACGCTCCCACGCGACGCCGAGCTCCGCGACGATCGCCGCCAGCAGCGCGCCGTTCGGCTGATGCGGCAGGATCCAGTCGACGTCGTCGATGGTGATCCCGGCATGTGCCAGCGCCGCGCGCGCGCTCTGCCGTACGGCCTCGATCGCCTCCTCGCCCATGCGCTCGTTCGGCGCGGTGAAGCTGATCGTCTCGTACGGTCCACGGTGCACTGCGGGGTTGGCGAGACGCACGTTGCCGAACGCGATGCCGTCGTTCCGCAGCCACGACCCGAGCACGCCGCCGCCGTCGTCGGTGGGAACGAGAACCGCCGCGGCGGCCGCGTCGCCGAAGACGAGATACGGCCGCGGATCGGCGGGCGTTACGCTGCGCGAGGGGAACTCCGAGACGGTGATGCCGACCGGTCCGCACCCGGTGGCGATGCTGCGGGCGCCGAGGTCGAACGCGGTCAAGAATCCCATGCACGCGTTGTTCAGATCGAAGCAGTCCGAGGTGCCCGCGATACCGAGGCGTGCGGCGACGAGGTTGGCCGTCGCGGGAAAGAGAAGATCGCCACCGCCGGAGCTCACGAAGATGATGCGCTCGAGCGCCTTCGGCGAGACCTTCGCGGCCTCGAGCGCCGCGTCGAGCGCGCGTGACGCTTCCTCGGCCGGCGAGTCTTCTTTGCGGGCGAAGTGCCGTGCGGCGATGCCGGTCCGACTCTCGACGGTCGCAGCGTCGCGCGGCGGCGTTACGTGCGTGACGATCTCCGCCGTCGTGATGCGCACCCCGGGAAGCACCGTGCTGGTCCCGGCGACGCGAATCGGGAAGCGCTGGATCATAGCCTTTCCCACGCCGCCTTGAGCGTGGCGACGGCGTTGTGCAGCATAGGCTTCGCCGCGGCCGCTTTGGCGATGATCCGATGAGCATCGAAGAACATGATCGACTCCACGAGCGGGATGTCCTCCGGTGGAAAAACGGCGAACGCGTCGGCGTTCTTGGCGAAGCTGCTGTTGGCGCGCTGCGAGAAAAACGCGAGGTCCGCCCACAAATCGAGCAGTCGCCCGCACAGAGTGTAGTCGTGCACGAGCTTTGCGAGCCACGAGGCGCCGAGCGGATTGCCGTGCTTCGGCCCCGGAGAAATGTCGCAGGCGAGTACGGCGTCGGCGCCGCCGTAGTCGCGCAAGATCTCCACCGGCAGCAGCGCCGCGTTGCCGCCGTCGGTATAGCGGACGCCGTCCTGTGCCGTCGGTCCAAATCCGGGTGGGAGCGACCCGCTCGCGCGGACGCCGTCACCCACGGTCCCGCTGACGACCACGGCGGCGAACGGCTTGTCGTCGGGGGGCAGTCCGGTGGTCACGGGAACGAAGCGCCGCTCCAACGTCTCGATGCGCTCGCCGTCCAGCATCAGATTGGTCACGAACGCGACCGGCCACGTCGTGTACATCACCGAGGGGAGCGTCAGGGAGAAGAAGGGGCCGAGTTGCTCGTAGATGTCGAACCCGGACTCTCCGAGACAGCAATAGTAGGCCGCTGCGAGGGCGCCACCACTCAGGCCCGCGAACGCGTCGATCGGGACGCCTTGGTTCGTACACTCGGCGACCAACGGAATCGAGCGGTATCCGCATGCCCCGCCGCCACTCACCGCGATCCCGACGCGGCGGTTCGTGATGGCGCGTCCCCATACTTCGGCGGTGCGCGCGTGCGAGGAGACGGTCGCGTCGCCGTCGACGGCGTCGAAGAAGGACGACGTTTGGTCCCACGTCTTCCACTTTTGCTTGAGAGCGGTGCGATCGATGCGGAGATTGCACGCGTCGCGCGCGATGAGCTCCTCGCTGGAGAAGTCCGGCACCGCGCCGGGCGTGGGATCTTCGTCGCGTACCTTGCGGACGCCGAAACTCGCGGCTCCGCCGGAGAGGATGCCGGCGAGCGCCGCCGACAGCGCGGAGAAAGCGCGGCTCTTCTGCACCAGCACCGAGGCGACGAACGACGAGAAGTGCGCCGAGAATTCGTGCAGCACCTGCGCGAAGTCCGGCGGCACTTTCGTCGGCAGCGCGCGGGTCACGAAGACGACACGATCGAAGGTCTCTTTGAGCGGCAGCGTCGGTGGCGTGCGCGGGCTCGCAGGGTTGACGAAAAACACGTAACGGTGCGTGTTGGCGGGAAGACCGGGCACGTTCGCGAGCGCGGTGCAGAGGTTGGAAAGCCTCAACGGCGGCGCCGCGCCCTTCTGGACGAAGTTGTCTCCCTGCCACACGAGGAACGTGGGAGGGTTACCGACGGTGTAGATCGCGACCGATCGTCCGGTGTCGCGCGCCACCGCGGCGGCGACGAGATGCGTCAGCGGCTCGATGATGTCGGCGTCGAACGCATCGGCGGCAATCCAGATCGCCTCGCATCGACGCAGCCGCGTCACACGAGGTCCATTCACGGGAACTCCTCGACGACGTCGGGGAAGCCGGCGAAGTTCATCGCCCGCGTCACGTGGGCCGGAAGCCGATCGATGATGTCTCTCTCCAGCGCGTAGTAGCGAACGGCGCGACCGCGTGGCGCCTCGATCTTGGGTTTTTCGAGTCGCAGCGCGCGGATGTGCGGGTGATGCCTGAGGTGCATGCCGGGCGTGAGCTCGAGCACGCTCGCGACCCGCGACGACGGCTCGAGCGACGGTTGGTCATCCCTCTCGTCGCTGAGGAAGAGCGTGTGCTCGGGAACGGCGAGCACCGTGAAATCGAGGCGCGTGGGAGCGCCCGCGTCGCCGACGCGCCGCACCCCGACGGCGCGGACGAGATCTGCGAGGAGCCGCCAGCTCATGTCGGCGAAGAGCGGCGTTCGTTTGAGCATCCTCATGATCCGTTCCGCGATCTCGCGGTCGGTGAGAATGCTGCCGCCCGCCGACGAAGTGGCGTGCGGCGTCATGGAGCGTCGGGTCCGTCGAACGGCACGGAATCGTGGAGGTGGAGGAGTGCCGACATGGTGCAGCTCCGAGCGTCGATCGCGGCGCAATGTAGCGCAAAATCGTTCCGGTGGGGGAGCACCCGAGTGTGCGGCATCCGCCAACTGCGCCATATTGGTGCATGGAATGTCCGCGCGGCGGCTGTCGCGCTGACGATCGACGATCTCGGCGACGCGACTCGACATGCGTGCACCCTAGCAGCCGAGGTTCACATCCATCACGGCTACTCGGGGTCATCGCCGACGGCTTCTTGACAATCGCGCAGCGTCACTCGATCTGGGACCTGTCGTGACCGCGCCCGATCTCGACCTCACGCATCCTTCGAACCAGCACGATCCGTTCCCCGTGTATCGATGGTTGCGCGATCACGATCCGGTCCACTGGAGTGCACGGCTGAAGATGTGGGTCGTGACGCGATACGACGACGTGTCGCGAATCCTGCAGGATCCGGTCCGGTACTCGTCGGATCGATTCCGACGCATGCGCGCGGAGTTCACGGATCGCCGACCCGACATCGAGGACGTCGCGGGAATTTTGCGACACTGGGCGGTGTACCGCGATCCGCCCGATCACACCCGACTACGCGGTTTGCTCAACAACACATTCACGCCGCGGACCGTCGAGCGCGTCCAGCCGCGGGTTCAGCGGATCGTCGACGATCTTCTAGATCGTGCCGCCGGCAAGGGGACGATGGATTTCATCGCGGATTTCGCGTTTCCGCTCCCCGCGACCGTCATCGGGATGATGCTCGGGGTTCCGATCACCGATTTGCCTCTCCTCAAGACGTGGTCCGACCAGATCGCGACGTACATCGGCGGCGCGCAACAGGGACGCGACAACATCCGAAGCGCCGGGACCGGGTTGAAGAACGTCGTCGACTATTTCCGCGTCCTCATCCGTACGCGTAGAGGAGAGGAAGACGATTTGATTGCCCTGATGCTCGCGGCGGAGAACCGCGGTGCGATGCTGAGCGAGGACGAGGTGGTGTCGAACTGCATTCTCTTGCTCTTTGCGGGCCACGAAACGACCACGGACCTGCTCGGGAACGGCTTGTTGCACGTGTTGCGCGGGCAATGCGACGTCCGGTTGCGGCGCGACCCTGCGCTCATCCGTCCCGCGATCGAGGAGATGCTCCGCTACGATCCGCCGGTCGCAGGAAAGATCAAGGTCGCCATCGAGGACGTCGAGCTGCGCGGACGGCGCATCGCCAAGGGGGATTTGGTCGCCGTGATGCTCGCGTCGGCGAATCGGGATCCGCGTCAGTTCGACGACCCGGATGCGTTCGTCATCACGCGCGAGGGCCCCAAACACCTCGCATTCGGTCAAGGCATCCATTTCTGTCTCGGCGCGTCACTCGCGCGACTGGAGGCGCAGATCGCGTTTGCGACGCTGCTGCGCCGCTGCTCGAACCTACGGCTGACGGACGACGTTCCTCGCTGGAAGCCGCAGATCTTCTTCCGCGGCCTGTCGGCGCTCCACGTCGCCGTATCGTAGCGCCGGCTCGGCGTATGGGGGTCCCGGTCGAACAGCGCGAGGAGGAATCGAGCGCCTCAGCGCCAATCCCGTCCAGCGCGGACGACACCTCTCGTGATGACCGTCCACTCGTGCGGACGGGAGGGAAGGGCCTTCGCCTGCGGCGAACACGGCCCTCTCAAGTATCGCGGGCGAGACAAAACGCGTGAATCAGGTTGTAGACGTGCGACCGTGTGATATCGAGCCGCCGCGCTACCTCCGCGATGTTCCAGTTGCTCTCCGCCAGCGCCCCGCGGAGAAGCTCCGCTTGAAACTGACGGGTCGCCAGCTGGAAGGTAGCCGCCTCCGGTGCGCTCGTGCGATTGCTCTGGTCCGGGAAGAGATGTGCCGTCTGAACGGTCGGCGAGTTCTCGCCCGCGGCCCGGATGACCGCCGCCTCGACCGCGTGCGCGAGCTGCCGCACGTTGCCCGGCCACTCGGCGGCTTGCGCGGCACGAACGGCGCTACCCGCGAGCCCGATCGACGAGAACTTGTGGCGCTCGCATGCATGCGTGGCGAAGTGTCGCGCGAGGACGGGAATGTCGTCGCGGCGCTGGGCGAGCGACGGCATGCGGATCGGTAGCACCTCGAGCCGGTACAAGAGATCCTCGCGGAAGCGACGCTCCGACACCGCGAAGCGGAGGTCGACGTTGGTCGCCGCGAGAATGCGCACGTCCGCGCGCACCGGTTGCGCGCTTCCCAGCGGATAGTATTGCCGCGAATGCAGGAGCTGCAGCAGCTTCGCCTGACAGCCGATCGGCAGCTCGCTGATCTCGTCGAGGAGAAGGCTGCCGCCTTCAGCGGCCGCGACCTTCCCCGGTATGCGGCGCGCTGCGGTAGAGTGCGCGCCCGGCATTGCGCCGAAGAGCTCGCTCTCGAGGAGCTCGTCCGGGAGCGCGGCGCAATTGACGTCGACGAATGGGCCCGCACTGCGGGCGCTGTTCGTGTGGATGGCGCGCGCGACCTCGCTCTTGCCGGTGCCCGTCTCGCCGGTCAGCAACACGTCGACGTCGAGGGGCGCGACGAGCGCGATGTTTCGCAGCACCTCGGATAGCGCGACGCTGTGGCCGACGACGCCGTCCAATCGCAACGTTTTCCGGAACGTACGGGTCGGATCGTTGCGCTCTTCCGAGCGCGCGAGGAGTCGGTCGGCGAGGGGGGCGAGATGGCGCGCGAAGATCTCCGCGTGCTCGCGGTCGACGTCGGAGAATGATCCATCAGCGGTCGAGCCCTGGAGATAGAGAACGCCGATCGGGACGTCGATGCCGACGGGCGCACACAGCACTTTCTCGATCTGCGCCTCGCGCACGCTCGTGAACGCGCTGAATCGCGGGTCGACCATAGCCGCGGGTGTGATCACCGTCTCCCCCGAGGCGAGGGCCTGCGCGATGATGCCGCGCGATATCGCGGTCCGAACGCGCTCGATCTCGGTGCCGGACAGGTCGTGTGCGATCGACCATCGCGAGCGGTCCTCCGGCGCGTCCTCCGGGTCGTGAAGCTCGAGGTATCCGAGCCGGGCGCCGGTGATCTCGACGATCAATGCCAATGCGTCCCGCAGCAGCGCCGAGAGTTCGCGGTGAGCGCCGAGGTCGAGCAGGCGGCGATAGAGGTCGCGCTCCGACCGAAGAGCTTCGTAGCTCGGCTGCTCAGCGGCACTCGGCATCGCCGCGGGTCATACCACAGACGGCCGCGCCCTCGTTCCCCGGATTTCTCTAGGACGGTCACCGTGCGAGCGCCCGCGGCGGGTGCCGGACGCGGATGCCGCAAGGCGTCTGTAAACTGGAATGGACGCTTTTCGAGTGTCCGCGGTCGCGTGCTCACGCCGTGGGCGGGCGTCTTGCGGTCCGAGCGCGCGCCGCGACTGCGAATTCCGCCGAGTGCGATCGTGCCGACGTGTATCGGCACGGACGTTGCTGCCGTTCCGAGGCATGCTGACCCAAGTGAACGCGACGGCGATCCCCGAGCCGTGGCAGGCGATGCTGCCGGCCGACAGGGATCACGAAGGCCATCCTCTCTGTCTGCTGGGGCCGAGTATTGCGGCCCAGGCCGTGCGCGGCGTCCTGCATGCGCTCGCACGAACGCACTATCCGGTCCTCCTGCGCGGCGGGCCGGGAACGGGGAAGCGTGAGTTTGCGGAGGAGCTGCATCGCCGCAGGGGCGGCGCGGTCGAGGGATTCCACGTGCTGGATTTCGCGACGACAGCCGAGGCGCGGCCACAGCGCAGGACCCGCGGGGTCGGGATCGCCGTCGCTGGCCGCAACGCCGAAAGCTGGTACGTACCTAATCTCGAGCGCCTGTCTGACGCGCAGCGGGCCACACTCGTCCGCACCCTCGGCACGGCACCGCGGACGACCCACGTGATCGTCGCCACGACGGCGGACGTCGACGAGCTCGTCGCGCACGGGCGCCTCCGTGCCGATCTCGCGAGCCTCTTCACCATCCGTGTCACGTTGCCGCCGCTCCGCGATCGTCTCGACGACGTGGCGACGATCACGCAGGGCTGTATTCGCCGCTGGTCCGACCGCACCGGCGGACCCTGCCCGGACGTCAGCTCGATCGCCTTGGCATATCTACGAGCGTATACGTGGCCGCAGAACATCCGAGAGCTCGAAGAAGTCGTCGTCACCGCCTGCAGCCGGACGCGTGCACGCGCCATCACCGGCGCGATGATCAGCGCCGTGCTCGGTGCGCGGCCACGGCGAAACGCCGGCGCCGACATCGTGCCGCTGCGTGAGGTCGAGCGGAATTACATCCTGATCGCGCTCGCGCGCTGCGGTCAGAATCAGAGCCTCGCGGCGCGACGGCTCCAGATCGGCCGCAATACCCTCACGCGGAAGCTCCACGAGCATCAGGGCGGCCGCATCGCGACCGGCCGCGTCTCGACCTATTGCAGCTGATGCCGCAGCGCCGCGAGGGCGCCCTGCGCGAAGCGGGACTCGGGATCGATCTCGAGGGCGCGCTCGAACTCGCCGATGGCGCGATTGAGGAGGCCTTTGGCCCAGTAGATGCGGCCGAGGTTGCAATGAGGAAAATGGCGCGGCTCGTAGCGGGGCGCGGCGATCGCGCGTTCGAGCCACGGGATGGCCTCGTCGAGCTTCCCTTGTTTGAAGAGGTAGGAGCCGATGTCGTTGTAGGGGTTGCCGAAGTCGGGATCGATCGCGATCGCCTTTTCGCACTCGGCGATCGCGTCGTCGAGCCGGTCCTGGAAGCTGTAGGTCCAGCCGAGAAACGTGTGCGCCTCGGCGGTCGGGTGGCATGCGATCGACTCGCGGTAGCGCGCGATCGCCTCGTCGAGGCGACCGGTCATCTGTAGTTGGTACGCCTCGGCGAAGAGCTGGTGCGCGCGTCGCAGTCGCTCGTCGTGCTCGCTCACCGCTCCGTCCTCACGACGCGTGGTCCGTTTGGTCGCTCATCGCCGCACCGTCACGCGCGGCCGGTCGCCTGCAGCCAGAGAGACATACCCGCATAATACGCCGGGTAGAGGAGGCTCGCCCAGACGAGTGCCGGCGGCGACGCGGGCGCCATCCAGATCGCCGCGATCATCAACACGCCCCACACGGCGCCGAGACCGATGCTGAGCCCGCGGAAGTACGGCGCCCGCGACGGGTAGAGAAACTTGAGCGGCGCGAAGACGAGGAGCGTCAGCGCCGCGATCCAGAGCGCGGTCGCGCCTCGCGACAACGGCAGCGCAAACGCGTAGAACGCGAACACGTTCCAATACGACGGGAAGCCGCGGAAGTAGTGATCCGCGGTCTTGGCGTCGGTGCGGCAGAAGCCGTACGCGCTCGCGAGCAGCATCGCGGCTGCGCAGGCGAGTCCGCCGTTGCCGTGGGGCAGCAGGTGTGCCTCGTACAGCAGCACGACGGGCAGCATGACGTACGTGATGTAGTCGATGATGTCGTCGAGCTTCGTGCCGTCGAACCAGGGGAGGACGCGCTTCACCGCGACCGCGCGCGCGAGGGTGCCGTCGATGCAATCGATCGCCATCGCGACCGTGAGCCAGCGGAACGCGTCGCCGAAGCGACCTGCCGAGATCGCGCGCCACGCGAGGAACGCGACGACCGCGCCGCTGGCGGTGAAGAGGTGGACGGACCAGGCGGCGACGACGCGCCCGACGCCCGCGCGTGGTGCCTCCGAGACTTCGAGATGCGCCGCCAGGCGCTCACCCGGCGTGGCGCTCACCCGGCGAGCGTGACACGGCCGCGCGACCCGTCGCTGCCGCTCGACGCCGCATCGAGCGGCAGGCTGAGCGCGATCCGCACACCGCCCGCGGGACGGGAGCGGATGTCGAGCCGACCGTTGTAGTAAGCGACGCGCTCGCGCATGCCGAGAAGCCCGACGCCGCCGACCGCCGGCGTACGCCGGAAGCGCTCGACGTCGAAGCCGACGCCATCGTCCTCGATCGCGAGCGTCACCTCGTCGGCGTCGACACGGAGCTCGATCTCGATGTGGCGCGCTTGCGCGTGCTTCATGATGTTCGTGAGCGCCTCCTGGGTCACGCGATAGAGGAGCACCTCGATCGCGCCCGGCAACCGCGGCGCGGGCTCGGGCGTGCGGAGCTCGACGGCGATGTGCGTCCGGTCGCTGAAGCGCTCGGTCAGCCACTGCAGCGTCGGTACCAAGCCGAAGTCGTCGAGCATCGACGGCCGCAGCAGCTGCGACATCGTGCGGATCTCCTGCACCAACCCGATCACCTGCTCGCGCACCTCGCGGACCCGCTCCCGCAGTGGCATCGCTCCGTCGTCCATGGCGCGCTCGATCATCGCCAGGTCCATCTTGATCGCGGTCAGCACCTGGCCAACGCCGTCGTGGAGCTCGCGCGACAGACTGCGGACGCTCTCTTCCTGCAGCTGCATGCGCATGCCGGTGAGCTTCCGGAGCTCGGCCTCGTGGCGACGCGCGGTCTCGAAGAGCGCTGCGTTTGCGAGCGCGGTCGCGGCCTGGCTCGCCAGTGCCGCCGCGAGCTCGACGTCGGGGCTCGGCGCGTCCGGCGCCATGCCGCCGACGACGACACCGAGCAGCTGGTCCTTGAAGATGAGCGGCAAGACGAGGGCGCGCTCACCGGCGAGCGCCGCGCCGGCGACGACCGGTGGCAGGGTAGTCGCGAGGGTCTGTGCGTCGACGACCGTCGGTCGCGCCGACGGCGGGCAGAGGCCGGCGAGGTCGATCGGCTCGGTCAGCTCGAGGCGGCCGCTGGGGTCGGCACCCGCGGTCGCGTACGCATCGACGACGTCGCCGAGATCCGGGGGATACCAGAGCAGCACCAGGCGAGGTAGCGCGAGCGTCACGAGGGTCTTCTCGGCGACGAGCTTCAGCACGTCCTCGAGCTCGAGCGTCGACGTGGTCGCGCGCGCGACGTCGTGGAGCGACGTGATGTTGCGGGTCGCCTCGCCGACGCGCTGCTCGAGGTCGGCGCTGTGGCGCTCGAGCTTGCCGCGCGCGTCCTCGAGCCGCGCGGTCATCTGATTGAACGCGGTCGCGAGGTCGCCGACCTCGTCGTTGGTGCGCACCGGCACCGTCCTCGGGGCCTCGCCGGGGGAGTGCGTGATCGTGCCGACCATCGTCGTGAGCAGATCGATGGGCCGTGTCAATCGCAGCGAGAAGAGCAGACCCTGCACCAACGCGAGCAGCAGGGTCACGACGCAGACGACGCCGCCGCGCCAAAGCATGCTCTCGAGCTCTTGCCCGAACTCGCCACGGTGCACGACCGTGACCACCCGCTGAGAGGAGTCGCGGATCGGAGCGAACGCGACGATCCGCGGATCGTACACGCGATCGACGAGATACGACGCCGGTCCGTGGAGGATCGCCTCGGCCACCGCGGGACGGAAGCCCTCGTCGAACAGGTGAGGCCGCGGCGGGTAGCCGGCTAGGGTTGCGCCGTCGCCGTCGACGACGAGCGCCTCGCCAGCAGCGCCGAGCTGCATGCGCGCCTCGCGGGCGCGCCACCAGTCGGCGCTCGCGGCGCGCGCGCCGCCGTCGGCCGCCAACTCGTCGGCGAGCTGTTGCGTCGCGGCGAGGACGCGGTCGCCCACCTGCTCCTCCAAGATACGCTCGCCGCGGGTGTAGAAGATCGTCCCGAGGAGCAGGATCGTCGTGATCGTCAGAATCACCGAGCACGCGAACACCTTGACATAGAGCGGCACGCGGCGGCCGCGCGTCGGCGTCAACGGGTGCACCTCGCCGAGCGGTCGTAGGAGCGGCGCCAGCAACGCCTCGAGATAGAGAAACGCGAAGAGCGCGCCGACGAGCCCGGTCACCAATCCGAGCATGAAGATCTTGATGATCTCACCGATCGGCAGCTGCGCGAGGAGACGCAGCTGCAGGGCGCCGACGCCGTACCCGACGAGCGAGGTGACGAGGAGCACGAGCGCGACCCGCACCGGATAGTCGAGGAGCGTCCGCTCAAGAGCCGTCGCCTCCGCGTCGTCGACGCGGTTCTCGTTGAACACACGGTGCCAGCGACGCTCGATCGAACGGAACCACAGCAGGGGAAAGAGGAGCGGCCCGAGGAGCCCGCAGACCGGGACCTCCCACCCGTAGCAGATGAGGACCCAGCGCAGCTGCTTCGCGTCCAGGTTCCAGGCATACAGCGAGTAAGGCAGGCCGAGCCCCCACCAGGTTCCCATCGCGACCAGCGCCGCCGCGCGAATCGCCCAGCGGTAGCGTTCCGGTCGTGGCACGTAGACCCCGACGTCGGCCGTGGTGGCAGGAGGGGTGCTCATCGTCTACACGCCACGATCGACCACCATGGCGACCGCCTCACCGCCGCCGAGGCAGAGCGTGGCGAGGCCGCGGCGGAGATCGTAGCGCTCCAGGGCGGCGAGAAGCGTCGTGAGGATGCGTGCGCCGCTGGCGCCGATCGGGTGGCCGAGCGCGATGGCGCCCCCGTGGATGTTGACGCGCTCCACATCGAGCGCGAGGGTGCGGATGGCGTGGACGACGACGACGGCGAACGCCTCGTTGATCTCGAAGAGATCGACGTCGTCGCGTTCGAGGTCGGCGCGCGCCAGTACGCGGCGCATCGCGTCCACCGGCGCGAGTGGAAACTCCGCCGGCGCCCGGCCGGCGCTCGTCGCCGCGACGATACGTGCGCGCGGCGCGAGGCCGTGACGCTCCACCGCGGCGGCGCTCGCGACGACGACGGCGGCGGCGCCGTCCGCGATCGTGGAGGCGTTCGCGGCCGTGATCGTACCGTCATGCTCG
>VBKW01000052.1 GCA_005879405.1 Deltaproteobacteria bacterium
GCGCAGGAACGGTCGCGAGCACGTCGTCGAGGCGACGCATGTCGTCCTCGCGCTGAACGCGTATACCGCCACCGTGCTCCCACTCGCGGTCGAGATCGTCCCGTCGCTGACGCTCGCGCTCGCGACGGCGCCGCTCGACGACGCGACGATCGACGCGATCGGCCTCGGGCCGCGGCTGCCGTTCTACACCGCCGACCTGCCGTATCTCTGGGGGCGTCTCCTCGCCGACGGCCGCGTCGTCTTCGGCTCCGGGCTGGCGTTCGATCCCGACCGTCGCGTCGAGCGCGTCGCGATCACCCGCGGCGAGGCGGCGACGGCGCTCGCGCGGCTCGAGGAGCGCGTGCGTGGATTCCACCCGCTGCTCGCGCCGGCTGCGGTCGACCGTCGCTGGGGCGGGCCGATCGCATTTCGCGCCGGGTGGGCGCCGCTCCTCGCGCGGCACCCGCAGTCGTCGCCGACCGTGATCGTCACCGGCGCCTACGCCGGCCACGGCGTCGCGCAGAGCGTGAAAGCCGGCGCGCTCGCAGCGGCGGCGATCGCGGGCGAGCGCGACCTACCGCACTGGGGCACCTTTGCGCGCTGAGCGCGGACTCGGGTGTCGCGCGACTGCACTGCGCGCCGTCACGGCGCGCGTGTGCTCAGCGGATGGCTTCGACGGTCTGCTTCAGCGCCTTGATGCGCAGCAGCTCGTCGCGCAGGTGCTGCATCGACTCGACCAAACGCCCGACGCTGGCGGCCGAGGCCTCGATCTCGCTCTGCGCGACCTTGTCCATCGCGCTGCGCAGCTGACTGTAGAGCGCCAGCACACCGCCGATGCCGTCGACGCCGACCTCCGACATGCGACGCCGCACGTCCTCGGAGAAGCGCAGGATCGCCTCCGCCTGGTGCAGGATCTCCTCCAGCATGGTGTTCGTGCGGGGGCCGTTCTCGGGGGACACGCGGCCCTCCCGCTGCTCCTGCACACGACGAAGGGCGTCGTAGATCTCGCTCATGGAGGGGTCTCCCGGGCGGCGGTGAGATCGGCTCGAACGCCGCAAGACAGCGTGCGTGTCTGCTACATGCGCTCGATGGCCAACGCGCTCCCGGCAGTCGCCCTCGCCGCCGTTCCCGGCCGCCGGCGCGCGACGCTCGATCTCGCCCGTGAGATCGAGCGCCGCGGCTTCAGCGGCATCTATTGTCCGTCGTTCGGCGACGGCCTCGGGCTTTGCGAGGCGATCGCGCTCGCGACCGATCGCATCGCGTTCGGCACCGCGATCTCGATTGTCTACATGCGCCATCCCGCCGAGTACGCGCAGACGACGGCGCTCGTGCACGAGCTGGCACCGGGGCGCTTTCGCTTCGGGATCGGCGTGAGCCACGTGCCCGTCCACGAGCGTCTCGGCGTGCGCGCCGGGAAGCCGGTCGCGGACACGCGCGCGTTTGTCGCCGGGTGGCGCGGGACGCCGCGCGTCGGCGCGCAGCCGCCGCTCGTGCTCGCCGCACTCCGCGACCCGATGGTGGCGCTCGCGGGCGAGCTCGCCGACGGCGTCGTGTTCGCGAACGCGGCGTGCTCGTACATGGCACACTCGCTCGCCGCCTTGCCGGCCGCGAAGCGGGACGACTCCGCGTTCTTCGTCGGCAACATGATTCCGACCTGCATCGCCGACGATCCGGCCGAGGCCGCGGCGGTGAACCGCCGCACGCTGTCCGGCTACGTGACGCTGCCGAATTATCGCGCGTACTGGAAAGCCGCGGGCTACGTCGAGGAGATGGAAGCCGTCGAAGCGGCGCTGCAGCGCGGCGACCGCGACGCGATCCCGCACGCGCTCTCCGACCGCTGGCTCGCCGACACGACGCTCTTCGGGCCGCCGGCGGCGATCCGCGACGGCGTCGAGCGCTGGCGTGCCGCCGGTGTGCGCACGCTGATCCTCGTCCCGTCGTCGGCGCGGGGCAATCAGATGCAGGCGTTCGCGGAGCTCTTCGCGGCGTTCGAGTGAGACGGTCATGCGCGAACGCCTGCAAGCGTCGATGATCGTGCACGGCGCCGTCGTTTTCGTGATCGGGCTCCTCGCCGGCTTCCCGTTCGCCTTCGTGATCCTCGGCAAGATCGCGCTCTGGCCGTTGCCGGGGACGGCCGACGTCCACCTGCCGGGCGACGTGCGCGGCTGGCACATGGCGCATCTCGAAGGCATCCTGAACGGCCTCACGCTCTTCGCGGTCGCGGCGATCATGCCGCAGCTCCGCCTCGGCGAGACTGGTCTCAAGCTCGTCGCCTGGACGCTCATCATCACCGCGTGGGGCAACATCGTGGCGTCGGTGATCGGGCCGCTCTTCGGCGCGCGCGGCCTCGAGTTCGGCGGCTCGGTGGCGAACAGCCTCATGTACGTCCTGTTCGTGATCGCGATCGTGACGGTCTTGATCGCGTTCGCCGTCGTCATCCGCGGCGCGCGCCGGCCGACCGGCGCCGAGTAGGAGCTCGCGATGGACGACGCGCCGCCGGCGGACCGCATCGACACCCGTGTGAGCCGTCTGCTCGGCGTGCGCTACCCGATCGTCCAGGCGCCGATGGGATGGATCGCGCGCGCGCAGCTCGCGTCGGCGGTCTCCAACGCCGGCGGGCTCGGCATCATCGAGACATCGTCGGGCGAGCTCGACGCCGTCCGCGACGAGATCCGCAAGATGCGCGACCTCACGGATCGACCGTTCGGGGTGAACATCGCGCAGCTCTTCGTCACCGACCCGGGCATCGTCGATTTCGTCGTCGAGCAGGGCGTGAAGTTCGTCACGACGTCGGCCGGCGATCCGCGGAAATACACCGCGCAGCTGAAGGCGGCGGGGCTCACGGTCTTCCACGTCGTGCCGTCACTCGGCACGGCGTTGAAGGCGATCGCCGCCGGCGTCGACGGGCTCGTCGTCGAGGGCGGGGAGGGCGGCGGCTTCAAGAACCCGCTCGACGTCGCGACGATGGTGCTCCTGCCGCTCGTCTGCTCGAAGGTCGACGTGCCGGTGATCGCCGCCGGCGGCATCTGCGACGGGCCGAGCATGGCGGCGGCGTTCGCGCTCGGCGCCGAGGGTGTGCAGATGGGCTCGCGCATGGTCTCCGCCGCCGAGTCGCCGGTGCACGACAACTGGAAGCGCGCGATCCTCGCGGCGGCTGAAACCGATACCGTCTTCTTGAACCGCTTCAGCCGTCCCGGGTTGCGAGCGTTGCGGACGCAACGCTCGACGGCGCTCGAGCGCCAGGAGCACGTCGGCATGGACGTCTTCGCGCGCGCGAAGGAGCTCTACTTCGGCGGCGACATGGAAGCCGCGATCGCGCTCGGCGGCCAGGTCGTCGGCCGCATCGAGGCGGTGAAACCGGTCGCGCACATCATCGCCGAGACCGTCGCCGGCTTTCACGCGACGGTCGCGCGTCTCGCGGCGATCGACGGCGGGTCGTGATGCGGACGGCGAGCACAGTCGCTCTCACGCACCCTTGTAAGGCGTACACGTAACGCGCCCCGCCACACCGCACGGTCCACGTAACGGCACGAGATTTCACCGCACATAGCGGCCATCGCTACGGGCATGCGCCTTGCTCGGCAGACTGCATGCTCGCGTCGCGAGCGAGCGGAAAGGAGGCCCTATGCTGCAATGGGCATTGATCTTCTTCATCATCGCGCTCTTCGCTGCTGCTCTCGGGCAGCGCGGCGTCGCCGGTCTCTCGGCGGAGATCGGATATCTGCTCGTGGGCGTCGCGGTCATCTTCCTCGTGGTGGCGTTCATCAGCGGTCACGCACCTCTTCCAGGTCCGTAGCGGGGAATCGAAGGCCGGCGCGATCGACAAGCGAAAGGCCGCGTGAAGGAATCCTCCGGCGCGCTCGCCGACGACGCGGTGGTTCGGCGTTGCGCGCGTTCGGCGTCGCCGCCTTCCAGCACGTCCCCGATCCTCGATGAGGGTCGGGGACGTCGTGTTTCAGAGCGGGTGCACGACGAACGCGTACTCGCTGACCGGCACGCCGCCGACGAGGTGCTCCTGAATGATGCGCTCGAGCACCGCCGGCGTGCACGAGTGGTACCAGACACCGTCCGGATACACGACCGCGATCGGCCCCCGGGTGCAGATCTGGAAGCAGTTCGCCTTCGTCCGATACACCCCACCGCGCCCCGTCAGGCCGAGCTCCTTCAGCCGCCGCTTCAAGTAATTCCACGATTCGAGCCCGACCTCTTTGTCGCAACAGTTGGGCTTCGTCTGATCGCAACAGAGAAACACGTGCCGCCGTACCTGCGCGACGGCGAGGTCGTCCGCAATCGTCGCGGGGTCACGGTCGTCGGGCTTGCTGCTCATCCTGCCGCGCAGCGTAGCACGCGCGGCGATGCGTTCCAGTCGAAGCGATCGAAGCGTCCGTGTCGTTCCCGGCGCCGCTCGACGTCTACCCAGCGGCGACGGCAGCTGCGCTTCTTCTGATCGTCGACGTCGGGGGCTCGTGCGACGAATCGATCAGGGTCGCGGCGGCGCGGCGACGGTGATCGCGTCGCGGACGCGTTTCGCGCCGGCGACGCCGCGGGCGACCGCGAGCGCCGTGTGCTTCTGCGCCTCTGTCTGGACGTGTCCCTTCAGCGTGACGACGCCGCGTTCGGCGTGCACGTCGAGCTTCAGCGCGCGCGTGTCCTTGTTGGACGCGAGCGTATGCTTCACGCGCTCGGCGAGGCGGCGATCTGCGGCCGTCGCGTGCGACGGCGTGGCAGCCGTCGCGGGGTGGCCGGGCGGAACGCCGTAGCGCTGGCGAACGCTCTCCCGCAGGCGCTCGTCCTCGGTTGCGGCACTGGACTTCGAGCGCTCGACTTTGGCGCCGTATGCCGGTTGCGGATGGGCCGGTGCCGCGCCCGTCGCGCTCGTCGCCATGCGGTCGTCGCGTCGCTCGGCGCAGCCGACGGCGAGCACGCCGATCAGCGCGGCCGCGATCGCCATTCGCATCACGTGCATCTTCGCATCACGTGCATCTTCGCATCACGTGCATCACGCACGCCCCGATAGCGGAACGACGCGCGGTTTGCACGCCACGCAGGTCAGTAGAGGCCGTTACCGTTGATGACGGCGGGCAGCGTGCGGGCGAGGATCTTCAGATCGCGGCCCAGCGACCAATTCTGGATGTACTCGATGTCGGAGCGGATCCACCCGTCGAAATCGGGCTGGCGGCTCTCGACCTGCCACGCGCAGGTGATGCCGGGCTTCACGCTGAACCGCAGCTGGTGCCACCGGACGTCGATGCGGCTCACGTCGCGGAGCGGCAACGGCCGCGGGCCGACGAGGCTCATGTCGCCGAGGAGCACGTTCACGAGCTGCGGCAGCTCGTCGAGGCTCAGGCGGCGCAACATGC
>VBKW01000347.1 GCA_005879405.1 Deltaproteobacteria bacterium
TCGCGCCGTCTCACGCTCGTAGCGAGCGGCGATCTTGCCGATCACGAAGCTGGCACGCGCGCTGAGACGCGGCCGGCGGCGCTCGCAGAGCCCGCGCAGATCCACGATCGCGACCTGGGCGTCCTGATGACGGCCGAGCAGATCCTGCAGGTCGGTGACGGCGGCGGCCAGCCGCCGCGCGGGCTTGCCGTACAGCTCGGCGTGCGCCTCCAGGGCGTACCGCAGCCGCTTAGAACGGATGCGCAGCTGGTGGTACGTCGGCGCCGGCGAGGTGGGCGTCACGTCGTCACCGATCTTGCGCACCTTGCGCATGCATTTGCGAATGAGCGCCGGTGCCACGTCGACGATCGGGAGCCGCCCGCGTCCGCGGCGCGGCGCCGGACCCTGCAGGATCGCCGCAAAGCGCGTGATGAACCGCTCGTAGCGCGGACAGTCGAGGACGCGCATCATGCGGCTACGGGCAGCGAGCCGGCGACGGCGAAGCGCGTCCGAGATCGCCGTCAGCCCCTCGGCGTCGTCGGGGTCCATCTCCGCACGCCAGTCGTCGAGGTGGGCGAGCTGTACGTCGACATCGCGCACGGCACCGAGCGCGCTCGCGATCCACTCCAGCGTCGCCGCGGCCGCGACGCTCCGACGGGGCAAGACGTCCTCGAACAGCGCCAGCATCGCACGCAGACGACGGATCGCCACGCGCATGTCGTGGAGCGGCTCCGGATCCTCGCCGAGCCGGGTACCGGGCTCCGCCGCGAGCATGTCGGCGAAATAGCGGCGCAACGACGCGAGCGCGACCCCGGCCGTCGTCATCGACGCGTCGATCGCGCACGACGCGTCGAAGAGCGGCGCCGGGACGATGCCGCGGATACGCAGCGCCGCCGCGAACTTCGACTCGTTGGTCGGCTTGAGCCTCACGCTCTGCCGGCACACCTCCACGAACGGCTCGAGCTCCGCGGCATCGATGCCCGGCGCGACCTCCACCTCGATGCGCTGAATGCGCACCGGCGCCGGCGTGTCTTTCACCGGCACCGTCGTCACATCGAGCGTCAACTCGCCCACCGTCCGTCTGCCGTGCTCGATCGGCAAGCCGCGCCGGCGCGTCCGGAGCTCGAGAATCGGCCGCACCGGATGCGTGCCGGCGACGGCGTTCAGACGGTCGGCAAGCACGCCTTCGAGACGCTCGACGATGCCGTGCGGCTGCGCGCCGTCACTCGCCGAGCGCGAGGTGGCGAGCGTCACCGCGGAGCTGAGCTCGCGCCGCTCGTAGCGACCCTCGCGCGCGGCGCCGAGCTCCTTCAGCGTCGCCTCGCGCGCGTGCCCCATCTGTCGGACGCGCAGCGCGTAGCCCGCGCGGTACAGGCGCCAATCCTCCGTATCGTAGTAGGTGTCGGCGATGTCGCGGGCGGCCGGCGCACCCAAGACGAACCCCTCGGGGAGCGCCACGCCGCGCAGCCAGCGCTGCGGCGACACCGCGCTCTCGAATTGCCACTCCGTCTCGATGTGGTCGTACACCGCGGTCGTCCCTGACTCCTCGGCGGCGGAAGGGTGGGATGCTAGATCACGTGCCGCCGCGTTTACAACGGTCCGAAGTGCACCACGCTGCGGATCGCCTCGCCGCGGTGCATGAGGTCGAAGGCGGTATTGATCTCGGCGAGCGGGAGACGGCGCGTCACGAGCTCGTCGAGCTTGATCCGGCCTGCCAGGTAGCGATCGACGAGTCGCGGCAGCTCCGTCCGCCCCTTCGTGCCGCCGAACGCCGTCCCGCGCCAGGAGCGGCCGGTCACGAGAAGAAACGGACGCGCATGGATCTCCTCGCCCGCGCCGGCGACACCGATGATGATCGCCTGGCCCCACCCTTTGTGTGTGCAGGCGAGCGCCTGCCCCATGACCTCGACGTTGCCGATGCACTCGA
>VBKW01000348.1 GCA_005879405.1 Deltaproteobacteria bacterium
CGGAGGACAGTGCGACGAAGGTCGCGAAGCTCCGGTAGCCGGCTGCGGCCGTTCTTCGGCCGCGTCGCCGCGGGATCAGCGAAACGTCAGGCCGATGAGCGCCATGGGGGTGTTCAGGCCCGCGTTGCTACTGGTGATCCCCGCCGTCGAGATGTGGCGGTACCGGAGTGCGAACGTGAACGCGAGTCCGGGACGGATGTCGTACTCGAGTCCGCCGCCGATTTGCGACGCGAAGAAGAATCCCCCGTTGCCGAGGGTGCTCTTGCGGCGATCCGTGTAGAGAATGCCTTCGCCACCTTCGAGGAACGGCCGCAGGCGCGCGCCCCCGAACGTGAGTCTGCCGAAGAGCGGGTTGACGCCGATCTCGACGCCGTTGTTCGGGTGCGGCTGGTGCTCGTCGTTGACGAACCCCACCCACGGCTCGATGAGCCAGCGGCCGGTGACGCCGTGGTCGGTGAGCCATCCATCAGCGCAGCTCCAGAACTTGAACCCGACGTCTCCGTGCAGCGCGTAGTACTGTACGCGACGACTGCCGCCGCCGGCGATGCGAATCTGCGTGTCTTGAACCCACAGGCCGTCCGCGTGTGCGAGCGCGACGCTGCATGCCACCATCAGCAGCGCCGCGAGCACCGTTCGGACCGTTCGCATGAGCGAGCGGCTGTATCCGGAAGCTGGGGAGGGCGCAATATAGGACGCGCATCGGCCTGCGTTCTCGCGATCGCGCTCGCGCTGTCGTTCGTCGGGCGCGCCGCGGCCACGACCGAGCCGAGGGTGCACGCCGAGTGGCGCGTCGGGTCGCCACCGGCCGGAGCGCCGCCGGCAACGGCGGCGGATGCAGGTGCGCCGAACGCGCTCGTGCTCGCCGTCGACCTGAGCGACGGCTGGCACGTGAACGCGCACGATCCCGACCGTCCCTATCTGATCCCGACGGAGCTCATCGTCGAGCCGCCGCCCGGGGCGACCGTCGAGGCGATCGAGTATCCGGAGCCGGTGATTCGCGAACTGCGCTTCGCAACCGGCGGTCCGCTGCGGCTCTACGAGGGACGCTTCGCGATCGGCGTCCGTCTGCGCGGCGCGACCGCCGGGCCGATCACCGGCCGCTTGCGCTACCAAGCCTGCAACGACGAGACGTGCCTGCCGCCGCGCACGTTGCCGGTGACGCTCACGCTCGGCGCGGCGCCGGTCATCGGAGTGGCGCCCGCGGCCGTGCTGACCGGCGACGTCACCGGCGACCAGCGCGGCCGGATCGAGGGCTGGATGCGCGACCGTGGCCTCGCCGTGACATTGGCGCTCGCGGCGCTCTTCGGCCTGGGCCTGAACCTCACGCCCTGCGTGTACCCGCTGATCTCGGTCACGATCGCGTATTTCGGCGGGCAGAGCCGTCGCGCGAGCGGACGGGTACTCACCCTCGCCGGCGCGTACGTCCTCGGCATCGCGACGACGTTCTCGATTCTCGGGGTCGCGGCAGCGCTCTCCGGCGGCGTTTTCGGCGCGGCGTTGCAGCGTCCTGCCGTGCTCGCCAGCATCGCCGTCATGCTGGTCGCGCTCGCCGCGAGCAACTTCGGGTTCTATCAGCTCCGTGCGCCGGGGTTCGTCGCGACGCGCGTCGGGCGGTCGTCCTACGGGATCATGGGCGCGCTGCTCATGGGGCTCACGATGGGGATCGTCGCCGCGCCGTGCGTCGGCCCGATCGTCATCGGGCTCCTGCTCTTCGTCGCCGCGCGCCAAGACGCGCTCCTCGGGTTCGCGCTCTTCTTCGCGCTCGCCCTCGGCATGGGCGCCCCATATCTGGTGCTCGCGACCGCCGCCGGCTCGATTCGGCGATTGCCGCGCTCGGGGGAGTGGCTCGTCTGGGTGGAGCATCTCTTCGGGTTCCTGCTCCTCGGCATGGCGCTCTATTTCGCGACGCCGCTCCTCGGCGATCGGATCGTCGGCGCGATCACGCCGCTCTTGATCGCGGTCGCCGGCGTGTACCTCGGATTCGTCGGTCCCGCGGGACACCAAGGTGCGTTCACGATCGTGCGGCGCACGGTGGGCGTGCTCGCCGTCGGTGCGGCCGTGTGGGTCGCGGTTCCACATCGCGCCGAGAGCGCGATCGCGTGGGAGGCATTCTCGCCCGACGGCTTGGCGCAAGCGGCGCGCGCGGGCCGGCCGGCGCTCGTCGACTTCACCGCGCGCTGGTGTCTTCCCTGTCGCGAGAACGATACGATGACGTTCGTCGATCCCATGGTGACGAAGGAAGCCGAGCGGTTCGCGATGTTGCGCGCCGACGTGACCGAGATGACCCCCGATCGCGAAGAGTGGATGCAACGCTTTCACGTGCTCGGGGTGCCGACGATCGTGCTCTTCGGATCGAGCGGCGCCGAGGAGTCGCGCACCGTCGGCTTCGTCGACGCGCAGCGGCTCGCGGCGCTCATGCGCGAGCGGCGATGAGCGATCTCGTGAAAGTCAGCGCCGCCGGCGGCACTGTGCGCGCGCTCGCGGCGGTGACGACCGCGGTCGTCGAGGAGGCGCGCCACCGCCACGGGACGTATCCGACCGCGACGGCGGCGCTCGGCCGCACGCTCACCGCGGCGCTCCTCCTCGGCGGTACGATGAAGGACGAGGAGCGCCTCTCGATCGAGCTCGTCGGCGACGGGCCGCTCCGCCGCGTGATGGCGGCGACGACCGGTGCCGGCACGGTGCGCGGCTACGTCGCCCGTCCGGCGACGCACCTGCCGTCGAAGCGCGGCAAGCTCGACGTCGCCGGCGCGATCGGCAGCGGTATCTTGTGCGTGATCCGCACCCAACCCTGGAACAAAGAGCCGTATCGCAGCGTCATGCGGCTCGTCTCCGGCGAGATCGCCGAGGACGTGGCGCACTACCTCGTCAGCTCGGAGCAGATTCCGTCGGCGGTCGCGCTCGGTGTGTTCGTCAATCGCGAGGGCGACGTCGGCGCCGCCGGCGGCTTCCTCGTGCAGATGATGAGCGGCGCCGACGAACGAGTGATGCGGCACGTCGAGCGCAATGTCGGTTCGCTGCCGCAGGTCACGACGTTGATCCGCGAGGGCGCGGGTCCACGCGCGCTCCTCGACGCGGTTCTCGCTGGGCTGGATGTCGAGGCGCTCGATGCCCAGTCGACGCGGTTCGACTGCCCGTGCACGCGTGAGCGCGTCTTCGGCGCGATTCTTCTTCTCGGCGCGGGGGAGATCGCCGACATGATCGCGCGCGACGGCGGCGCCGAGGTCACGTGCGAGTTCTGCGCCGAGCGTTACGTGATCGCGGCCGACGAGCTGCGCATGCTGATCGCGGAGCCCCAAGGCACCGCATGATCCCCGTGCCGCGAGAGCCGCCCCGCGGCGGACCCGACTGACCGGCGCGGCGGAATCTCGCGCTCGATCCAGGCCTCGAGAAGCGACGCACCGGCGAAGCCGGGCAGCAGGCGAATGCGATCGTCGACTTTGCGGGCGGCGTCGCGGCCCTCGTTATCGCCGAAGAGATATGCCGCGAGAAAGCGCGTCTCCGACGTCGGCTGCACGCCGGATCCCACCGGCGCCCAGAAGCGGTCGACGAGGAAGCGCGTGATCCGCGCCGCCGCCGGGCTGCGCAGCCGGAGCGCCGCCTGGCGATAGTAGAAGAAGAAATGTCGCGACTCGTCGCGGACGATGCGGGCGAGGAGCTCGAAGAGCACCGGATGGCGCGCGACCGCGGCGAGCCGGCGATACCCGGTCAGCGTGGTGAGCTCGTTGATCGCGCCCCACGTCATGTGAACGCCGACGAAGTCCGGCCACGCCCGTGCGAGCGCCGCGGTGAGCACGGCCTCGAGCCGCGCCGGCAGCGGCGCGCGCGATCGCCTACGCTGGACGACGTCCGCGCCCGCCGCTTCGAGGAAGCGCGCCAGCGCCCGTCCGTGGAAGGTCTCCTCGTAGAGCCAGCAGGCGAGAAAAGTCGCGACTTCGGGGTCGTCGATGGCGCTCGTCGACAGCAGCGTCCGCAGGTACACGATCGTGTGGCTCTCGATGTCCTGCATGTAGCGCAGGGTGCGCACGGCCTCCGCGGCGAGGGGATACCGCGCGACGTCGTCCCAGCGGATATCCGACAGGTCGAGCGCGCGTGAGCGGCTCACATAGGCGTCAAGATCGAATCCGTCGTGCATCGCCCTCTGGTACGGCCCTGCGAGGATGATGGATTGGATGGTCGGTTCCGTTGCCGGACGGAGCGGGGGCGGGGGCACCTGCCGCACCCGACGTGCGCAAGAGGGTAAGTGTGCGCACCACGGGTGCAGCAGGCGCCCCCGCCCGTCCGGCGCGAAGCAATCGTCACAATCCGAACGCGCCTCGCCGGCCGTACTCGTCGTGTGGTGTACGCCGGACTGCGCGATCGGCGACGTGTATCCGGCACGCGGTGCTCGTCCAGCTTTCGCACGGGATCGAAGACGTGACGTCGTCGCTCATATCCTCGGGTCGGTGCACCGATCGCTCGCGCCTCGCTTGCGTCGGCGGGGGTCGAGGGTCAATGGTGCGCGACGACATGGGGACGTCGCCGGTTGCGCACGATCGCCAGCGAACGGCGCGGGGCGTGGAGCGCCTCTGCGGTGGGGGCGGCCTGGGGATTGGGCCATACGGCGGCGCTGCTCGTCTTTGCGTCGGTGGTGATCGCGTTCGGGGTGCACGTTTCGCCGCGCGCCGCGAGTGTACTCGAGCTCGCCGTCGCGACGATGCTCATCGGGCTCGGTGGCCGCAGCCTGTGGGCGATCGCCTCGGGCGGCGTGCTCCATTGGCACGTCCATGCGCACGGCTGGCGCGTTCATGCGCATCCCCATATCCATCGGCGCGTCCACGCAGACGCGCCCGGCACGGCGCTCGTCGGTCGCGACGAGCCGCATCATGGCGCGCGGGTGTGGCGGCGCTCGCTCCTCGTCGGCCTGCTGCACGGTGCCGCCGGCAGCGCGGCGCCGATGATGATCGTGCTCACGACGATTCCGTCGCCCGCACTGGCATTGCTCGCCGTTGCGGTGTTCGGCCTCGGCTCGATCGCCGGCATGGCGCTGGTGAGCGCCCTTGTCGGGCTTCCCTTCGTGCTCGCGGGAGGACGGTCGTCGCGGCTGGAAGGGGCGTTGCGGACCGGCGCCGCGCTCGCGAGCATCGCGGTCGGATGCGGGCTCGCGTGGCGCATCGGCGCGAGCGGCGGCTTCGAACTGTGACGCAGCCGAGCGCAGCGCCGGATCCCGAGGCGGAGCTTCTCGTGCGCGTCGCCGCCGGCGAGGAGCGCGCCCTCGCCGCGCTGTACGATCGCGTCTCCGCCGCCGCGTACGGTCTCGCGCTGCGCATCACCGGCGACACGGCTGCGGCCGAGGACGTCGTCCAGGAGGCGCTCTTGCGGGTGTGGCGCCGCGCGGATCGTTACGAGCCGGCACGCGGCGTCGCGCGGGCGTGGCTGCTGCGTCTCGTCCGCAACGCGGCGATTGATCAAGTACGCGCTCGCGGCGCGCGCGGTCGGGCGGAAGAAGGTGCCGCCGCCGAAGACGTCGCCGCGCCCGAGCGCCCCGACGAGGCGCTGCTGCGTTCCGAGCGCGGCCGGCGCGTGCGTGCCGCCCTCGACGAGCTGCCACGCGAGCAGCGCCGCGTGATCGAGATCGCGTACTTCGAGGGTCTTTCGCACAGCGAGATCGCGGCACGCGAAGGAGCGCCGCTCGGAACCGTCAAGACGAGAATTCGCGACG
Source organism: Deltaproteobacteria bacterium (assembly GCA_005879405.1). Taxonomy (GTDB): domain Bacteria; phylum Desulfobacterota; class Binatia; order UTPRO1; family UTPRO1; genus DP-19. The sequence goes on from VBKW01000348.1 coordinate 5,702, forward strand.
GCGTGCTGCGACTGCGCGCCGGCTTCGCGCGCGAGGTGCCGCATGCGTGACGACGCGACGATCGGCGTCGACGAGCGCGCCCTCGACGACGCGACGCTCGAGGCGCTCGCGGACGCGCACGGGACGCCGCCGCCGCCCGGCTTGCGCGCACGCCTGCTCGTGGAGGCGCAACGTGACGCCGGAGCACGAGCACGCGCGGGCGCGCTCCGCCGCTGGCGTGCAGTCGGCGCGATCGCGGCCGGTGTCGCGCTCGTGGTCGGCGCGCTCGCCCTGCGGGCGTCTCGACTCGCCGACGTACAAACGGCCGAGCTCACCGCGCGGACGGCCGACCTCGCCGCGCGCACGACCGAGCTGGCGTCGGTC
>VBKW01000053.1 GCA_005879405.1 Deltaproteobacteria bacterium
GCTATTCCGCCTTCGCTCGTGGCCTCGACGGCCTGTGGGCCGGCTACCAATGGCTCGACCGCGCTCCCAAGGGCCGCAACGAGCCCACCTACTGGTGGCGCCACCACGACAAATACGGCGAGGGCTGATCCCTATGAGCCCGCTAACCGAACCCAGGACGAAGGCACGATCTGAGCGTGCGCGACTGGCGATTGTTGCACTCTACGCCTTCACGGCGATCGGCCTCGCGGGCTACGCGGTCGTGGTCGCCGCGCCACGCTTGGGAGCTTGGCTTCCCGACCTTCCCCTCCTCCTCGACTACGGTCCCATCATCTTCGCCCGGGGCCAGATCCTCGTGAGCATCTGCGTGCTCGCGCTCCTGTTGGGAGAATGGCGCGGGTGGTTCGGCGGCTGCATCGCCGTCGTCGTCCTCGGCTTTGGAGCAGAGTTCGTGGGTGTGCATACGGGTCTGCCCTTCGGCCGCTATCACTTCACCGACCTGCTCGGTCCCAAGATCCTCGCCACAGTGCCGGTCGTCATGCCGCTCGCCTGGTGGAACATCGCGTTTCCGGCATACGCGATCGCCACGCGCGCGTTTCCCCGCGCGGCCCTGCAGCGGTACCTTCTCGGCTCCTGGATGATGCTCGCGTGGGATCTGAGCATCGATCCCTGCCTGGGACACTTGTATCCGTTCTGGGTCTGGCAGACGCCCGGCGTGTACTACGGAATCCCCGTCTCCAACTTCATAGGCTGGTATGCGGTCGGCGTGTTGGCGATGGCGATCCTCGACCGAACGACGCCCCCGCCGGTGGCGAGCCGGCTGCTGATCGCCTACTACGGTGCCAACCTGGCGATGCCGATGGGTTTCGCCGCGTTGTCGGGGATGTGGCTAGCGGCTGTGTTCACGGCGGCGGCCGCGATCCTTGGGTTGGTGCTCGCGGAGAGGGCCGAATCTTCTGGACAATTTCCAGCGGTCTCCCGTTCACTGGGAGGCGCCGCGTCCGCCTGACGCGTCACGGTGGCGATTTCCGTCCCCGTCCCGGCCACGGTGGCCAGTTGCCTTGAGTTTTCCGTGGACGGATCACCCCGAAACGTGCGACCGCATCGCCGCTGCCATTCTTACGTTCATTGGTGCTGTGCTGTCGTGCGCCCACGTTGCCGCTGCCGGAACGCTCGCACCGAACAAAGCGAGCCAGGTGGTGACCTTGTCGACGTCGGGCGGGACGCCATGCGGAGCAGGAGGACCCGCAGGAAACGGCCAGCTTGTCGATCAGCAGATCGATCCAACCGGCAGCAATAACAGCTTCCAAATACCAACAGGTAAGGTTCTTGTTGTCACAGGTGGAACGATTCTAGTCGATTTCGGTGTTGCTGGAAACTCTGTGACTGTTTTCCTCGAGGAGTTCGGTGGTGGTGGAGGCGGAGGAAATCCCGTCCACATGTCCTCACTGGTGCTTGATTCCAACGGTTCAGGGCACGCCGATTTTGTATTGGATCCGGGAGTTATTGTGAAAGCGGTAACAGCGTCGCCAGTACAAGGGATATGCGCCGACACTCAAGGCGCTCCGGGAGCGGTTATCAATGCGACGCTGCATGGATTTCTCGCTCCTGACAAATGAGCGTCGACTGTTCGGCAGCACGGTCGCCGGGGAGGGGCTGCCCCAACATCGCCCACTTCCGCATTTTCGGGGGGCCTTCCGGTGGCCGGAAGCGTCCCCAATTCGGCCAAGCTGTCCGGATCTTCTGATCCGCGCTCTCGCCGAGGGCAGCGTGGCAGTGATACACGGCAACAGTTTGCAGGCTAACGCAGCCGCGGGTCTCGAGCGGGGTGAGTGCCAGACTCAGTTGAAAAGTGGGTGGTGACCTCCCACAACGGTGAGACGTTCTCGCGAGGAACGATGTCTCATATCCGGAAGACGGCGCAAGAGAATCGGCTCGTGCGCGCCCGGCTCGAGGCGGCGCCCGGTACGCTTCGGCACCGTTCTCGAGCGCTGGTCGACGTTGGAGTGAAATATGGATGAATCGATCCCTGGCGGAGAGTGTCTATGCGGCAAAGTGAAGTTCAGCTTTCCCAAGGCGGATGAAAGCGCCCATTGCCACTGCCGCTTTTGCCAGCGGGCCCACGGCGCCGCCTTCGTGACATGGGTCGTGGTGGCGGAAGCGCAGTTCTCCTTCGAGGCCGGGGAGGACCACGTGCGGTGGTTCACTTCGTCGCAGCAGTCGAAGCGCGGTTTCTGCCCGGACTGCGGCAGCACGATGTTTTTCAAGTCCGCCCTTTGCCCGGGGGAGATTCACGTGGCGCGGGCCAACCTCACGGTCGACGCGGACCTTCCCGTGCAGTGCCACTGCTTCATCGAGCAGAAGGCCCCTTGGCTCACCGTGAACGACGACCTCAAGCAGCTGACGGGCGATAGCCCGGAGCTCGATAAGTACAAAAAGATCCGGCCTTAACCAGGCACCGGAGTCGTCAACGAAGGTCACCATCCATTTTCAACTAGGAATGGGATTGACCCTCTCGAGCATTCGCGAGGGAACTCTGCGGCATCATGCAAGTCTCGGCTTCCGAATCAGCATTGGCACCGCGTGTTAGCGTGCGAGGCTGGTCAGCGTTCGTCGAACTATACGGAACTGTCCAAATCGAGTTAGGCGCCCGCTCCGGGGGCGGCAAACGCGGTCGTCCATGAGCCGGGGAAGCGCAGACTGGTAGAAACCTATTGCGGTCGAGGATGCGTGATGATCGAGATCGTTCAGTTCGCGGCACTGGTTTTGACTTCGCTCAGCATGGGCGTCCACTTTGGCACCTGGCTTACAGAGGCACCCCTCCGGGAGACCCGATCGGGTGCCCTGTTCACCGAAGTCCAGCAGGGGAGGGATCGGGTTGCCGCCCGGGTCATGCCTATCCTCGGGAATGCGGCAATCCTCTCGGTCGCGGCCTGCGTCGTCCTCGCGAGAGCGGTCCCGGGTGCCTTTGCCCTCTCGCTCGCGGCGCTAATCTTGATCATCGGGGACATGGCAGTCACGCTCGCCGGCAACGTGCCCATCAACAAGCAAGTGCAAAGTTGGGAGGTGGCAGCACCGCCGCCGGAGTGGGCAGCGCTTCGCGATCGCTGGGAGAAGCTCCACACGATGCGAACCGTACTCATCGTGTCCGGGTTCGCTCTGCTCGCTTCTAGCGTCGTCTTCTTCAAGGTTCCGTGAGATTACTAGACCCAGCGGTGCACGGCTCTCGCGTCTAGTAGCCGTTGTCCGAACCCATCCGAAATCTTGCCAGATTCGCCTTCTATACGCTTCCGGTAACTGTTTGAAATATAGAAGAGTGCTGGAAGGATGTTGCCACAATGGCAAGATCCTTCAGAGAATCGGCGCCGCTTCGATTTTCTTTGGAAGTGGACACCTCGATCGCTTCGCTGCGGGGAGCGTCGCGCGGCTCGAAACCGCGCACCGCTCACGCGCGCGGCGCCACCATCTCCCACGCCCGTCCGCTGAGGAACGCGCACACCGCGCCGTACATGCTCGCCTGCGTCGAGCTGGCGTTGCCGTCGAGGCCGCGCTTGTAGACACCTTGCGCGATCGACGCGAGGCGGAAGAGCGCGAACGCGACGTAGAACTCCCAGTGCTCGACGCCGGGGCGGCCGGTGCGGCGGCAATACGCGGCGACGTAGTCCGCCTCGCTCGGGATCCCGACGGCCTCGTAGTCGAGATTCATCAGCGTGCCTTGGGTCGGGCTGTTCACGTGGTAGAGCATGCAGTTGTACGCGAGGTCGGCGAGCGGATGTCCGAGCGTGGAGAGCTCCCAGTCGAGGACGGCGATCATGCGCGGCTCGGTCGGGTGGTAGATCGAGTTCTCGAGGCGGAAGTCGCCGTGCGCGATGCAGGTCTCGTCGCCGGGCGGGATGTGCGTCGGCAGCCAGGCGATGAGGTTGTCCATCGCCTCGACGTGATCGGTCTTCGCGGCCTCGTACTGCTTCGTCCAGCGGCCGATCTGGCGCGCGAAGTAGTTGCCGGGCTTGCCGTAGTCGCCGAGACCGACGGCGACGCAGTCGACTGTGTGCAGGCGCGCGAGCACGTCGTTCATGCTGTCGTAGATCGCGGCGCGCTCCGCCGGCGCGACGCCGGGGAGCTGCGGGTCGCGGAAGATGCGGCCGCGGACGTACTCCATGACGTAGAACGCGCTGCCGATGACGCTCTCGTCGTCGCACAGGGCGTAGGCGCGCGGCACCGGGACGTCGGTCGCTGCGAGCGCGCTGATGACGCGGTACTCGCGGTCGACTTGATGCGCGGACGCGAGGAGCTTCCCAGGCGGCTTTTTCCGCATGACGTACTCGCGACCGCCGGCGGCGAGGAGAAACGTCGGGTTCGATTGCCCGCCGACGAACTGCCGCACCTCGAGCGTGCCGTGGAAGCCGTCGACGTAGCGCTGCAGGTACGCCTGCAGCGCGCCGACGTCGAAGCGGTGCGCGTCGCGCACGTCGCTCGTCTCGTTGCGGGTCGCCGGCGCCGCGTTGGTCATGGGGATCTCCCCGTCGGGGATGGTCGCCTTCTAACGTTCGCCGCCCGACGCCGTCAACGAGCGCGGCTCTCCGCGTTGCCGGCAACGATCGTCCGACGGCGCGCGGCATTCTTTGCGACGATCGTGCCGGCGCTCGCGGCGATCCTCGCCGGGTTACTGCTCGGCGGCTGCACGCCGCGCGCGCCGTTGCGCGGCGGCGCCCCTGCAATCCCTCCCCTGCGCGTCGGCACGAGCGGCGACTACGCGCCGTTCTCGTCGCGTAACCCGGACGGGACGTATGCCGGGTTCGACATCGAGGTGGCGCGCGCCTACGCCGCCGACCGCGGGCGCGAGGTCGTGTTCGTGCCGTTCCGCTGGCCCGAGCTCGGGAGCCGTCTCGCCGCCGGTGACTTCGACGTCGTGATGAGCGGCGTCACCGTCCGCGCCGATCGGCTCGTCACCGGCATCATGACGGCGACGGTCGCGCGCGCCGACGCGGTGCTCGCCGTCGCGGCGCGCGCTTCGACCGTCGACAGCGCCGCGACCGCGGGCCGCGGCGCGGCGGCCCAGCCGCCCGCCGGATTCGACCGTCCCGCGCGCACGGTCGCCGTGAATCGCGGTGGCCACCTCGAGCAAGTCGCCCATGCGCGGTTCCCACACGCACGGATCGTCGCCGTCGACGACAACACAGCGCTGCCCGCGATGCTGGCGCGCGGCGACGCCGACGCGATCGTGACCGACACGCTCGAGCTCGCGGCGTTCGACGCGGCCTGCGCGGCGGCGCCGTGCTTCCGCGTCGCCGCGCGTCTTGCACGCGACCGCAAGGCGTATTGGCTACCGCCGGGGAAGGGCGCCCTCGCGACCGATCTCGACGGGTGGCTGCTCGAGCGGGAGCGCTCGGGCTGGCTGCCGGCGCTGCGCGCGCGGGTCCTCCGCGCCGTCGCGACCGGCGCGCTCAATGCCAGCCCGGCGTCGCACGATGGAAACTCGGCACCACGCGACGGTGACGCGGCGCCCGACGCGAGCGTGGCGCCGCTCGACGCCGCGACGGCGTCCCTCGTCGAGGACGTGCGGCGCCGCCTCACACTCATGCCCCTCGTCGCCGCCGCGAAGCACGCCGCCGGCCGCCCGATCGAAGACCGCGCGCGCGAGGCCGCCGTCGAACGCGATGCCGCCCGCGAAGGCGATTCAACGTGCGACGCCGGAATCCATTGCCGCGCCGTTCACACTCGACGAGCTGCGACGCGCGATCGACCGCGCGGACGCGCGCATCGTCGTCGCGCTCGCCGCGCTGGCGCCACTCGCCGCGCCGGCCGGCGCCGTCGCGCGTGAGCTCGCGAGCGACGACGTCCCCGGCCTCACGCCGTCCGTCGCCGGCGCGCTCGCGCGCGCGCTGCGCGCCGTACGCAAGCAGCCCGACGTATTTTCCACTGGCCGCGCATCGTCCTCCGGATGTATGGTGCGCGGCATCTTCGACGACACGCACGTCGCGTGGGGAGGTGCAGGATGCGGAGGGAGTGGCTGATCGTGACGATGGCGTCGGTCGTGCTCGTGGGCGCGACCGTGTCCGCGGAGGCGCGCGCGTTACGCGCCGCGCGGGGGCCCGCGTCGCAGGCCGCGCGACCGAGTGCGGCCGACAGCGACGAAGAGGGCGCCGTCGCCGCCGCACCCGCCAAGGGCGGCCAATTCACGCCCGAGGCGCCCTACCGGGCCGCCCTCGTCCTCGACCGCGACAGCGGCCAAGTGCTCTTCGCGAAGGACGAGCACCTCCGCTGGCCGCCGGCGTCGATGACGAAGATGATGACGCTCCTCATCACGATGGAGCGCGTGCGCGACAAGTCGATCGGTCTCGACGACATGGTCACGGCGTCGGCGTGGGCGAGCAAGATCGGCGGTTCGCAGGTGTACCTGCGCGAAGGCGAGCGCTTCCCGCTGCGCGAGCTCCTGAAGGCGATCGTCATCGCGTCGGCGAACGACGGCGCCGTCGCCGTCGCCGAGTACGTCGCCGGCTCGACCGACGCGTTCGTCGCGCTCATGAACCAGCGCGCCAAGGATCTCGGCCTCGCCGACAGCGAGTTCCACAGCGTGCACGGCCTCCCGCCGGGACGCGGCCAGCAGCCGGATCTCATGAGCGCCGCCGACCTCGCGATCGTCGCCCGCAAGCTCGCCGAGTTCCCCGAGATCATGGAGTGGGCGGCGATGTCGGAGGCGCCGTTTCGCGACGGCCAGCTGCAGATGCGGAACACGAACCACCTCGTCCGCACCTACGCCGGCGCCGACGGCTTGAAGACCGGCTACTACGCCGCCGCCGGCTTCGAGGTCACCGCGACCGCGACCCGCGACGGCTTGCGGCTCCTCGCCGTCGTGCTCGGCGCGCCGACCAAGAAGGGCTGCTTCGACGAGGCGGCGAAGCTCCTCACGACCGGGTTCGCCGGCTACAAGACGATCCAAGCCGCGAAAGCGGGATAGCCCGTCGGCAGCGCGATCTCCGTTTCCGGCGGCAGCGTTCCCTCGTTGACCGGCATCGCCGCCGGCGATCTGCGCGTGACGGTGCCGCGCACCGAAGCCGGCGACGTGAAGATCGAAACGACGATTCCGCCGTCGATCAGTGCGCCGATCAAGAAGGGTCAGGTCGTCGGCGCCGTCATCGCGCGCCGTGGCGATCAGCAGCTCGGCAAGGTGAACGTCGTCGCGCCACAGGATGTCGAGAGCACTTCATGGCTCCACGGTTGGTTCTAGCGGCGGCGGCCGATTTGCGTCGCCATACTTCGTTGCTCGGTCGCTCCGCTGCTCGGCGTAGCGCTGCTACGCCTGCGCTGCTCACTTCCCTCGCGCCTCGTCTGGCTCGCAACTCGACCGCCGCCGGTGCATTGCAAACCGGTGCGAGCAAGCCAAACGTCAGCAGCTCACGGGGCGAACCAGGTTGCGAAGACGTGCTGGGTGTCGAGGTACTCGCGGACGGCGGCGACTTTATCGTCGCGGAACGTGAGGGCGAAGTGGTACTCCTGGTTGTAGACGCGGCCGTTTCGTAGCTGGCCGTGCGACTCGGCTTGGAGCGCGACCTGGTCGCCTTCGGCGATGATGCTCTTCACCGTCATCGGGAGGCGACCGTTGTCGAGCTGGGACGTCATCGCCTGGAAGAGTCGCGCCATCTGCTCCTTCGTCTGCTCGCCGATGATCGGCAGCTGGCCCGGCTTTCCGGGGAGCCACCAGGTCGCGTCGTCGGTCATGCGGTCGAGGGCGCCGGCGATGTCGCCGGTCGTGAAGCACGCGAAGAACTCGCGCGCCAGGTGTTTGTTGCGTTCGCTGCTCATGGACGCGAGGAGTATGCCGCGCCGGCAGCGCACACAAGCGGTCGCGCCCGGCCGACGATCGGCGCGGCCGCCGCGATTGCCCGGTTACGACGACGCGTGAACGCCGCGCACCGCCTCGTTGGTCGGCGACGGCGCGAGCGATCGATGCCGCAGTAGACGGACGTCGTCGCGATTCAGCAGCTCGTCGTAGTCGGCGAGCGCGTCGGCCGCGAGCGCCAGCGGGTTGCCGTGGATGACGACGTACGGCGGGTGCGCGGCGAGCACGGCGGCGATCGTCTCCGGTTCGGCACGACGGAGCCTGCTGCCCGCCGTCGCGCCGAGGTCGAGCCGGTACGTCCGATCTGCGACGTACGGATCGTCGTCGACGCCGGTGAACACGGAGAAGAGAACGACGTTCTTCCCCATCAGCGTGTGCGGCGTCAGGTGGACGATGTGGGTCGCGGCGGTGACTCTGCCAGCCGCGATCTCGTCGCGCACCAGATCGTTCAGCGCGCGCTCGGCATCGGTCTGGGCCCAGCGCGGCTCGTCGGCGTTCCACCAGTAGCCGCCCTTCGCGGTGCCGATCGTCTGCGCGAACCACTCGCTGATCGCCATCTGATGCGAGATGAAGTTGCCGTGGGTGTTGTCCTTCCACGGAATGAACAGCAGCAGCAGCAGGACGAGCACGCTCGCGCCTTCGCCCGCTGACCGCGCGAGGGACGCGAAGAGATACGCTGCCGGGAACACGAGCGCCCAGGGGTACCAGTAGTCGATCTTGTACAGCACGTCGGCGAGACCGAACCCGACGGGCGTGTCGACGAACGTCGGCAAGAGCGTCACGCACAGCCACTCGAGCGCGATGGCGACGAGCAGGACGAGGCTCAACGCGGCGCGTGGCCGCCGACGCACGCCGACGGCGACCATGACCGCGAACGCGAATACGGACGAGAAGAAGAGGATCGGAAAGCGCTCAGGGCGGTCTTCGAGGACGGCGAGCGAGCGCGGCCGCCACACGAGCACGACCAGCAGGAGGAACCCGATCGCCCACGCGAGCCGGCGCGAACGGGCGCCGTCGGGCGCGGCTCCCTCGAGACGTGACGCGCAGCCGGCGATGACCGCGATGCCGAGGATCTGCGCCAGCGCCAGCGCCGGGTACGGAGCCGGAACGACGAGCCCGATGGCGACCATCGGC
>VBKW01000051.1 GCA_005879405.1 Deltaproteobacteria bacterium
TTCCGCGTCGTGCGCGCGACCCACGCGTCCGTACAAGCCCGCGAGGACCATCGCGAGCCATCGTCGCGCGCCGAGCACGTCGACGGAGCCAGCGCCGACGACCGCACGCGCGGCGAGGCGCCCGCGCTCGCCCTCGAGAAACGCGATGGCGTCGCGGAGCGGTATTCTCCCACTCATCGCCAAGTCGCCGAGCGCGGCGTATGCGAGCCCGATCGGCCGCGTCGCCGCGGCATCCTCGAGGGCGGCACGCGCGTCTGTTGTGGATCCATGCGCCGCGGGCGACGCGAGATAGAGGCCGCGGCTGAGCAGGCCGATCGCCGCGTCGGGATATTCGAGCGTGCCGTCGCGGAGCGCCGCGAAGCGCGCCGCGTTCTGCGGCCACGTCGCGTCGGCGAGCAGCATGTGTTGACCGTCGTTGTAGAGATACGACCAATGCGCGTCGTCGGCGAGCACGAGCGCGCCGAGGAGGGCGTTGAAGTCCGGCGCGAGCGGAACGAGCACGAGATGGACGCCGAGTGACTCGAGCGTCGCCGGCGCGCGCTCACCGCCCTGGAGGAGCTCGAGCGAGCGCGCGTACGTCGCCGCGTCGTAGACTTGCTGCGCCCGGCTGCCGGCAAAGAATTGGAGCTTGGTGTCGTGCCAGCGGAGAAATCCCTCCCAAGCCCAGGCGTTGAATACCGGGCCGTCGATGCCGTTCGCCTTCACGAACGCGACCGCGTCGCTCGGGAAGAACCTGTGCGTGACGACCATGCGCGCGAGGAGCGATTCCGTCGGATAGAGCGGATTGTCCGAGCGGTAGCGCCGCACCAGCGGACGCGTGAGTAGCGCCGGCGGGATGAGCAGCATGAGCGCGATCGCGATCACGACCGCACGCCGAGGGCGGCCGTGGAGCACGCAATCGAGCTCGCGCGCGATCGTCGGTGCGACGACGAGGATTGCGAGTGGAACGAACCGTCGCGCCTGCAGCGCCATCGTCACGGCGAGGAGACCGGCGGCGACGTCGAAAACGAAGGGCACGGTCGGAATCGCCGTGCGGGCCGCGTTCTCAGGTTGCGCTTCGGTGCCGGCGGCGGATCGGCGAGCCGCGGCGAGCCCGTGATGCACGAGCGCGGCACCCCACACCACGACGACCACGAGGAACTCCCACACGGTTCCGAACGGCGTTCGCGCGGAGGTGAAGAGCGACCGCCACTCGTCGACGTTGCGCCAGATCGGCTCGCGCGCGACGACGAGCGGATGAGTCACGTTGGCGACGCCGAACGGATTCGCGAACGCCGCGGCCGTGAACGCCGCGATGGTCGCGGCGGCGGCGAGCGCGCCGGCGTTCCACCCGCGCGCAACGCGATGACGCTCGGCCTCGAGAGCCGCCGCAATGGCGACGCTTCCCGCCCACAGCGCCATCAGCGCGATGCCGAGGACGAACCCGCCGTGCGCGTTGCTCCAGATCCAGACGACGAACGCAGCGACCCACACCAAGCTCGGGCGCGCGCGGCTGCGATACAGCATCCACAGCACGAGCGGTGTCAGCATGATGCTCGTCAAGTTCGGCCGCAGATCGACGTAGCTGCGCGACGCGGCGATCGCACCCCCGGCGACGAGCAGCGCCGTCGGCACGGCGACGCCGCGGGCGCGGCACGCGAGCACGATGAACGCCATCGTCGCCGCCAGCATGACCGCCTTTTGCGCGAGGAGCCCGCCCTCGCCGAACGCGCGCCACACGAGAAACGTCGCCCAGTGCGTGCCCCAGTTCTGATCGAGCCACACGCGGCCGTGCGTGGTGAACGCCCAGTCATCCGGCGTACCGAGCTTGCCCGCGACGATGTCACGACCGCCGGCGAGCGCAACGAAGAGGTCGTCGATCGGACGCGGCAGCGCCCACACCATCGCCGCGAGCGCGACGGCGGTCGCGAAACAAAGACCCAGCTCGAAACGCGTGCCGGCGGTCGGCGTGGTCGTCGGGGTCGCGCGCATGAGCGGCGGTCTCTTATCACACGACCCGCGGGGGACGCGGCAGTCGGTTCTGCACCCGTGGTGCGCAAATCTACCCTCTTGCGCACCACGGGTGTAGAACCGACTGCCGCGTCCCCCGCGCGTTACTTGATGAGCGACTGTCTACGCGCGCGACACTGATCGCGCGCATCCTTGCGCACTGGTTGGCGCTCGGCCAGAGTACCGCGCCATGGCGACACGCGAGCCGCGCGATCCCGGTCCGAACTTCCGGCTCTCGAAGCACGTGATGCCGCGCCGGTACGATCTCCGCCTGGAGCTCGATCTCGAACGGTGGCGATACGCGGGCACCGTCGACATCGACGTCGCGATCGGGGCGCCCACCGACACGCTCACGTTGCACGCGCTCGAGCTCGAGATCGCCGAGGCGCGACTCACGACCGGCGCGACGGCGCGGGTCGTGGTGCATCCGCAGGCCGAGGCGGTGTCGCTGCTCTTCCCGGAGCCGCTCGCCGCCGGCGCGGCGACGCTGCACCTCGCGTTCGCCGGCACGATTCTCGAGAAGCTGCGCGGCCTCTATCGCTCCGTGAAGGACGGGGCACGGTACGCGGCGACGCAGTTCGAGGCCGCCGACGCGCGCCGCGCGTTTCCGTGCTTCGACGAGCCCGAGTTCAAGGCGCGCTTCGCCCTGACCCTCGTCGTCCCACGCGACGCGCGCGCGATCGCCAACGGCGCCGTCGAGTCGCAGCGCCCGCTGGACGGCGATCGCGTCGAGATTCGCTTCCGCGAGACCCCGCCGATCTCCTCCTACCTGGTCGCGTTCGCGGTCGGACCCTTCGACGCGACCGACGCGGTGACGACGGCCGACGGCGTACCCGTCCGCGTGTGGGTGCCCGCCGGTCTCGTCGATAAGGGCACGTACGCCCGCGACGCGCACCGCCGCGCCGTCGAGTACCTCGCACGCTACACCGCGATTCCGTACCCGTACGGGAAGATCGATGCGATCGGCCTCGCCGACTTCGAGGCGGGCGCGATGGAGAACCCGGGTGCGATCACGTACCGCTTGACCGCGATCGCCGCCGACCCGGCGCACGCGTCGGCCGACACGCTCAAGGACATCTTTTACACCGCCGCGCACGAGCTCACCCACATGTGGTGGGGCGATCTGGTCACGATGGCGTGGTGGAACGATCTCTGGCTGAACGAGTCGTTCGCGACGTTCGTCGGCTGGAAGGCGACCGCCGATCTGATGCCCGAATGGGGCATGTGGCGCGACTTCGTCGCGACGCTCGCCCGCCCGTTCGCGCTCGACGCGCTCGTCTCGACGCATCCGATCTCGTTCCAGGTCGACAACGCACGTCAGGCGGCGGAGCGGTTCGACGTCATCACCTACTGGAAGGGCGCCGGCGTCGTCCGCATGATCGAGGCGTTTCTCGGCGCCGATCCGTTTCGCGACGGCGTGCGCGCCTATTTGCGACGCTACGCCGAGCGCAACGCCACCGCCGACGACTTCTGGCGCGAGCTCGCCACGGTCTCCGGCCGTGACGTGACGACGATCGCCAACGCGTGGATCCGCGAGCCCGGCCACCCGGTCGTCGAGATCGCGACGCGGTTCGACACCGCTGGCGCGACGCTCGCGCTCCGGCAGCGGCGGTTTTTCGCCGATCCCGAGGCGGCGCGCGACGCCCCCACGCAGCGCTGGCCGGTGCCGATGGTCTTGAAGATCGGCGGCGAGGACGGCGTGCGCGAGGAGCGCGTGCTCCTCGTCGACGAGCGCGCCGAGGTCACGCTTCCGGGCGCGCGCTGGGTCCATCCGAACGGCGGCGCCGCCGGGTTCTATCGCTACGCCCTCGATGACCGCGGAATCGCGCGGCTGGCGGAGGTCATGACGGAGGCGTTGACGCCCGAGGAACGCTTGAGCCTCGTCGGCAACCAATGGGTGCTCGTGAAAGCCGGCGTTTCGGACGTCCGCGGCTTTCTCCGCCTGCTCGCCGGCTTGCGCGACGAGGCGGATCGCGCCGTCCTCGACGCCATCGTCGAGCGCCTCTCCTGGCTCGACACGCACGCGCTCGCCGACCCGGCGCTCCCGGCCTTCAGCCGCCTCGTCGAGACGACGTTCGCGACGCAGCTCGCGCGCCTCGGCTGGGACCCGCGCGCGAGCGAGAGCGCCGACGAGCGGATGAAGCGCGCGACCGTCATCGCCGCCCTCGCGCGTCTGGCGCGGGTCGCCACCGTGCGCGCGGAAGCGCGACGGCGGCTCGAACGCTACCTCGACGACCGCAGCACGCTCGATCCCAACCTCGTCCCGGTCGTCGCCGGACTCGCGGCGCGCGACGGCGACGGCGCGCTCTACGAGCGCTACCTCGCACGCAAGCGCGTGAGCGCCGCCGACGATCCCTAGGAGGAGGAGCGGTTCCTCTTCGCCCTCACCAGCTTCGAGGCCCCCGCGCTCGTCGCGCGCACGCTCGCGCTCACGTTCACCGACGACGTCCGCCCGCAGGACCGGGCCTTCGTCCTCGCGCGTCTGCTCGGTGCGCGCCACTCGCGCGTCGCAGCCTGGGCGTTCGTCCGTGATCACTGGACGACGCACATCGTGACGATGGATCCGATGCTGCGGCAGTACGTCATTCGCGGCATGGCGCAGCTCACGCCCGCGACGCTCGCGCCGGAGGTCGGCGCCTTTCTCGAGGCGCACGTCACCGGCGAGACGCGCGAGACGACGGCGCAAGCGCGGGAACAGCTGCGCATCGA
>VBKW01000350.1 GCA_005879405.1 Deltaproteobacteria bacterium
GAAGGCGGCCCCGTCGATCCGCTCTGCATGCGGCAGCCCTTCCGCGGCTGCGGCAGCAACGCCGACTGCCCACTCCCCGGCGACGAGTGCACCCTGCACGTGAACCGCAAGTGCGCCGGGGCGACCGATTCGACGGGCCGCATCGACGCGCCGCTCTCGCGCACCGGAACGGCGGGTCGGGCGACGCAGGTGCAGGTCGCAGCGTTCTGCTTGGCGGCCACTCGCAGTAGTGCCGTCAATCTCGCCGCCGGCCTACCGGGACCGGTCACGCTGCGCTTGCCGACGAGCGCGTGCGCCGGCGACGTGTGTCCGTGAATCGCGGCTCGGCCGGTCAGCCGCTGAGCGTCGCCAGGTCGATGCGGTAGAGCTCGGCGACGTTGCGGCAGAGGATCGCCTCGCGCTGGTCGTCGTCGAGGTCGGCGTAGTGCTTCGCGAGGAGCTCCTGCGACCACGGCCACGTCGAGTCGCTGTGGGGGAAGTCGTTCGCCCACATGAGACGCCGCCAGTTCATGAGGTCGGCGGTCTTGAACGCGACCCAGTCGTCCTGGAACGTCGTGTAGACGTTCTCGCGGAAGTACTCCGAAGGCTTCTTCGAGAGCTCCTGGCCCGCGGGCAGCCAGTTGCGGTGGCGATCGTACGCGTGGTCCATGCGGTACATGTAGTGCGGAACCCAGCCCGCGTCGGCCTCGACGCACACCACGCGCAGCCGCGGGTGGCGCTCGAAGACGCCGCCGAGAATGAGCGTGCCGATGATGTCCTGGCAGCCGCGGATGATCGCGAGGAAGCCGTTCATCTTCGGGCCGCGCGCCTTCATCTGATCGTCACGGCTGGTGAGGATGTGGAACGAGAGCGGCAAGCCGATCTCGACGGCGGCGCGGTAGAACTCGTCGTAGATCCGCGAGTCGTAGTCCTCCATGCCGGGATTGCCGGGCATCATCACGCCGCGAAGTCCGAGGCGCTTGATCGCCTGCAGGTCCTCGATGCCCTCGTCGGGCGTGCGCATCGCGGTCTGCCCGACGCCGAGAAGGCGGTCGGGATGCGGCGCGCAGTACGCGGCGATCCAGCGGTTGTACGCCTCGAAGCAGGCGCGCTTGTACTCGAAGTCGCGGTGATTGCAGAGCAGCATGCCGACCGTCGGGTAGATGATCTCGGCGGCGACGCCGTCGCGGTCCTGATCGGCGAGCCGCGCCTCGGGATCCCAGCCGCCGCGATGCAGCTCCTCGAACTTCGCGCCGGTGAGACGGATCTCCGACGCCGGCTTCCCGGCGGCGGCGACGAGACCCATCGGCACCGGTTTCGACATGCCGTCGACGACGAAGATGTCGCCCATCGTCGGATGGCGCTCCATGCGCGGCGCCTTCGCGCGCCAGGCGTGGTCGATGTAGTCGATGTAGGTGTTCGGCGGCTCGGTGACGTGAGAGTCGGCGGAGATGATCGGCAGCGTCATGAACGTCCTCCTCGCAGCACGTGTCCGGGAAGCGGTCCCGTGGGATCGAGCGCGTCGTGGCCGTCCTCGCGCACGACGACGCCGTTCACCACCACGGCGCGCACGCCGATGGCCTCGGAGACCAAGCGATCGGCGCCGGCCGGCAGGTCCCGCACGCGGCGGAGATCCGAGCAGCCGACCGTCGTCGGGTCGAAGATCGTGATGTCGGCGGCGAGCCCGGGGGCGAGCCGGCCGCGGTCGCGGAGCCCGAAGAGCGCCGCTCCTCGGGCGGTGAGCATGTTGATCGCCTGCTCGAGCGTGAGGACGCGCTTCTCCCGCACCCAATGTCCGAGCAGATAGGTCGCGAACGGCGCGTCGCAGAGCTGGCTCGCGTGCGCACCGGCGTCGGAGAGGCCGAGCACGACGGACGGATGCGCCAGCAGCTCGGCGACCGCGTTCTCGTCGTTGTTCATCACTGCGATGCGGAACCTGGCCTGCAGGTCGGTCGCGAGCGCGAGGTCGAGGACGAGATCGACGGGATGGACGCCGCGCTCGGCGGCGACCACCGCGACGTTGCGCTCCTCGAGCGCCGGCTCGACGGTGCACTCGGCGATCACGGTGTCGCGCCAGCGGTCGGCGATGCCGCCGCGGGTTCCGCGCTCGCGGAAGGCACGGCGAAACTCCGCATCGGCGTAGAGGCGCTTCTTCCCCTCGTGATCCGCCGCCGAGACCGGCTTGAAGAGCGCCATGCTCTCGAACGGGAACGGCGCCTTCCATTGGAACTCGAAGTTGAGCGGGCGGCACGCCACCTGCGGCACGACCTCGACGCCGTCGCGGCGCAGCGCCGCGGTCTGCTCGAGGACGGGGCGGTGGCCGTCCGGACCGAAGAGACCGCTCAAGAGCGCCGTCCAGGTGATCGGGCGTCGCACGCGGCGCTGAATCGCGGCGAGCTCGTCGACGAAGAACCCGCGCGCAATCGTCGCCTGCATGAGGCCGTGTCCCGCTTCGGCGAGGCAGTCGGCAAGCGCGCCGATCTCGGCGAGCGATGCGGCCCGGCTCGGCACCGGCCGGCCCGCCCAGCCGACGTGCGTCGGCGACTTCGACGTCGCGAAGCCGAGCGCGCCGGCCGCGAGCGCATCGGCGACGATCCGCCCCATCGCCGCGACCTCGTCGTCGGTCGCCTCGCGTTCGGTCGCCTCCTCGCCCATGACGTACAGCCGCACGGGCGTGTGGCCGACGAGCGCGCCGAGGTTGATGGCGGTCCCGCGGCGCTCGATCGCGTCGAGGAACTGCGGAAACGTCTCGAACGGCCACTCCTCGCCGAGCCCGGCGCGGAGCGCGTCGAGCGCCATGCCCTCGACGTTCTCGAGCGTCCGCAGAATCGTATCGCGATGCGCGGGCCGCGTCGGCGCGACGCCGAAGCCGCAGTTGCCGACGACGACCGACGTCACGCCGTGCCACGGCGAGATCGTCAGCATGCGATCCCAGAACACCTGCGCGTCGTAGTGCGTGTGGATGTCGACGAAGCCGGGCGCGACGACGTGCCCATCGGCGTCGAGCGTCCGCGTCGCCGAGCCGCGCACGTCGCCGATCTCGGCGATGCGCCCGTCGCGCACGCCGACGTCGGCGCGCCGCGCCGGCGCGCCGGTGCCGTCGACGACGGTTCCGCCGCGGATCAGGAGATCGAAGTCGTGGGTCACGGGAACTCCTTCTCGAGGCGGGGGTCCCCGAGCGCGGCGATGCTCCCAAAGTACAGCGCGTAAGACAAGTCGAGACTGCGAGCTGCCCAGGCTGCCGGGTTGCCCCGCCTGGGGGCGCTATCCTCGCACGCCGCGGCGGCGCACGGTTGCGAGCGCGCTCCGCGCCTCCGGAACGCCGAGCGCGAGGGCGGCTGCTGCGTACCCGATCGCGTAGGGCGCGAGGACGAGCGGCCCGGCGACGAGCGGATGCGCCGCGCCGAGCGCGAGCTTCACGCCCCAGGCGAGCGCGGCCCCGACAGCGGCCGCCCCCCAGAGGCGCGCGACGAATGACCCGGCGAGCGGCGTCGCGCCGATGCGGCGGCGCAGGCGCGAACGCAGGAGCGCGAGCTCGATCCAACCGGCCGCGCCCGCTGACGCGGTGAGGCCGGCGGTGCCCCAGCGCGGATCGATACCGAGGCGCGGCGGCAAGACGATCGCGGCGAGCCAGCCGAGGCCGGTCGTCAAGGCGACGCGTACGGCGGCACAGGCGAGCGGCGTCCGCGTGTCGTGCAGCGCGTAGAACGTCGACGCATAGAGCCGTCCCATCGTCGACGCGAGAAGGCCGACCGCGGAACCGGCGAGGATTCCCCAGACGTAGAGCGCGTCTGCGTGGGTGAAGCGGCCGCTTTGATAGAGCAGCGCCGCGATCACGTCGCCGAGGGTGAGGAGCGCGACCGCCGACGGCACGACGAAGAACGCGATCTGTCTGAGGCCCGCCGACAAGCGCGCGCGCAGCTGGCGCGCGACGTCCTCGGCGCTCCCCGCGGCGCGCGCCATCTCCGGCAGCTCCGACGCCGAGACCGACATGCCGAAGAGGCTCACCGGCAGCGTGTAGATGAGCTGTGCGTACGCGAGGCCGGCGACGGCGCCGGTCGGTAGCAAGCTCGCGAGCACCTGATCGACGTAGGCGCTGATCTGGACGACGCCGCGTGCGACGACGACCGGCCCGAAGCTGCGGAACACCTGCCGGACGCGGGCCGACGCGAGGTCGAGCGACGGGCGCAGCCGGCCGAGCAGCACGAGCACGGTCGGCAGCTGCACCGCGAGCTGCAGCACGGCGCCGAGCGTCGCGGCGGCGGCGACGATCTCGGCGAGCCGATACGACGCCGCCCCGTCGCCGAACGCGAGCATCGCGACGACCATCGTCGCACTCCACACGACCGGCGCCGCGTACGAGAGGAAGAACCGGCGGTGGCTGTTGAGGATGCCGAGGCACCATGACGAGAGGACGAGCACGCCGACGCCGGGGAAGAGAACGCGTACGAGCGTGATCGTCGCGTCGCGTTTCTCGCCGGTGAACCCCGGGGCGATGCCGGCGATCAGGTAGGGCGTGGCGACGACGCCGAGCACGACGAGCGCCGCGGTCACGAGCGCGAGCAGCGTCCCGACGACGTCGGCGACCCGCGTCGCCTCCTTCTCGTCGCCGCGCCCGAGGAGGCCGGCATAGACCGGGATGAACGACGCCGAGAGCACGCCCTCGCCGAACAGGTTCTGCAGGAGATTCGGGATCTTCAGCGCCGCGTTGAACGCGTCGGCCGCGGCGCCGTTCCCGAAGTAGTGCGCGAACACGTACTGCCGGACGAAGCCCGCGATCCGACTGAGGAGGATGCCGGCGGCGACGAGCACCGCCGCGCGTCGCGGCGGAGCCGCTCCACCGACCGCCGCGTCCTCACCGTGCCCGGCCGCAGCGAGCCCGCGTCGCGGCGCGCTCGTGCCGGTAGCCGCGTTTCGCGTCTCGCCTTCGATCGTCGCGGTTGCTACCGTGTTTGGATCGACGGCATATCCACCACGACTACGCGCGGCGACGCGCCGCTCGCCGCGGCGAGCGACACGCGCGCGCACCAAGGCGGGCGTAGCCCGCTGCCGTGGCTGCGTTGGGCGGCACTGTTCGCGCTGCTGCTCGCCGAGATCGTCGTGCTCATGCTGCGGTTCGAGACCGATTCGCTGCGGCGCGCCGGCGAGGCGTGGTGGGCGGACGAAATCTGGTGGTGGAAATTCGCTCTGCCGCCGCTCGTGATCGCGATCGCGACCGCGGCGGCCCTCCTCGGCGGCGATCGTTTCCGTGACGACCTGCGCCGCGCCGCGCGCGACGGCCGCGCGCAGCCGCTTTGGCCGTATCTGGTCGCACACCTCGCGGCCTTCGCGCTCTTCGCGCGCGTCACGGTCGCGATTTTCGAGGGCGGCTTCGCCGCTTCCCGCGCGCATGGTGCATGGATCGCCAGCTGGCTCGCGACCTTCGCGCTGATGCTCGGCACGTGGGCGTTGACGGCGTTCCCACCGCGGGCACTCCGCGCCCTCGCGCGCCGCAGCGGTGTCGTCCTGGCGACGGCGTTCGCGGTCGGCGGAATCGCATGGGCCGCCGGCCTCGTCACCGAGGCGTGGTGGGATCCGCTGCGCGACTGGACGCTCGATCTCGTCGGCGCCATGGTCGCCGCCATCGCGCCCGACCCTGTCGTCGATCCGCCGAACCTCGTCGTCGGCACCGAGCGGTTCGCGGTGCGGATCCTGCGCGAGTGCGCCGGCTACGAAGGCATCGGCCTGATCTGGGTCTTTCTCGGCGCGTATCTCTGGATCTTCCGCCGTGCGCTGCGCTTTCCCCACGCGCTGCTCTTGATCCCGATCGGCACCGCCGCGGTGTGGATCGCCAATGCCCTCCGCCTGACGGCGCTGATCGCGATCGGCACCTGGATCTCGCCGGCGATCGCGCTCGGGGGGTTTCACACCTACAGCGGCGCGCTGCTCTTCTCGGCGATCGCCCTCGGTCTCGCCGTGGCGGTGCAACGCTCGTCGTTCTTCACGGTGGGCGACGCCGCTGGGGAGGGCTCCGTGATGACCGCGGTAGCGGCTCGTGCCAAGTCGGATGCCGCGGCAGCACGCGCCGCGACACAAGACGCGACGACCGCCCATCTGCTGCCCTTCCTCGTCCTGCTCGCAACCGCGATGGTGACGAGCGCCGCCTCGGCCGGCAATTTCGACGTCGCCTATCCGCTGCGCGTCATCGCCGTGCTCGGCGTCCTGTGGTGGCTGCGCGCGACGTATGTCGAGCTGCGCCTCACCTGGTCGTGGACGGCGGTCGCGTACGGTGTCGCGGCCTTTGCGCTGTGGCTCGTGCTGGAGCCGCGCGCGGCGGACGCCACCGGCGCGGCCGACGTCGCGGCAACGATCGGCCGACTGCCGACGGCGGTCGCGCTGGCGTGGCTCGCGTGCCGTGCGATCGGATCCGTCGTCGTGGTGCCGATTGCCGAGGAGCTCGCCTTCCGCGGCTACGTCGCGCGCCGCCTCGTCGCCGCCGACTTCCAGCACGTATCGCTGCGACGACTCTCCGGGGTCGCGATCCTGACGTCATCGGTGCTCTTCGGCGTGATGCATCGCCAGATCGTCGCCGGCACGCTCGTCGGCATCCTCTTCGCGCTCGCCGCCCGCCGCCGCGGCGAGCTCACCGACGCCGTCGTCGCCCACGCGACGACGAACGCGCTCGTCGCGGCATACGTGCTCACGACCGGCAACTGGTCATTCTGGGGCTGACCGGCCCTCGCGACCGGTAGCGCTCGCTGCGGCGGAGCGGCGGCGCGCGATCCACGCGCACGTCGTGTACGGGACGGCGATGTGTCGGCCCGCACTGTCGCGCACGATGCGGTCGATCGCCTCGAGAACCGCGGCAAACTGCGAGCCCGCCTGACGCTTCAGCGTGAGGTGCGAGCGCCAGGCGGCGAGCCAATCGGCGACGGGGAGGCGGTGGACGACGTCGCGCTCGATATGCGCGATCACGGTGAAGAGACCATCCTCCTCGAACGCACGCGTCGGGTCCTCACGGCGCGCGCCGTACGCGTACTCCGGCACGACGTCGCGAATCGCGGTCTCAATGCGCGCTTGCAGCGGATCGTCGAGGCGGCGGTGATTCCAGAGACACACGACGGCACCGCGCGCGCGGAGGATGCGCGCCGTCTCGGCGAGCGTGCGGCGGCGGTCGACGCAGTTGAACGACGAGCCGAAGGTCACGAGATCGAATGTCGCGTCGCCGAGCGCCGTCGCCTCGGCGCACGCACCAACCCAGCAGATCCGTGACGTGGCCGCCGTGCGCTGTCGGCCGAGCGCACGCATCGCCGCGTTCGGTTCCAGGGCGACGACGCTGAGACCGGCCGCGGCAAGCGCGAGGGCGACGTTGCCGGTGCCGGCGCCGACATCGCAGACGCGCGTACCCGAGCCCGCGCCCATCGCGGCGAGGACGTCGGCGAGAGCAGCGGGCGCATACGCGGGCCGCTTGACGTAGGCGGCGGCGACGTCGCCGTAGTCCCATTCACTCGCGGGCGAGCGCAAGCTGCCTCCGGACGTGCCGCCACAACCCTGCCGCGAGCTCGTCGAGCGGCGTCGAGCCGTCGTTCTCGAGGACGACGTCGGACGCCTCCGGCTCGTCGAACGGGAGATCCTCACCGACGACGAGCCCGCGTTCCCCCGGACCTTCACCAACGCGGCGCATCCGCCGCACCGCGGCCGGCGCGCGGACGTACACCTCGAGGTAGCGCGCGAGGTGCGCGCGGTTCCACTGGCGTAGCTCTTCGAACATCGAGATCGTCGCCACGACGACGTCCAGGCCCTGCGCCGCGAGCATCGCGGCGAGCCGCGCGTAGCGCCGGCCGCACCGGCGCCGCTCGTCGAGCGAGTAGCCGAGGTCGTGCTCGAAAACGGCGCGCAGCGCGTCGCCGTCGAGGAGGACGACGCCGATCCGCCGCTCGCGTAGACGATCGACGAGTCCCGTGGCGAGCGTCGTCTTCCCCGCGGCCGTGAGGCCGGTGATCCACACGACGAGCCCGCCCGCGGCCGCGAGCGGGGAACCGTCGATCTCGGCGTCGTGGCTCACGGCGCCTGCGAACCGGCGATGTCGGCCGCGTCGTTCATGACGTCTGTCGACCGTCGATGCCGGCGGTCGCGCACGGCCGCCTCCCGCCAATCGTGCAGCCACGGCGCGCGCGCGTGCAGACGTCGCGCGTAGAGCGCGACGTCGTCGAGCGTATCGACCTCGCACCAGCGGCCGTGGATCGGGACGGCGCCGACGCGGACGCCGTCGTCGACGAGCGCGGCGAGGAGCTGCGTCGTCTCGAGCGCGCGCGCGGCGCGCGCGCCGAGGCGCGCCAGCACGCGCTCCGCGCACGCCCATCCGCGCGGCGTGAAGCGCACGAGACCGACGTACTGCCCGTCGGCGTCGTCGAGCGCGGCGAGCGGGGCGCCGATCTCGACGACGGCGCCGGCGCGGACGCGCAGCGACTCGGCGTCGCCTTGCGGCCGTGCGAAGCGCGCCTCCCAGAGCACGCGCCACGCGACGTCGTACACGATGGCCACGTCGTCGCGGGCGCGTAGCAGTGCCTCGACGGCGCTCTGGTGATAGACGATGTCGCCGTACGACACGAGGCACGGCGCGTGGCGCAGCCAGTCGCGCGCCGCAACGAGCGACGTGACCATCGCCGAGCGTCGCCAGCTCGGGTTGTGAAACTCGACGATGTCCGCGCGGCGAAGCTGACGTGCCCGATAGCCGCCGACGATGGCAATGTCGCCGATGCCGGCGGCGCGCAGCGCGTCGAGCTGCCAATCGAGGAGCGCACGCCCGCCGAGCGAGACGAGACACTTCGGTGCGTGATCGGTGAGCGGCCGCAGGCGGCGGCCGCGTCCGGCGGCGAGGATCACGCCTCGGCAGCGGCGGCGACTCATGACGCGCGCACCGTACGCTCGGCGCAGCGAAGCTCGACGAGCACCGCGCGCCGCACGCGCGTGAAGAGCTCCGCACCGAGGCCGATCACCGCCGGCACGTCCGCCTCGAGGCAGCGGACCGCCATGTGCGAGTTCCCGCCGCCGAAGCACGTCGCGAGTCCGGCGATCGGGTGCGCGAAAATCCAGTCGAAGCCCGGATCGGCGCTCTCGATGCAGACGATGCGCCCGCCGATGCGTACGCCGGACGCGGCGCCGTCGAGCACGACCGGCGGCGCCGTGACGGCCCGCGCGGTGACGAACGTCGGCAGCGCCGGGAGCGCCGGCGGCACGTAGAGGTCGGCGACGTCGCGGATCAGCGGCGGGAGCCGGAGCGCGCGCTCCGCGGCGCGCGCCGTCCGCCGCTCCTCGATGATGGCGTGCCACGGGGCACATGCCGGGCTCGCGACTGCCGCGCGGCGCGCTGCCGCGGTCGTCCTGCCCGACGAGCCGCGCTCGACCCACCCCGCGCGGCGCAACTCCGCGAGCGTGAGCCATGCCACGTCGCTGCGATCGATGCCGCGGCCCCGCGCCCACCCCACGATGCACTCGAGCGCGTCCGAGAGCGGGCGGGTGAGCGCGAGCTTCACGTGCTCGCGACCGACGATCGCGGTGGCGGCGTACCGCAGCAGCGCGTCGGGGTCGACGGCGAGGCCCGCTTCGCGCGCGAGCGCCGCACAGGCCCGGCGCTCGCCGCCCGTCAGCACGAACTGCTCACGCGGACGCTCCGCGATCGCGCGCGCGTCGACGTCGCGGAAGAGATCGCGGCGCTGATCGTAGCGCAGCGAGTCGACGTCGAACGAGCTCGGGCGGACGTGCCCGTACCGACGCAGGAACTGCGCGCGCCGCGCGGGGTCGCGCGCTGCACGCCGCAAGTCGCGTGGCAGCTCGCTCGCGACGCTCGTCAACGAGCGGCGAAACGCCGCGAGGCGCGCCGCCGTCCACGCGTCGCGCGCGACCGCGGAGCGCAGCAACGTCTCGGCGATGAACGCGTGGCGGGCAATCACCGCGAACGCCATCGTGCCCCGGCGCCGACACGCGTCGAGCAGCGCGAACGCCCGTGGCAGCGGCGCACTCGGTGCCGTTCGCGTCGCGCTGCCGAGCGCGTCCGCGCTGTCGAGAGCGCGGCGCAGCGAGCTCGCGCGGCCGCTCGCGAGCGCGCGGTTCGTGAGCGCGCGCAGCGCCGCCGTCCAGAGGGCGGCGTCGCGCCGCGACAACGCGATGTCGCCGCGCGCGCCCGTACGCCGGGCGCTCGCGAAATCGACGGCGGTCTCGGCAACCTCGAGCTCGACCTTGTCGTGCAACTCGGGATGCGCGTGCAAGCGCGCGAGCCAGCCGTCGACGAGCGCCGCAGCGATTCGCGTCGGCATTCCGGCGGGCACGAACGAGTTGAAGCTCGCCCGCACGTCGACGTACGGCCGCCCCGCGACGAGCCGCATCAGCGGAACGCCGGGAACCGCGCGATAGCCCATGCGGACGCGCGCGCGCTGCCACACGTCGTCGGTGACGAGCGCGGCGAAGAGCGAGGCCGCGAGCGGCGATGGGTGCGCGCCGATCAGCTCCGCGGGGTTCCAATCCGACATCTGCGCGAGGATCGTGCGACCCCCCGCGAGCGCCGCGGCACCGTGATGCCCATCGACGTCGGCGATCGCGTCCGCGAGCCGTCTCAGGCGCGCGGCGACGGCGCCCGTCGACGCCGCGCCGACACCCGGCGCGGTCGCGAGCGGCCGCACCTGGAGGAGCGCGACCCGACCATCGCGCGCGGCGGCGAACTCGATCTCGAGCGACGTCCGCCGGCGCCAGCGCTCGACCTCGCGGGTTGCACACACCAGCCGGCGGAGCAACGGATCGCGGATCGCGCGCGCGGCCGCGCCGCGAAAGACGACTGCGGTCGTCGGCACGACGAGACCGCCGGTGACCGTGTCGGTGCGGCCTGAGCGGTCGTACTCGACGACATAGTACGGCGCGCCGGTCGCGGCGTCGCGCGTCGTGACGACGCCGCTCGCGACGACGTCGCGCGCCATCGCCTGCACGAGGACGCGGTTCTCGGGATCGGCGGCGAGCGGCGCCGCGACACGCTCGATCGCCGTCGCGAGCGCGCCCGGCTCGTTCGCGACGCCGAGGACGCTCGTATAGTGCCCGGCCCGCGACCCGGCGGCGCCGTCCTCGTCGCGCGCCGAGCTGCGCACGGCGACGGCGCCGGCGACGGTTGCGGCGATGCGGCGCAACACCGCGCGCGGGCGGCGCCGCCATTCGCGCACCGAAAAGTGCACGAGACTCGGAACCTCGACGGCGCGGACGTGGCGACGTGCCGCCGCCAATACCTCGGCCTTCACTGCGCCCTCGCCGCGGCGCGAAGCGCGCGCAGCTCGGCGTCAGCGAGCACGTGGCGCCAGCGGAGACACTCGACGAGCTTGTAGACGTCCGGCAGCTCGGCCGTGGCCGCCGCATCGATCTTGTAGCGCGCGAGCGCCGCGCCGAGCGCACGCGCCGCGACGAGCGCTGCGAGCGCGCCGCGCGCGTCGGCATGAAGGCGACGGTCGACGGCAACGAGCGCGTCGAGGCGGCGGCGCGTCGCCGGCGCGAGCGCCGCCGGCTCGGGGCGTCCCGGCGCGGAGAGGATCTTCCACCACATGCCGATCGCGTCGTAGCCGCCGAGCTGGCAGAGGAGGAAGATCGTCTCCTCGAAGAGCTCGGTGACCCCGACGAGCGCGTAGCTGCGGCGGAGCTCGGCGCGCGCGCGCGCGTAGAGCTCGTCGTCGGACATCCCGACATCGACGCCCTCGCCGGCGATCCGCAGCAGCGACGCGGCCTGGGTGAAGGCCACTGCCGTGTCGGATGCGAGAAACTCGTCGACGGTCGCAAACGGGAAGTCGTACGGATGGACGAGCGCGTTGTAGTTGTAGATCGACAGCAGGCGGGCGGCGGGCTCGCGCAGGAGGGTCACGCGCGCGAACGGCACATCCAGGCAGTCGGCGGCGGCGTAGCAGGCGTGGCCGTCGATCCATCGCGGCACGCGACCGTACGCCGCACACGCCTGCGTCCACAGCAGCGGGTGGTCGGCCTCGAAGTGGACGGGAAGCGCCCCGCCCTCGCGCAGCATCGCGCGACGCATGAGCTGGCTCAGCGACGCGCCGCCGACGGCGCCGAGCCCGGGAAACACCAGCGTCAGTGATCGTGCCGCGCTGTCGTCGGGGCGTGGGCGCGGCACCGGATATTCGTCGACGTTCAATGGATGGGCGCGCGCCAAGTATGCGGCCAGCGGCGAGATCCTGAAGCGCAGCGTCGCGACGTGCGCGCCGCGCCACCAGAGATCGACCGCCAGCTCGTCGCGCGTCGCAAACGGCAGGAGCTCTTGCACGATCAGGATCGACCAGAACCCGAGGATGCGTGCGTCGCGGCGCGCCTCCGGGTGCCAGCAGCGACGCAGCACGAGCTCACGCTCGCCGCACGTCGCACGGAAGTCCGCGCGTGCGATGTCTGCGGCGTCGTCAGCCGCGTGCGCGTCCGCGGCGGCGTCGCCGGGCTCGAGCCATCCGGTCAGCAGCTCGGCGCGATCGACGAGCAAGCGGTCGGCGGGCCGATCGACGACGACGCGCATCGGCTCACGCATCGACGCGGGTGTGGGTCTCGAGGTAGCGCATGATCGCCGCCACCGCGTCGGCCATCTCGACGGCGCTCATCCCGCCAGCGTGCTCTTTGATGTTGAGCGCGCCGAGGGGCCACATCTGATGAGCCGGCGACGGCGGCAGGAGCAGGTCGTGCGTCCGGCAGAGCTCGTAGAGCGGCGTTCCGGGCAGCGGCACGAATTGACTGAAGATCGCCAGCTCGGGCGCGAGGTCGCGCATGAGCTGCAGCGTCTCCGCGGCGTCGCAACGGCTCTCGAACGGCAGCCCGACCATGCTGAACGCCATGCACTTGATGCCGTGGCGCCGCGCCGTCGCGACCGCGTCGCGGAGGAGCGCGTTCGGCGTGCGACGATTCAGGAACCGCCGCCGATACGCGTCGGACCCGCTCTCGACGCCCATCCACATCGAGTGGCACCCGGCCGCGGCGGCGACGGCGCACAGCTCCTCGGTCAGCGTCTCGGGGCGCGCGAAGAACGAGAACGGCACGCCCACGGCATCACGATACGCCGCGAGCAGACGGCGCACGTAGCGGGCATCGTAGAGGAACTCCTCGTCCCAGAACTGGAAGAACTCGATGCCGTACTGCGCGCGCAGCCGCGCGAGCTCGCGGACGAGCGGCTCGGGCTCGTGCTTGCGCAGGAGCCCGCCGCGGCCGCCGAAGAGATCGAGCAGCGTCGTGTTGGCGCAATAGCTGCAACGATAGGGACAGCCGCGTCCGCTCAGGACGGGCAGCGTCGTCAGGCGCTTCGACTCGACGGCGTGCGGGCTGAGATAGCGCACGTCGCCGTCGCGGGCGAAGATCGTGTAGTCGGGAAACGGCAGCGCGCTCAGATCACGGACCAGCCAGGGCGCCGTCCGCGTGACGGTCCCGTCCGGGCGCTTCTCCCAGAGGCCGGGGATCGCGTCGGCGTCGCGGCGACGCATGAGGCCGATGAGGCGCGCGATCGGTTCCTCGCCGTCGCCGACGCAGACGACGTCGACGGCGGCGTGCGCGAGCGTCTCGTCCGGGCTGACGATCGCCTGGTAGCCGCCGACGCAGATCGGGACGTCGGGGTACGCGGCCTTGAGTGCACGCAAATACGGATCGGAAGGCAGCCACGTCGGCGCCATCGCCGACACGCCGATCAGGTCGGGCGCGAGCGCACCGACCTCGTCGACGACCTGCGCGACGGGATCGTCGCGCATGATCGGCACCAGGTGCACGCGGACGTCGGGATGGACGCGCTTGGCGTGCGCCGATATCGCCGCCAGACCGAGCGCGTAGGCCGGATCGCGCTGGTAGAAGGTCAAGACGAGCCCGAAGCTCGCGGGTCCCTCGGATCGCGGCGGCACGGACGCTGGCATGGCCTCCCGCGGGTGAGACGAACGGCGGCGGCAGGATCTTTCGCCGGTCGCGGAATGTCAGCGCGGCGCGTCGCTCGTGCGGCCGAGCGGGCAATCGAAGGCGACGGTCGTCCCCGCGCCGGGCGTCGACTTCACGACGACACGGCCGCCGAGCGCGAGCGCACGCTCCTCCATCCCGGTCAGGCCGAGCGCGTCGCGCGGGCGGAGCGCCGGGTCGAAGCCGCAGCCGTCGTCACGAACCTCGAGGCGTAGCCGGCCGTCGTCGGCGACGAGCGTCACGACGATCGAGCGCGGGTGGCCGTGGCGGAGGGCGTTCGCGAGCGCCTCCTGCGCGACCCGGTATACCGAGAGCTCGACGTCGTCGCCGAGACGCGGGATGGGCGCCGGCACGCGCGCCACGACCGACGTCGTCGGCGAGCTCATGCGGGTCGCGAGCGCCGTGAGGCTCTCGCCGAGCCCGAGGTCGCGCAGCTGCAGCGGCCGAAGTTCGCGCGCCATGACGCGCAGGTGCTCGACGATCTCGGCGAGAAAGTCGCCGGCGCGGACGAGATCGGTCGCGAGGCTCGTCTGGCGGGCACCGAGGCGATGGCGTACCGACGCGAGCAACATCCCGACGCCCGTCAGCTCCTGGCAGACGTTGTCGTGCAGGTCGAAGCCGAGGCGCTTGCGCTCCGCCTCACGCACCGCGACCTCACGCGCCGCGAAGCGGTGCAGCTTCTCCTCGCTCGCCCGCAGCTCCGCGAGCGACGCCTCGAGCGCACGCTCGGCGCGCTTGCGCTTGGTCAAGTCGATGACGAACGTGATGCACTCGTCGCCGCCGTGTTCCAGGAGCGCGATACCGATCAGCACCGGCACGCGGTGGCCGTCGCGGTGGAGGTATTCCTTCTCGAACGGCGTCGCGACGCCGGTGGTGCGCAGCTCCGTGATCGCGCGGTCGGCGGTCGGGAGCAACTCCCGCGGGGTGAGCGCGTCCCAGCGTAGCGGCAGGTCGGCCCTGGTGTACCCGAGCATCGAGAGGAACGCGTCGTTCGGCTCGAGAATGCGGCCGTTGAGATCGCTGATGAGCACCGCGAGCACGTTCGAGTCGACGAGGCGTCGGAGCCGCCCCTCGCTCCGTCGCAGCGCTTCCTCGACCTGCTTGTGCCGGCTGATGTCGATGGCGGTGCCGAGCATCGCCGGCTCGCCCTCGTGGTCGATGCGCGTTCCGCTGAACGCGACCCACAGCGTCTCGCCGGCCTTGGTGTAGAGGCGGTACGGGAGGTGCTGCGGCATGTCGACGCCGGCCTGGCGCGCGAAGCCGCGCTCGCGCACGAGGGCGCGCTCGTCGGGGTGTACCACCTCCCAGAACTTCATTCGCAGGAGCTCGTCGCGCGTGTAGCCGGTCATGCGGGTCGCCGCGGGGTTCACGTAGCGGAACTCCGCCCCTTGGACGACGAAGACCGCCACCTCCATGAGCTCAGCGAGCGCGTAGAAATCGGCCACGGCGCAAATCTAGCGCGGCGTGGCCACATTGCCGAGTCTCCGAGCGTCCTTTACACTCCGGCGATCGACGTCGCCCATCGTATGATCGCGCACTCGTTCGCATTTCGCCTGCATCCCCCCTGGTAACGGCGGGGGAGCGTCTCGATGTGGATCGTCCGCCTGGCGCTCCGCCGGCCGCTTTCGGTGGCCGTGATGGCGCTCCTGATGCTCGTCCTCGGCGCGCTGTCGTTCGCGCTGATGAACGTCGACATTTTCCCGCAGATCGATCTGCCGGTCGTCCTGGTGGTGTGGAACTACCCCGGCCTCTCGGCGACCGACATGGAGCGCCGCGTCGTCCTGCTGAGCGAGCGCGCCTTCTCCACCACAGTGAACGGCATCGAGCACATGGAGTCGTCGTCGTTCTCCGGGATCGGCATGATCAAGGTGTACTTCCATCCCGGGGCGACCGTCGCCGGCGCGATCGCGCAGATGAACTCGGTCGCGCAGACGGTGCTGCGCATCATGCCGCCCGGCATGCAGTCGCCGAACATCATCGACTACAACGCCGCCAACGTCCCGGTCGCGCAGCTCACCGTGTCGAGCGACACGCTGCCCGAGCAGGAGCTCTACGACTACGGCTTGAACTTCATCCGGGTGAAGCTTTTCACGATCGAGGGCCTCGCCTCACCGGCGCCGCTCGGCGGCGTGAGCCGCGCCGTGATGGTGAACCTGCAGCCGGAGTCGCTCTACGCGCACGGCCTCTCGCCGCAGGACGTCGGCAACGCGCTCGCGACGACGAACGTCATCATTCCCGCCGGCACGGCGAAGATCGGCGATCGCGAGTACGCGGTCGAGCTGAACGGCAGCCCGCTCGCCGCGCAGGACTTCGACGCGCTGCCGATCAAGGTCGTCGACGGCACGCCGATCACGCTCGGCGACGTGGCGCCGGTCACGAACACGCACCAGGTGCAGTCGAACGTCGTCCGTGTGGACGGCAAGCGCGCGACGTACCTGATGATCATCAAGCACGCCGCCGCGTCGACGCTCGCGGTCGTCGACCGGGTGAAGGCGATGATCCCCGACATCATGGCAACCGCGCCGCGCGGGCTGCGCGTCGCGCTCAGCTTCGATCAGTCGCAGTTCGTGCGCGCTGCGCTGCGCGATGTCGTCCAGGAGGCGGGGACCGCGGCGATTCTCGTCGCGCTCATGGTGCTCGTGTTCCTCGGCTCGGCGCGCAGCATGCTGATCGTGATCATCTCGATCCCGCTCTCGATCCTGACCGCGTTCGTCGCGCTCTACCTCTGCGGGCAGACGATCAACACGATGACACTCGGCGGCCTCGCGCTCGCCGTCGGCATGCTCGTCGACGACGCCACGGTCGAGGTGGAGAACATCCATCGCAATCACGCAATGGGCAAGCCGCTCCTGGTCGCGATCCTCGACGGCGCGTCGCAGATCGCGATGCCGACATTCGTCGGCACGCTGGCGATCTGCATCGTGTTCTTCCCGGTCGTGCTGCTCTCCGGGGTGGCGAAGTTCCTCTTCACCCCGCTCGCGCTCGCCGTCGTCTTCGCGATGCTCACCTCGTACCTGCTCTCGCGGACGCTGGTGACGACGATGGCGCGCTACCTCTTGCCGGAGCGCCACGACGAGCGGCACGGCGACGGTGCCTGGCGGCGCTTCATCGCCGCCTTCGACGCGCGCTTCGAGGCGGTGCGCGAGCGCTACCGGACGGCGCTCGGCCTCTTCATCGCGCGGCGCCGGTTCGCCCTCGGTGCCGTCGCGATCGCGATCGCGGTGTCGTCCCTCCTGCTCTTCATCGTCGGCGAGGACTTCTTTCCGGCCGTCGATGCCGGGATGATGCGCCTCCACGTGCGCGCCCCGACCGGCACCCGCATCGAGCGCACGGAGCGGATCGTCGACGACGTCGAGCGCGCGATCCGCGGGATCATTCCGGCCGACGAGCTCGCCGGCATCAGCGACAACGTCGGCATCCCGGTGTCGTACAACCTCGCCTTCTACCAGACCGACAGCATCGGCCCGCAGGACGCCGATGTGCTCGTGCAGCTGCAGCCGCAGCACCATCCGACGGCGCAGTACCAGCAGGCCATCCGCACCGAGCTGGCGCGCGACTTCCCCGACACCCGCATCTACTTCCAAGCGGCGGACATCGTGAGCCAGGTGCTGAACTTCGGCCTCCCCGCGGCGATCGACGCGCAGATCCAGGGCTTCGACCTCGACGCCGACTACGCGATCGCGTCGCGGCTCGAGGATCGCATGGCGCGCATCCCGGGCCTGACGGACCTCCGCATCGCCGAGCCGCTCGACTACCCGACGGTGCAGGTGAACGTCGACCGCACGAAGGCGCTCGAGCTCGGCATCGCCGAGGCCGACGTCGCATCGAGCATGCTCACCGCGCTCAGCACCAGCTTCCTCCTGCAGCCGAATCAGTGGCTGGATCCGTCGAACGGCGTGAACTACAGCGTGCTCCTGCAGACGCCGCAGCACATGATCGACTCGTTCCAGGCGCTGGGCGCGATCCCGCTCTCCGGCACCCGCGCGGAGACGCAACGGCCGCAGCTCTTGAGCAACATCGCGACGATCAGCCAAGGCGTCTCGCCGGCCGTCATCGCGCACTACTCGGTGCAGCGGGTGATCGACGTCAACGCCGGCGTCCACGACCGTGACCTCGGCGGCGCGGCAGCGGACGTGCGGCGGGCAATCGCGGGGCTCGGTAACCTACCCCCGGGCACGAAAATCACCGTCCGCGGGCAAAGCGAGGCGATGCGCCAGTCGTTCACGACGCTCGGCGAGGCGCTCATCCTCGCCGTCATCCTCGTCTACTTGCTGATGGTCGCGAACTTCCAATCGTGGCTCGAGCCGTTCATCATCCTGCTCGCCGTGCCTGGCGCGCTCGCCGGCGTGCTCTGGATGCTGGTGCTCACCGGCACCACGATCAACGTCGAGTCGCTGATGGGCGCGATCATGGCGGTCGGTGTCGCGGTGGCGAACGGCAACCTGCTCATCACGTTCGCGAACGAGCTGCGCGAGGACGGCTACGACCCGGTCGCGGCCGCGATCGTTGCGCTCCGCCTCACGCACCGCGACCTCACGCGCCGCGAAGCGGTGCAGCTTCTCCTCGCTCGCCCGCAGCTCCGCGAGCGACGCCTCGAGCGCACGCTCGGCGCGCTTGCGCTTGGTCAAGTCGATGACGAACGTGATGCACTCGTCGCCGCCGTGTTCCAGGAGCGCGATACCGATCAGCACCGGCACGCGGTGGCCGTCGCGGTGGAGGTATTCCTTCTCGAACGGCGTCGCGACGCCGGTGGTGCGCAGCTCCGTGATCGCGCGGTCGGCGGTCGGGAGCAACTCCCGCGGGGTGAGCGCGTCCCAGCGTAGCGGCAGGTCGGCCCTGGTGTACCCGAGCATCGAGAGGAACGCGTCGTTCGGCTCGAGAATGCGGCCGTTGAGATCGCTGATGAGCACCGCGAGCACGTTCGAGTCGACGAGGCGTCGGAGCCGCCCTTCGCTCCGTCGCAGCGCTTCCTCGACCTGCTTGTGCCGGCTGATGTCGATGGCGGTGCCGAGCATCGCCGGCTCGCCCTCGTGGTCGATGCGCGTTCCGCTGAACGCGACCCACAGCGTCTCGCCGGCCTTGGTGTAGAGGCGGTACGGGAGGTGCTGCGGCATGTCGACGCCGGCCTGGCGCGCGAAGCCGCGCTCGCGCACGAGGGCGCGCTCGTCGGGGTGTACCACCTCCCAGAACTTCATCCGCAGGAGCTCGTCGCGCGTGTAGCCGGTCATGCGGGTCGCCGCGGGGTTCACGTAGCGGAACTCCGCCCCTTGGACGACGAAGACCGCAACCTCCATGAGCTCAGCGAGCGCGTAGAAATCGGCCACGGCGCAAATCTAGCGCGGCGTGGCCACATTGCCGAGTCTCCGAGCGTCCTTTACACTCCGGCGATCGACGTCGCCCATCGTATGATCGCGCACTCGTTCGCATTTCGCCTGCATCCCCCCTGGTAACGGCGGGGGAGCGTCTCGATGTGGATCGTCCGCCTGGCGCTCCGCCGGCCGCTTTCGGTGGCCGTGATGGCGCTCCTGATGCTCGTCCTCGGCGCGCTGTCGTTCGCGCTGATGAACGTCGACATTTTCCCGCAGATCGATCTGCCGGTCGTCCTGGTGGTGTGGAACTACCCCGGCCTCTCGGCGACCGACATGGAGCGCCGCGTCGTCCTGCTGAGCGAGCGCGCCTTCTCCACCACCGTGAACGGCATCGAGCACATGGAGTCGTCGTCGTTCTCCGGGATCGGCATGATCAAGGTGTACTTCCATCCCGGGGCGACCGTCGCCGGCGCGATCGCGCAGATGAACTCGGTCGCGCAGACGGTGCTGCGCATCATGCCGCCCGGCATGCAGTCGCCGAACATCATCGACTACAACGCCGCCAACGTCCCGGTCGCGCAGCTCACCGTGTCGAGCGACACGCTGCCCGAGCAGGAGCTCTACGACTACGGCTTGAACTTCATCCGGGTGAAGCTTTTCACGATCGAGGGCCTCGCCTCACCGGCGCCGCTCGGCGGCGTGAGCCGCGCCGTGATGGTGAACCTGCAGCCGGAGTCGCTCTACGCGCACGGCCTCTCGCCGCAGGACGTCGGCAACGCGCTCGCGACGACGAACGTCATCATTCCCGCCGGCACGGCGAAGATCGGCGATCGCGAGTACGCGGTCGAGCTGAACGGCAGCCCGCTCGCCGCGCAGGACTTCGACGCGCTGCCGATCAAGGTCGTCGACGGCACGCCGATCACGCTCGGCGACGTGGCGCCGGTCACGAACACGCACCAGGTGCAGTCGAACGTCGTCCGTGTGGACGGCAAGCGCGCGACGTACCTGATGATCATCAAGCACGCCGCCGCGTCGACGCTCGCGGTCGTCGACCGGGTGAAGGCGATGATCCCCGACATCATGGCAACCGCGCCGCGCGGGCTGCGCGTCGCGCTCAGCTTCGATCAGTCGCAGTTCGTGCGCGCTGCGCTGCGCGATGTCGTCCAGGAGGCGGGGACCGCGGCGATTCTCGTCGCGCTCATGGTGCTCGTGTTCCTCGGCTCGGCGCGCAGCATGCTGATCGTGATCATCTCGATCCCGCTCTCGATCCTGACCGCGTTCGTCGCGCTCTACCTCTGCGGGCAGACGATCAACACGATGACACTCGGCGGCCTCGCGCTCGCCGTCGGCATGCTCGTCGACGACGCCACGGTCGAGGTGGAGAACATCCATCGCAATCACGCAATGGGCAAGCCGCTCCTGGTCGCGATCCTCGACGGCGCGTCGCAGATCGCGATGCCGACATTCGTCGGCACGCTGGCGATCTGCATCGTGTTCTTCCCGGTCGTGCTGCTCTCCGGGGTGGCGAAGTTCCTCTTCACCCCGCTCGCGCTCGCCGTCGTCTTCGCGATGCTCACCTCGTACCTGCTCTCGCGGACGCTGGTGACGACGATGGCGCGCTACCTCTTGCCGGAGCGCCACGACGAGCGGCACGGCGACGGTGCCTGGCGGCGCTTCATCGCCGCCTTCGACGCGCGCTTCGAGGCGGTGCGCGAGCGCTACCGGACGGCGCTCGGCCTCTTCATCGCGCGGCGCCGGTTCGCCCTCGGTGCCGTCGCGATCGCGATCGCGGTGTCGTCCCTCCTGCTCTT
This sequence comes from Deltaproteobacteria bacterium, assembly GCA_005879405.1. GTDB lineage: Bacteria > Desulfobacterota > Binatia > UTPRO1 > UTPRO1 > DP-19. The sequence goes on from VBKW01000350.1 coordinate 21,035, forward strand.
CATCGTCGGCGAGGACTTCTTTCCGGCCGTCGATGCCGGGATGATGCGCCTCCACGTGCGCGCCCCGACCGGCACCCGCATCGAGCGCACGGAGCGGATCGTCGACGACGTCGAGCGCGCGATCCGCGGCATCATTCCGGCCGACGAGCTCGCCGGCATCAGCGACAACGTCGGCATCCCGGTGTCGTACAACCTCGCCTTCTACCAGACCGACAGCATCGGCCCGCAGGACGCCGATGTGCTCGTGCAGCTGCAGCCGCAGCACCATCCGACGGCGCAGTACCAGCAGGCCATCCGCACCGAGCTGGCGCGCGACTTCCCCGACACCCGCATCTACTTCCAAGCGGCGGACATCGTGAGCCAGGTGCTGAACTTCGGCCTCCCCGCGGCGATCGACGCGCAGATCCAGGGCTTCGACCTCGACGCCGACTACGCGATCGCGTCGCGGCTCGAGGATCGCATGGCGCGCATCCCGGGCCTGACGGACCTCCGCATCGCCGAGCCGCTCGACTACCCGACGGTGCAGGTGAACGTCGACCGCACGAAGGCGCTCGAGCTCGGCATCGCCGAGGCCGACGTCGCATCGAGCATGCTCACCGCGCTCAGCACCAGCTTCCTCCTGCAGCCGAATCAGTGGCTGGATCCGTCGAACGGCGTGAACTACAGCGTGCTCCTGCAGACGCCGCAGCACATGATCGACTCGTTCCAGGCGCTGGGCGCGATCCCGCTCTCCGGCACCCGCGCGGAGACGCAACGGCCGCAGCTCTTGAGCAACATCGCGACGATCAGCCAAGGCGTCTCGCCGGCCGTCATCGCGCACTACTCGGTGCAGCGGGTGATCGACGTCAACGCCGGCGTCCACGACCGTGACCTCGGCGGCGCGGCAGCGGACGTGCGGCGGGCAATCGCGGGGCTCGGTAACCTACCCCCGGGCACGAAAATCACCGTCCGCGGGCAAAGCGAGGCGATGCGCCAGTCGTTCACGACGCTCGGCGAGGCGCTCATCCTCGCCGTCATCCTCGTCTACTTGCTGATGGTCGCGAACTTCCAATCGTGGCTCGAGCCGTTCATCATCCTGCTCGCCGTGCCTGGCGCGCTCGCCGGCGTGCTCTGGATGCTGGTGCTCACCGGCACCACGATCAACGTCGAGTCGCTGATGGGCGCGATCATGGCGGTCGGTGTCGCGGTGGCGAACGGCAACCTGCTCATCACGTTCGCGAACGAGCTGCGCGAGGACGGCTACGACCCGGTCGCGGCCGCGATCGAGGCGGGGCGGATTCGGCTGCGGCCGATCGTCATGACGGCGCTGGCGATGATTCTCGGCATGCTGCCGATGGCGCTCGCGCTCGGCTCCGGCGCCGACCAGAACGCGCCGCTCGGTCGCGCGGTGATCGGCGGCCTCGTCATGGCGACGCTGACGACGCTCTTCGTCGTACCCGCCGTCTACTCGCTCGTGAGCCGCGGCGTGATCGGCAAGCACGAGCGCGACGCCGAGCTCGAGGCGCTGGCGCCGTCGTCGCCGCCGGGGAGGAGCTGAGGTGGACGAGCGCACGACGGTACCGGACGACGAGGCACGGCACTATCGGCCGCGCCGGCCGGGGCGGCTCTTCACGATCGGGTGGGTCGTCGCGGTGCTCGCGATCATCGTCGTCACGGCGGCGCTCACCCTCGCACGCGAGCTGCAGATCCGCCGCGACACCGAGCGCCGCGAGCAGGAGCTCGCCCAAGGCCGGCGCGTCCTCGTGACGCGTCCGCGCCAGCTGCCGCCGACGCGCACGCTCGAGGTGCCGGCGGCGATTCGCGCATGGTCGGAAACCCCGGTGTACGCGAAGGTCTCGGGTTATCTCCGGAAGGTTTACGTCGACAAGGGTGACCGGGTCCGCGCCGGCCAGGCGCTCGCCGAGCTCGAATCGCCCGAGATCGATCAGCAGGTCGCGAACGCGCGCGCCAACTACGAGCTGCAGGCCGCGACGAACCGCCGCAATCGCGAACTGCTGCGCCAGGGTATCGTCGCGCGCCAGGCCGCGGATGAGTCGGAAGCGGCGATGCTCCAGGCGAAGGCGACGCTCGAGCAGCTCATCGCGATGCAGAGCTATGAGACGATTCGCGCGCCGTTCGACGGGATCGTCGCCGTGCGGAACGTCGATCCCGGGACGCTGGTGCCGCAGGCGACGACTTCCGGCAGCTCGCCGAGCACGCCGATTCTCATCATGGGGACGATCTCGCCCGTCCG
>VBKW01000349.1 GCA_005879405.1 Deltaproteobacteria bacterium
TTGACCGATCCAGTCGCCGGGCATCAGCGACACGTATCGGTTCAGCAGGAGATAGGCGGTAGCCGGGTTGATCCCGATCATCGAGAGTTGCAGGGGATCTGCTTCGTCGCTCATCGGCACGAGGTTGCGCAGCGGGACGACAACCTGATCTGCCCATGTGCCCTGCTCAGAGGTCGGGAGAATCAGGACGCGCTTACCCTGCAAAGCAATATCGACCTTCGAGCCTGTTTGGGTGACTCGCCCGACGCCTTCCGCACCGAGCGAGAATGGCAAGTTCGGTCGGACGCCGTAGATTCCGCGGACCAGCAAAAAGTCCGATGGATTGATCGGCGCCGCTTCCATCGAGACGAGAACATCCTCCTCGCCGAGAATCGGTTCGGAGATTGTCTTGAGCTCGATGACCTCTGAAGGCGCGCCAAAAGCTACGAGTTGCAATTGCCGCATGACCAATCCTTTCGTCAGGCCCTACACTTGCGCGACGCCGCCAATTCGGTTCCCGTGATGTAGCTGCAAACCGCTTGCCGTCGGCATCCATCAGGATCACCATCGTCTCACTGACTCAAGCGACTCCTCCTGGCGCGTTCGGTAGGAGCATGGCGACGAGACCGTCGGCATGCGTCTCCACCCACCGTTCGTGGGTCGGCTCGATGCCCGTCAGCAAACGGGCTTCGGGCGCGTTCACGTACACGAGCGACGCCGCGCCGACCAACACGTAGTGGACCAGCCTCTCGTCGATCGGTGCTGCGATTCCCGCTTTGCGGAGCCGGCGCCATACCGGGCGAACGGTGTCGTACAGCGGCTTCACGTGGCGCTCGATCATCCAGGTGAGACGGCCGCTCTTCTCCGTCGCTTCGTGCACCATGATCTGGTTGAGCTCGGGATGGCGGGCCGCGAAGCGGACGAAACGCCGGACGATCTCAGCGAAGACGGCGGTGATTTCGGAGACGTCAGTCGAAGCACCGCGGCTCACCCTAACGGCGAGCCCCTGCATCGTACGCCCAAGCTCGGCAAAGAGGTGGTCCACCGCGGCGCTCCAGAGCGCCTCCTTAGATTCGAAGTGGTAGTTGATCTGCGGCTGGTGGGCTCCGATGCGCCGGGCGATCGCACGCGTGGAGGCGCCGTCGAACCCCTTGGCGCCGAACTCCACGAGGGCGGCGTCGAGCAGGCGCTCACGGATGTCGTCGCGGACCGTCCTGGTGCGTCGGACCTTGCGCCTCGCTTGCATCATCTCAGCGACCGTAGCATATTATCGGTCGATAATATACCTCAGGGAGGAAATCATGCAGCTCCTACCGTTGGCCTCACAGCCTTTCACCGCCCCGACCGATCGCGACATGCTCCCGTCGGAGCGCCGGGAATTCGTGCGCACGCACCGAACTTGCGTCTTCGGCTATGCACGCCGTACCGACGGCCCGTCGATGTCGATCGTCTATTACATTCCGACCGATGTCGACGAGCTACTGGTTTCGACGATGGGCGGTCGTTCGAAAGCCAAAGCGATCGCGCGCAGCGGAAAGGTGAGCCTCTGCATTCTCGACGAGCGCTGGCCGTTCGCCTACGTGCAGGTCTATTGCGACGCCCGCGTCGATACCGACCCGAACCTCGTGGTCGACGTGATGATGGCGGTCGCCGGGCGGATGTCTGGGCAGCCGCTTCCCGGTGAAGCGCGACCCATCGTGGAGGGGATGGCAAAGGACGAAGGTCGGGTCGTGATTCGTTGCCGTCCGTATTCAACGTTTCAGCAGCCGCCACGGCACCTGCACCAAAATGATCAGGCCGAGCGGATCACTCATTGGATTACGGCGGCCATGCCGTGGGACGCAGGCGACCCGGAGGGAAACACTCGATGAGCGCCCGCACCGGTCCTGCGCGGCGGCTATGTCCTGACCTTCGACGAGGAACTCGGGGAACTCGCGAGCGGTGACGTCCTGATCGAGGACGATCGCATCGTCGCTGTCGCTAGATGGGACGACACTCCGCGCGTCATGGAGTGACCATCACCTTGAGCGCTTCGCGTGCTTGGGCAACTTAGCGAAGCGCCTCCCCGCGTGGTTCGCCCGCTTCAGCCGCTGGAGCTCGCGCCGAGCACCGCTGAGGTGCGCGCATTGACCTTTTGCTCGTGTGCCGTGACTCGACTCCGGTTCGGAGATGGCCCGTTGGCGAAATTCTCTCGCTGAAGCGGTACTCTTCGCCCGCAGTAGCGGTCAGTGTAGCGCGCGATTTTCGTTCCCCCTGGGACCAGTATCCCTTCCGCGTACTTACGAGGCGTTTCCACAAAGGTTTGACGCAGGGTTTGACGTTCGGCGCGCGTAACTATCGAGAATACAAAGTGGTCCCAGGGGGAATCGAACCCCCGTTTGCGACGTGAGAGGCCGCCGTCCTAGCCGCTAGACGATGGGACCAAGAACCCGAAAGCGCGGCGGGGCGCCGGGCGGCGCCGCGCCGTTACTGCTGCCGCGTACGAGCTGAGGAGGCAGGACTCGAACCTGCAATCGCCTGATCCAGAGTCAGGTGGCTTACCAATTAGCCGACTCCTCACCGCGGCTCCCGGTCGAACAGACCGGCCGGGAACGACAGCGGCGAAGTCTATCGGCCGGAAAACGGCCGGTCAAGAAAACGGTCCGCGTCGTCAGCGAATCGTAGACGGTCCGCGGCTTGCGTTGTCGATTGCAAACGGTCCGCGGCGCGGTCGTTACGGATGAGCGCCGGCGCGCGACGATCGCTCTCGATCAGCCCGCTCACGCTGCTCGAGGAGCGCATGCAGGACGGGGACGACCAGCTCGGCGACGCGCCGATGGCCGCTCACTGCGAGATGCGCGCCGTCGTGCAGAAGATGCCGCGTCGGATGCTCCGCGAGCGCGGGGTAGAGATCCACGTACATCGAGCCTTCGTCGGGCTGAAGGAGCAACCGTCTGAGCTCCGGCGTCCACGCCTTCACGCGCGCGCCGAATCCCGGGTACAGGTCGTCGTTGTGTGGGACGAGACCGAGGAAAACGAGTAACGCGTCGGTCTCGCGGCGCAGTTGGTCGCGGTGACGGGCCATCAACTCGAGGTAGCGCTCGAGCGTCGCCTTCACGTGCAGCCCGTAGCGCGCGGCGAGCCAGCCGTTGGCGTGGCGGGTGATCGGCCACGTCGCCGGGCGCATCCGATACACGGCGTCGACGTAGCGTCCGTCGTACATGACGTCGCGACGCGAGCTCCGCTCCGGCATCGCGCGTCGCTGCTCGCGGCGGATGCCCCATTCTTTGCGCCACTTGAAGCCGTAGTTGTAGACGGCGCGGATCGGCCGCAGCCACGCGGGATACTCGACGAAGTACGCCGCCGGACCCGTCGGGATCTGCCAGACGAGGACGTCCGGTTGGTACTTCGCGACGGCACCGTGCAGCCGATCGCGGATCTCGCGGAAGTCGCTACTCGTCCCGCTCACGATGAAGCCCCAGCGGTCGCCGACGATCGGCGCGAGCGCCGCCTCGATCTGCGCCGCGAACCGCA
>VBKW01000352.1 GCA_005879405.1 Deltaproteobacteria bacterium
AAGAGGGCGAAGCCGATCCACGCCAGCAAGAGTGGCGTCAGCTGCGCCCACGTCGGCGTCCCGGCACGCTTCTCGGCGTTGACGAGCGTGTCGATGATGCGGCCGAAGAGCACCGGGTCCGCGAACTGGGCCGCCGCGAGACCCAAATTCGCGATCGCCAGCGTCCACCCGAGCCGCGACTCCGTCCCGAGCATGCGCAGGACGCGGATGTAGAGCCGTATCAAGCTCATCGTAGCTCTTTACGAGCGTACGCACGTGGCCCGAGCATGCCAAACGGCTGAACCGCGCAGTGCAGCCGCGACGATGAGCTTGCGCCTAAAAATGCCCGTGCAGCTTCGTCAACGCGCCGCGATCGGCTTCGTGCTATCTCCGCGGCCCGTTGCGAGCGCCGCCGCGCAGTCGATCACGACCGCGGGCGACGCAGCGTCGTGCACGAACGCGTCGAGACCGATGACAACGGCGTGCGAAGCGGCGACGTCAGTCCCCTTGCAGGTCCGTGACGCACGGGAAGACGGTCGTGGCGTCGAGGTCGAGCTGGCCGAGCAAAGCGGCGTCGTCGACCGTCTGGCCGCCGTTCGCGGGACAGCTCTGGGCGTCGGCCTGGAAGCCGAGGCCGGAGACGACGTCGACCAGGCTTGCGACGGCAATCGGCACCGGGGGCGTACCCGTCGTGCACTTCTTGCCGAGCTTGGCGACCTGTTTCGTGAGCAGCGCATCGCGCTTCGTCGACACCTTGAGGCACATGGTATTCGCGTGCTCGAAACAGGCGTCGGATTTGATCCCGTCCGGATCGGAATCCTCCGAGATGCCGAACGTGCATTGCAGGACCTTGGAGACGCAGCGCTCCTCGAGCGCGACCGTGCGGTCGTACAGCGAGCGCGTTCCGTCGAGAATCGCTCCCTGACAGCGGACGAGATCGTCGTGCGACGCGGTCGCATCAGGCGCGACGACGCTCGCGGTCGCGCTGCTGGACGGCAGCAGCGACACGCAGTCCGACGAGCAGACGATCGTCCCCGGCGGCTCGCATTCCTCGCCATTCCCCGGATCGACGACGCCGTCGCCGCAGCGCGGATCGGTGCAGTCGGTGCGGCAGGCGTCGGGAGTCGTGTCCGAATTGTCGGGACCCTCGTCGCACTCCTCGCCCGGGTCGACGTTGCCGTCGCCGCAGTAGCTGCCGACCGTGAGCGTGCAATCGGTATCGCAGCCGTCGCCGTCGACGGCGTTGCCGTCGTCGCACTCCTCGTCGGAATCGACCACGCCGTCGCCGCAATACGGATCCAGGCAGTTGAGCCGACAGGCGTCGGGCGCCGTGTTCGAGTTCGCCGGCCCGTCGTCGCACTCCTCGCCCGCGTCGATGGTGCCGTCACCGCAGGTCGGACCGGGTGTCAGCGTGCAATCGGTCTCACAGCCGTCGCCGGCGACGGCATTGCCGTCGTCGCACTGCTCGTCGGAGTCGGTCACGCCGTCGCCGCAGTGCGGGTTCATGCAGTTCGTTCGGCACGCGTCGGGATCGGTATCGGAGTTGTCGACGCCGTCGTCGCATTGCTCGCCGGGATCGACCTCCCCGTTGCCGCAGGGCGTGTTGCCGATGCACCCGGAGTCGTCGAGCGGCAGGCCGAGGCGCGCGAGCAGCTCCGCGCCACGCGGCACCGACTTCGTGAACTGGAGATCGGCGTTGCAGACGAGCACGCGTGACTGACACTGCGACAGCGCGTCGGCGGTGAGCTCCGCCTGCGGACAGAGGGCGATCAGATGCTCGTAGGCGAGGCCGTCGTCGCCGGTCACTTCGTCGATCGAGACACCGACGCTACCGACCGGCTGCGTGCATCCCGTCAGCGCGGCGAGCAGCGGCGCGCCGCTCTGCGCCTGCGCGTCGATCGCGGCTTGGCACTTCGTCGCGACCGCGGCGAGACACGCGTCCGAGCTCGCGGTCGTGCTGCTCGTGAGGACGTCCGGACACTGCAACGCTTTGCGCGCGCAGTGGCCGAGGGCCGCCCGACGGCTGCGCTCGAATTGCGCGGCGAGCGGCGTGACGGTCTTTTGGCATTGCACCAGGAGCGCGCCGTCGTCGAACTGCGCTTGGACCGACGGGCTCACGCCGACGAGAGCCACCAGAGAGACGACGAGCCGTGTGAGAGTTCGCATGGGGTCGCGCGCTCCTTCCTCGCCCGACGCGGGAGCACGAAACATGCCCCGCGTCGGACACGGCACACCGGCGGAGAGTCGGCAGCAAGTGTCGCGCGGCGAGCGCGGCAGCGTCATGAAATGCGCGCACCGTCGCGGGCTGCAACGCTTCGAATCCGGCGGCAGCGCGCTCGCCGTCCAGGACAGTGGCGTCGGTCGCCCCCCGTCCATTACTCCCGCCGTCGACGCCGCGTACGCCGCGGGGGGTGTCCGAGTTTGCGCCGGCGCGCGGTCGCATGCCAAAGGGAGCGCGATGTGCCCGATCCTCGCGCGTCGCATCGCGCTCTGTGCCGCCGGCTGGGTACTCCTCCTGCCGGCGCGCATCTTCGCCACCGACGTACAGGTGGTCGCGGTGACGCCGGGCCGGAGCGCCGACCTCATCATCGACGGCCGCGAGCCGATCACGATCGAGGTCGGCGATACCTTCCAGGGCGTGAAGGTGCTGCGTGTCGATCGCGATCACGCCGTCGTGAACGTCGACGGCGCGGCGAAGACGCTGCCGCTCGTCGCCGATCCCGGCGCCGGACACGCGGTGGCGCGCAGCAGCGTCGCGCTCACGGCGGACGGGCGCGGGCAGTTCGTCGCGCGCGGCACCGTGAACGGATATGCGGTGACGTTTCTCGTCGATACCGGCGCGACCCTGACGTCACTCTCGCGCGCTGACGCCGCCCGCATCGGCATCGACTACCATCGCGGGACGCCGGCCTTTGCAATGACCGCGAACGGCGTCGTCCGCGGATGGCGCGTGTCGCTCGACTCGGTGGAGATCGGTGACGTGATGGTGCGTGACGTCGACGCGATGGTGGTCGACAACGACGCGTTGTCGACGGCGCTCCTCGGCATGAGCTTCCTCGGCCGCTTCGACATGCAACGGCAAGGCACGACGTTGATCTTGCGGCGCAATCGCTGAGCATCGTCCGTCGATGTCGCGGCGCCGGCGCCGGGGGCACGTCGACGCGGCCACGGCGTGGACGTCAGTCGCAGCGGCACTGCGGCGTGGACGTCAGTCGCACGCCGCGGGGGCGCGCTCGACGGACTCGTGGAAGAGCCGGTGCCAGTTGGCGACGGTGCCGAGCTGCTGCACGTAGGACTCGAGACCGAGGAGCGCGCGGCCGAGGAAGACGCGGTGGCCCGGCGATTTGAAGATGCGGTGCTCGAAGCCGATCGACGCCACCTCCATCGCACGGTCGACCGAGCGGTACTCGCGCGGGTCCCAGCGACGGTCGACCAACACCGGCTCGAAGATGATCCGCATGATGCGCAGCATCGGCGCCGGATCGTCATCGCGGTCGAGGAACCCGAGACCCACGAACGCGTCGGCGGTTGCCGCCTCGTCGTCGTCGAGAAGGCCGCGCGCGAGCGCGAGATATGCGGCACGGATCGGCTCCGAAAACACGCGCACGCTCCCGAAGTCGAGCATGCAGAGGCGCGGGTGGTGGGTGACGAGGTAGTTGCCCGGATGCGGGTCGGTGTGGAGCATGCCGAACTCGAAGATCTGCCGCCAGAGCACGCGGAAGTACTTGATCGCGACCCAGTCCTTCAGCTCCTGATCGACGCCGGGCGCGAGGATCTCCTGCAGCGGGTAGCCGTCGAGGGCGCTCATCGTGAGCACGCGCCGTGACGAGAACGCCGGGTACGGCTCGGGGATCTCGAGCTCGGGATCGTCGGCGAAGCGGCGGCGGAACGCGCCCAGGTTCGCCGCCTCTTTCACGTAGTCGAGCTCCTCGCGCAGGCGCTCCTCGAGCTCGGCGTATACCTCCGACGCATCGATCTTCTGCCGCATCACGTCGCGGCCGATCCGCGAGAGCGTCTGCAAGAGCGCGCGCACGTTGCGCAGGTCCTGCACGACCGTCGCTTCGACGCCGGGATACTGGATCTTCACCACCACCTCGTCGCCGGCCGGCAAGACGGCGCGATGCACTTGGCCGAGCGACGCGGCGGCGAACGCCTCGGGCTCGAAACGCTCGAACATCTCCTCCGGCGGCGCGCCGAGCTCGCGCGTCACCTGCGCGCGGATGACGTCGTACGACATCGGCGGCACCGACGACTGCACGGTCGCCAGCACCTCGAGCGCTTCGGGCGGCAGGAGATCGCTGCGCATGCTCAGCATCTGCGCCAGCTTCATGAAGGCGCCCTTGAGCTCGGTCGAGCGCTCGACGATGCGGATCGCGTTCCGCACGTGCGCAGCGAGAAGATCGCGGTCGGTGCGCTCCTGCGACTGGAATGGCCGCTTCAGCGCCTGCCAGATGTAGCTGCCTCCGAGGGACGTCGTGAGCGTCCCGACTTTGAGCACGCGCCTGGCGCGACCGGTCGTCAGCGTGCTCGCCGCCCGCGGCCGCGTGCGCGTGCGCGCGCTCGTCGCGCCGGCCGCGCGCGGCGGCTTCCGGTGATGTCGTGGATGCGCGGGCGCCGGCGTCTCGGTCTCCCGCTCGCGTGCGCGGCCGAGCGTCTCGTCGCGCCGCTCGCGCGCCGGTGCCATCGTTTCACGCAGCCGCTCGCCGGCGGACATCGCGGCGACGTGCCGCTCACGTGGCGTGATGCGCTTCCCAGTCGTGGTCATGGCGTGGAGGATCCGCAGCGGTACGGCGACGGATGCGGCACGCTAGCGTGCCCGGCGCAGATCCACAATCCACCGCCGCCGTTTCGCTCAGTTCAGCGCCGCAACGCCATGTGGCGATCAGCTCGAGACCGTTCATCGGTCGGTGAGCCGCATTTCGATACGGCGGTTACGGGCGTTCGCCGCCGGCCCGGTACCGTCATCGAGCGGCTGGAACTCGCCGAAGCCGGTTGCTGCAAGGCGCTGCGGCGGTACGCCCTTCGACGTTAGGAACTTGACGACCGACAGGGCACGCCCCGCCGAGAGCTCCCAGTTCGAAGGAAAGCGTGCGGACGCGATCGGCACGCGGTCGGTATGCCCGTCGACCCGAAGCACCCAGGACACGTCGGGTGTGATCTTACCCGCGATCTCGATGAGCGTGCGCGCGAACGCCGTCAACGTCTTCCGACCCTCCGGGCTCAGGTCGGCGGAGCCCGACGGGAACAGCACCTCGGACTGGAAGACGAAGCGGTCGCCGACCACACGGACGTCGGGACGATCGCCAAGCACTTCGCGCAGGCGACCGAAGAACTCCGAGCGGTAACGGGCCATCTCGGCGACCTTCTCCGCGAGCGCCACTTGGAGACGCTGCCCGAGATCGGCGATGGCGACCTGATCCGCGCGGGTCTTCACCTCCGACGCCTCGAGCGCCGCGGCGATCTGGGCAAGCTGCGCGTTCAAGCGCTCGATGTCCTCCTGGAGGCCGGCGGCGCGCTTTTCGACCGCTTCGCGCGTCTCGGTGGCGCTCCGCAGCGAGGCGGTGAGACCGGCAGCTTGGGCTTCCGCGTCCTGCTTCGCCTTGCGCTCGCCGGCGAGCTGCTGCGAGAGCGCGGCAACGTCTTGGCGCAAGCGCTGAAGCGCCTGCTCACGCCCGCTCAGAGTCTGGCTCAGGAAGAACTGGGCGAGCACATACACCGTCAAGAGAAACGTGATCGACAGGAGCAACGTGGTCAGGGCATCGACATAGCCGGGCCATACATCGGGAGGGCGGTAGGAGCGGATGCGAGACCGCGCCACGGCTCAACGCTCCCGATCGGCGATCACCGAGAGCGTGCGCGCGAGCAGGCGGATCTCGTCACGGATCTCGGCGACGGCCTGATCGCGCCCGCGCGCCGCGTCCTCGATGAGCCGACCCACGACGAGATCGAGGCTCTTCACGTGGGTGCGCGTGACCTCGTCGAGCTCGCCCGCCTGCCGCTCGAGCACGCTCGCGATCCGTGCGAGCAAGGCCCCGGCCTCGAGCCCGGCATCCGCGGCGCGATCGGTCAGTCTGTTACTCGTACGCAGTTCGTCGGTGAGAATCGTGAAGCGGTCGCCGATCGCGCGTAGCGCCGTCTGCAGGCTGGTGTTTTCTTCAACGCCGTGAACCATGCGGCGCTCGAGCCGATCGAGGCCCTCCGCCGCCTGCTGGAGGAGCGCCGTCACGTATGACGGCGCGGGTTCGTGCTCGTCCTGCACGATGCCGCTCTCGAGCTGCGGGAGGCCCGACAACCACGTCTCGAGCTCATTGGCGAAGCGGTTCTGGGCCTGCGACGCCTGGAGGTCGAGAAATCCCAGCACGAGCGAGCTCGCAAGTCCGAAGAGCGAGGTCGAGAAAGCGGTGCCCATACCCGACAGCGGCGCTTCGAGTCCGGCGCGCAACGTCTCGAACATCTGCGCGGGGTCTGTCCCAGTGACGTTCAGGCCGCGAATGGTCTCCCCAACCGAGTTCGCCGTGAGCAGCAGACCCCAGAACGTCCCGAGGAGCCCGAGGAAAATGAGCAGCGCAATCAAGTAGCGCGAGGTATCGCGTCGTTCATCGAGCCGGCTATCGATACCGTCGAGGACGCTGCGCATCCCGGCCGCCCTGAGCGTCAACCGTCCCTTGGCATCCTTGAGCACGACGACGAGCGGAGCAAGAAGCGGCGGTCCGGCGTCGTGGAAGAGTTCCGCGTCGCCCGTTCGGTAGCGCTCGATCCACGCAACCGCCGGATCGAGGCTCAAGACCGCACGGAACGACAGCAATATTCCCAGCACCAGCACGGAGACGATCAACGTATTGAGCGGCGGATTGCGTTGGAAGAAGCGCTCGGCGTGTTCATGAAGCACCACCGCGATGATGGCGACGGCGACGAGAAAAACAGCCATGCGCAACGCGTAGCGCGTCGGGCGCGTCATCACCGGCAGGGGCGCCTCCTGCGACACGGCGGGTGCGCCGAGCGGCGCTCGAGTGAAATCGGTCTCGGGATCCTCATCGTCGGATGGTCGGTTCCGGCGTCGTGAGCGGCGCTCACGATACCGGAGGGCGCGGAAAGCGTCGAGATCCCCCGCGACACCGGTGACGAGCGCCTCGACGAAGAAATAGGCAGTCAGTCGATCGACTACCCCTCAATCCTCGGACGCGATGCGCATGCCGTAGAACGAGCGGTACACGAAGACCGTCGAGATGAGGAAGAACGTCACCGCGAGGCCGAAGCGCAAGCCGTCGGGCAGCTTGATCGCGAGCTCGACGGCGAGGAGCCCGAAGAGCGTCGTGAATTTGATGACCGGGTTCATCGCGACCGACGATGTATCCTTGAACGGGTCGCCGACCGTGTCGCCGACGACCGACGCGGCGTGGAGTGGCGTGCCCTTTTCCTTGAGCTCGACCTCGACGACCTTCTTGGCGTTGTCCCACGCGCCGCCGGCGTTCGCCATGAAGATCGCCTGGTAGAGCCCGAAGAGCGCGATCGAGATGAGATAGCCGATGAAGAAGAACGGCTCGACGCAGGCGAACGCCAGGGTCGAGAAGAAGATCGTGAGGAAGAGGTTGAACATGCCTTTCTGCGCGTACTGCGTGCAGATCGCGAC
>VBKW01000353.1 GCA_005879405.1 Deltaproteobacteria bacterium
GCTCCGTGCCGTCGATACGGAACGCGGCGCGTCCGGCGAGAATCTCGAAGCGCTCTTCCATCTCCGGATGCACGTGGGTGATCGCGCGCTGTCCCGGACGCGTCCACGTGCTGCGCATCACGAGCAGCTCCGGGGTGCGGACCTCGAACTCGATCTGCTCGCCGGTGCGCCGGTTCTCGATCACGACGCGTACTCCGGGCGAATGACGACGACCGGCCGCAGCCGCACCCACCAGCGGAGAAACGCCACCGTCGGCCATCGCAGCACGGTGCGATGGATGAGATTCAGCACCCCGACGGGAAACGGCGCGAAGAACGGGTGTGCCGACACGAGCGCGCGCTTCGCGTCGAGGTCGTCGACGATCTCCGCGCGTGCAGGCACGTGCCATCCGGCGCAGGTCACCCGGACGCGCGGATCGCGGCGGATGTTGCGCATCCAATTGGAGACCTCGGCGTACGTCGAGATGACGATCAGCGCATCGGCGGTGCGCTCGCAGGGCAGCAGCACCTCGCGCGGCAAGCCGGTGCGGCGTCCGGTCGTCGTCAGCAGCACCCAGCCCGGGGCACGCTCGAAGTAGCGGCGGAACGCCCGCACGATCGCCGCTTGCACCGGCTTGATCGCGCGCGGAATGAAATGCAGCCGCGCGCCGAACGGATCGCGCGTCACCGCCCTCGGCATGCGCTGCGCCTGGGCGGTAGATCGACGACGAGTAGCGGCAAGCGACGGCCTGCCGGCCGCGACGCAATGCTCCCGGCGCGACGCGCGCCGAGCTTGCGGTAAAAGCCCTCGGCATTCGGGTCCGACGCGATCATGAGCTTCGTGACCCCCTGTCTTCGAAGATGACGGAGGAGGTGCCCGAAGAGCAAGCGCCCGACGCCGGCGCCGATCGCCTCCGGGTCGACCCACATGTGCTCGAGTTCGCGTCGCTGGCCGTCGCCGGAGAGCGCGTAGAAGCCGACGATCGTCGAGCCGCGCACCGCGCAAAAGACCACCTGATTGCGGACGAACTCGGACGTGACGGTCAGATCCGGCTTCCAGAGCCGGATCCACTTCTCCGGATAACCCCAAAATCGTTTCGCCGCGTGCGCAATCCGCGTCAGCTCCTCGGTATCCGCGGACCGCGCCCTCCGGATTCGGATTGCCACGCGGATGGTATGTTACTCTCGGTCGCGAGTAGGCGTCGAGGCGCTCGACGTTTCGCGTATCCGGCGGCGGTGGAGATGAAGCGGCTCGAACTTCGCCGCACCTCGTTCAGCCGACGAAGAAATGCACCGAGCGGTCGGCGAGGTCGATCACCGGCGCCCAATAGACGCCAAGGACGATCGTCGGCAGCGCGAGGAAGTACAAGAGGCAGGCGTTGTGGGCGTCGAGCGTCACGACACCCTCGGTGCCGGTCGGCATGTCGAGGAACATCGTCCGCACGATGCGCGCGTAGTAGTAGAGCGCGACGAGGCTGTTCGCGAGGCCGACGAGCGCCAGCAAGTAGAACTGCGCCTTCACGACCGCGGCGAAGAGGTAGAACTTGCCGACGAAGCCGGCGAGCGGCGGCAGTCCGGCGAGCGAGAAGAGGAAGATCGCCATCGCGACCGCCGGCACGGCGCCCCCGCGCCACGCGAGGCCGCGGAAGCCTTCGATGTCCTCCCGACCCGTCGAGTTGACGACGATCATCACGACGAGGAAGGCGCCGATGTTCATCAGATAATACGTCACGAGGTAGAAGAGCATGGCGCGCAGGCCTTCATCGTTCAGGACGACGAAGCCCATGAGGGTGTAGCCGGCGTGCGCGATGCTCGAGTACGCGAGCAGGCGCTTCACGTTCTGCTGGTTCAGCGCCGCGAGATTGCCGAGGATCATCGTCACCATGCAGATGACGAGCATGAGCTGCGGCCAGTCGACGCCGGCGAGGAACTGCCAGCCGCCGCCGCCGACGGCCTGCGACAAGCCGGGATAGAAGAGCCGAATCAGGA
Organism: Deltaproteobacteria bacterium; assembly: GCA_005879405.1. GTDB lineage: Bacteria > Desulfobacterota > Binatia > UTPRO1 > UTPRO1 > DP-19. The sequence continues at coordinate 1,968 of VBKW01000353.1, forward strand.
TCGCGAATCCCGCCGCTTTCGACCCGACCGAGAGGAACGCGGTGATCGGGATCGGCGCGCCGGTGTAGACGTCGGGCGCCCACATGTGGAACGGCACCGACGCGATCTTGTAGCAGAAGCCGGCGAGGATGAGGAGAATTGCGATGAACAGCGTGAGCGGATTGATGGCCCCCTGCGCCAGCGCGGCGTTGATGTAGGCATAGTCGAGGCTGCCGGCGGCGCCGTAGAGCCAGCTCATGCCGTAGATCATCGTCCCGGACGCGACGCCGCCGTAGATCAGATATTTCAGCGCCGCCTCACCGGAGCGGCGGTTGTGCCGCATGTAGCCGGTGAGCACGTACGACGTCAGGCTCACGAACTCGAGTGAGAGGTACGCCATCAGGAGATTGGCGGCCGACGCCATGTAGAGCATGCCGACGGTCGAGGCGAGGACGAGGCCGTAGTACTCGCCCTCGTTCACGCCGCGCACCTCGTTCGAGCCGAGCGACATCCACACGGTCGCGAACGCCGCGAGACAGAAGATGATCTTGAAGAAGACCGCGAAGTCGTCGACGACGACCATGCGCGAGTAGAGCCAACCTTCGCCCCAGCCGAGAAGGCCGCGGATGAGCCAGGTGTCCGAGAACGGCACCCGCAAGCCGATCGCCGCGAGCAGCGCAAACGCGCAGCCGAAGAGCGCGACCGAGCCGAGATGCTCCTCGCCGCGCACGACGAGGTCGGCGAGGAAGATGACGATCGCCGTCGTCATCAGGATCAGCTCCGGATACGAGTAGGCGATGCTCTCGAAGTTCGAGAGATTCATTTCGACGCCGCCCCGGTGCGCGCCGTTCCGCTCATCGCAGCGACGCGACAGCGGCGGGCGCGGCGGCGACCACCTTGTTGAGGTTCAACAGCGAGGCATTGATCAGGTCGAGGACGGCGTGCGGATAGACGCCGAGGATCACCACGATCACGCCGAGCGGCACCAGCGTGACGAGCTCGCGCGCGTTGATCTCCGGCAGCCCGAGATATTTCTCGTTGGGCGCGCCGAGGTAGATACGCTGCATCGTCCACAGCATGTAGCCGGCGGTCAGGATGACGGCGCTCGCGGCGACGATCGTGAGCCCCGGATACTTCTGCCACGCGCCGAGCAGCACCAGCACCTCGGAGATGAACGCGGAGAGGCCGGGTAGGCCCATCGCGGCGAAGAACGCGAGGGCGGTGACGCCGGTATAGACGGGCATGATCCCGGCGAGGCCGCCGAAGCCGTCGATCTGCCGGTGATGGGCGCGGTCGTAGATGACGCCGACGAGGAGGAAGAGCATCGCGGTCACGGTGCCGTGGTTGAACATCTGCAGCACGGCGCCGTTGATCCCCTGCGGCGTGAACGCCGACATGCCGAGCATCACGTAGCCCATGTGGCTGATGCTCGAGTACGCGACGAGCTTCTTCAGATCCTTCTGCGCCATCGCGCAGAGCGCGCCGTAGACGATGTTCCAGGTGCCGAGCGCGGCGAGGAACCAGAACGCGAGGTCGGTCGTCGCCGCGGGCAGCATGCCGTAATTGACCCGCAGGATGCCGTACGTGCCCATCTTGAGGAGCACGCCGGCGAGGATGACCGAGATCGCCGTCGGCGCCTCGACGTGGGCGTCGGGGAGCCAGGTGTGGAACGGGAACGCCGGGATCTTGATCGCTAAGCCGATGAAGAGTGCGAGCCACAGGAGGTGCTGCAAGCCGAGTCCCCAGATGACCGGCTTGGTCGAGATCGTCGCGCCCTGCGCCATCAGCTGGATCATGTCGAAGGTGTGCGGCTCGTTCTGGAAGTAGAGGACGAGCATCGCGATCAGGATCAGCACGCTACCGGCAAGCGTGTAGAGGAAGAACTTGATCGCGGCGTACTCGCGCCGCGGGCCGCCCCAGATGCCGATGAGGAAGTACATCGGCAGCAGCATGAGCTCCCAGAAGATGTAGAAGAGGAAGAAGTCGAGGGCGACGAAGACGCCCACCATCGCACCGTCGAGCAGGAGGAAGAGCGCGAAGTAACCCTTGATGCCCTTGTCGATCCCCCACGACGCGAGAATGCAGATCGGGCAGAGGAGCACCGTCAGCAGCACCATCGAGACGCTGATGCCGTCGACGCCGACGAAGTAGTTGATGTTGTACGACTCGATCCACGGCGCGTGCTGCGTGAACTGGAACGCGCTCGTCGTGCGATCGAAATGCTGGAAGAGCCAGATGCCCATCACGAGCGGAAACAAGGTGAAGGCGAGCGCCGTGCGTCTGATGAGCTCGTCGGCGCGCGACGGCAGGCAGAGGACCACCGCCATGCCGATGAGCGGCAGAAACGTCATCCAGGTGAGAATACCCATCCCTCAGTTCTCCAACCGCCCTACATCAAGCGGGCGAGCAGCACGATCGTGACCGCGCCGACGATCACGTAGAGATACGCGTTGATGTTGCCGGTCTGCACGCGGCGCAGGCGCGCGCCGAGGTCGTACGTGCGATCGGCGAGGACGTTCACCAGCTTGTCGACGACGTAGTCGTCGAAGAGTCCGTCGAGCCACGACAGCGTCACGGTGAGTCGCGCGGCGCCGTTCACGATGCCGTCGACGATCGTCGCGTCGAACCAGGCGCAGATGGCCGAGAGGAGGAGCGTGCCGCGCACGAAGATCGCCCAATAGAGCTCGTCGACGTAGTACTTGTCGAGGAGGACGCGGTACGGCGCGCCATTGCCGACGGCGGCGATCGCGTCGGCGGAGAGCGTCTTTCGGTAGTAGAGGAGATACGCGAGCACGAAGCCGGTCGCCGCGATCGCGACCGACGCCAGCATGAGCGTCCACTCGAGACCGACGTCGTGGCTCGCGTGCGCGGCTTCATGCGCTGCCGCGGCGCCGTGCGCGGCCGCGCCCGCATGCGCGAAGACGGGCTCGAGCCACTGCTCGAACCGATTCGACCCGCCGAGGAACTCCGGCACCCCCAAGAAGCCGACGAGGATCGACCCGGCGGCGAGAATGATCAGCGGCACCGTCATGCTGCGCGGCGACTCGTGGATGTGGTGCGCGACCTCGTGATCGGCGCGGGTCTCGCCGAAGAACGTCATGAAGACCTGGCGGAACATGTAGCAGGCCGTCATCCCCGCGCCCGCGACGCCGATGATCCAGAGCCCGGCGCCGCCGAATGGGCTCGAGTATGCCTTCCAGAGGATCTCGTCTTTCGAGAAGAAGCCCGCCGTCAGCGGCGTCCCGGCGATCGCCATGGTCGCGATGAGGAACGTCCAGAAGGTCGTCGGCATCCTGTCCTTCAAGCCGCCCATCTTCCGCATGTCCTGCTCGCCGCTCATGCCGTGGATGACGCTGCCCGAGCCGAGGAAGAGACACGCCTTGAAAAACGCGTGCGTGACGAGATGGAAGATGCCCGCCGCGAAAGCGCCGACGCCCATGGCGACGAACATGTAGCCGAGCTGGCTCACCGTCGAGTATGCGAGGACGCGCTTGATGTCGTTCTGCACGAGGCCGATGGTCGCCGCGAAGAGCGCCGTCGCGGCGCCGATGCCGGCGACGACGGCGAGCGTCTGCGGTGCCATCACGTAGAGGAAGTTGAGGCGCGCGATCATGTAGACGCCGGCCGTGACCATCGTCGCGGCGTGGATCAGCGCCGAGACCGGCGTCGGGCCTTGCATCGCGTCGGGGAGCCAGACGTAGAGCGGGATCTGCGCCGACTTGCCGGTCGCGCCGACGAACAGGAACAACGTCGCCAGCACGACGACGGGCACGCCCCAGAGCGCGTGCCCCTCGAGGCTCGCCGCGTGCTCTTGGATCTCGCGGAAGACGACGCTGCCGTGCCCTGCGGCGTCGAGCGTCCAGAAGATGAGGAAGATGCCGAGGATGAACCCGAAGTCGCCGACGCGGTTCACGATGAACGCCTTGTTGCCGGCGGTCGTGTTCACCTGCTCGCGCCACCAGAAGCCGATGAGGGCGAACGAGCACAAGCCGACGCCCTCCCAGCCGACGAACATGAGCAAGAGGCTGTCGCCAAGGACGAGCGTCAGCATCGCGAACGTGAAGAGGTTCAGGTACGCGAAGAAGCGCCAGTACGCGTCATCCTCGTGCATGTAGCCGGTCGAGTAGATGTGGATCAGGCCGCCGATGCCGGTGACGACGAGGATCATCGTGCACGAGAGCGGATCGACCCAGAAGGCGATGTTCGCGTGCAGCGACCCGATGGCGACCGAGAACACGAACGCGAGCAGGACCGGCGCCACCGCGAGCGCGCTGATCCAGCTCTTCCCGAAGCGGCGCTGGATCTTCGCGCCGCCGAGGCCGTTCACCGCCGCGCCGAGGAGCGGCAGCAGCGGGATCCAGCGCAGGTACGAGACGTGGGTGATGTCCATGCCGCCGCTAGTACCTGAGCGAGTCCGTCGCCTCGACGTCGATACTGTCGAAGTTCTGGTAGATGCCGAGGACGATCGCGAGGCCGATCGCCGCCTCCGCGGCCGCGAGCATGATGACGAAGATCGCGAACACCTGGCCGTCGATCGAGGCGCCGCCGTAGCGCGCGAACGCGATGTAGTTGATGTTGGCGGCGTTCAGGATGAGCTCGACGCCCATCAGGATGCCGATCGCGTTCTTGCGCGTCAGCACCGTGTAGAGCCCAAGGGCGAAGACCAAGAGGCCGACGATCAGGAAGTGCTCGAGGCTGACCCCTTCCATCCGGTCAGCTCTTGAGCTCTTTCCGCGAGATCACGATCGCGCCGATCAGGACCGCGAGCAGCACGAACGAGGCGAGCTCGAACGGCAGCACGTACGGCCCCAGAAAGCCGTTCCCGATCGCGTACGTGCTCGGCGCGTCGGGCAACGTCGCGGTCGTCGGCCACGACGTCCGGCGCACCGCGTACGCCATCACTGCCGCGACGCCCCCGACGACGAGCAGCGCCGGAAATCGTCCGACCGAGCGGTTCGACACGTCGACGGTGGCGATCCGGTGCGTCAGCATGACCGCGAAGAGGATCAGGACCAGGATGCCGCCGATGTAGATCAGCAGCTGCGCCGCCGCCACGAAGTCGGCGGCGAGGAAGACGTACATCGCCGCGACGCCGAAGAGTGTCCCCATGAGCGCGAACGCCGAGTAAACGATGTTCGACGAGAACGCCACCGCCGCCGCCGATCCGACGGTGAGCACGGCGAACGCATAGAAGATCACGACCGAGAACGACGGCTCCGGCATGTATCCTCGTGGGACGGCGCCGGAAACTCTCCTCCCGGACGCCTGAGATCTCGCCGCGATTATCAAACTCCTGGCGACCCCGCAACGGCGACGAGCGCCCTCGACTCGACATGACGCGCACGATCGGCGGCGGGTGGCATGTCCTGACCCACGCACCGATGGCATGCTGCCCCGACAGGAGGTGTGGCGCATGCACATGACCGACTACGTGACGCTCGGCCGCTCGGGCCTGCGCGTCAGCCCGTTTTGTCTCGGCACGATGACGTTCGGCACCGAGTGGGGGTGGGGGAACGACGCGGCGACCGCGGGCGCGATCCTCGATCGCTACCTCGAGGCCGGCGGCAACTTCCTCGACACCGCCGACGGCTACACGATGGGGCGCAGCGAGAAGTTGCTCGGCACGATGATCGCCGAGCGCAAAGCGCGCGACCGCGTCGTCCTCGCGACCAAGTTCACGTTCAACGCCGAGCCCGGCAACCCGAACGCCGGCGGCAACGGCCGCAAGAACGTCTATCGGGCGCTGGAAGGATCGCTGCGCCGGCTCGCGACCGACTACATCGATCTCTACTGGCTGCACGCGTGGGACACCGTCACGCCGGTCGAGGAGGTCGTGGCGACGCTCACCGACCTCGTGCGGGCGGGGAAGATCCGGCACTACGGCTTCTCCGACGTGCCCGCGTGGTACGCGGCGCGCGCGCAGACGCTCGCGACGTGTGAGGGGAAGGAGCCGCCGATCGCGCTCCAGCTCGAGTACTCGCTCGTCGAGCGGACGATCGAGCGCGAGCACGTCGGCGCCGCCGCGGAGCTCGGCATGGGCATCTGCCCGTGGAGCCCGCTCGCCGGCGGCTTCCTCGCCGGCAAATATCGGCGCGAACGGGAGGGTGCGACCGGCGAGGGACGTCTCGCGATGATGAAGGACAGCACGAACCCGGCCTTCCAGAAGTTCACCGACCGCAACTGGCGCATCCTCGACGTCGTGCGCGAGGTCGCCGAGAGCGTCGGCCGCTCGCCCGCCGAGGTCGCGCTCAGCTGGGTGGCGCACAAACCGGGCATCACGTCGACGATCATCGGCGCGACGTCGCTGCAGCAGCTCGACAGCAATCTCGCCGCGCTCGAGCTCGAGCTGCCCCCGGAGCTGCGTGCGCGGCTCGATGAGGTGAGCGCGCTCGATCTGGCGCACCCGTACATGTTCTTCAGCGGCCCGATCCAAGCGATGGTCCACGGCGGCACGAACGTCCGCGCGTGGCGCCCGGGCTAAGACGAGTCGCGGTTGCGCAACGGAATCTGTTGCGCTACTTTTGCCTCATGCCCGTCGGTACGGCACGGAAGGTCCACGCGCTGCGGCGCGACTTCAAGACCGGCGCCGCCGTCGCCGATCTCCTCGGTGTCAACCGCTCGCAGGTCACGCGTTGGCTCAAAGGCGCGGGGATCGACCCCCTCAACGCCGAGCGGATCGATCTGCTGGAGCTCATCTGGGCGAACCTGCTGCGTCTCTACGAGCCCGAAGCGGCGCGCTCGTGGCTCTTCGGCCTCAACCCGCACCTCGGGGACCGTCGGCCGATCGACCTCGTGCGCGCCGGGCGTGCCGAGGAGCTGATGCGAGCGATCCGCGCCGAGCGCGCGGAATCGTTCGCGTGATCCTGCATCGCTGCTTCGCCTGGGATCGGCGTGCCCCGCTCGGCGAGGCGGGAGGCGCGCTGTGGTTCGCGCGCGACTGGCAGGGCGACGGCCGCCACGACAACCCCGACGTCTACGGGTGTCTCTACGGCGCGCAGGATGCGGTCTCGGCGGTCGTCGAGCAGCTCGCGCGCTTCCGCGGCAGCGTGTTCGTGCCGCAGGTCCTCGTCCGCCGCGGGTTGCCGCTCGCGCTCGCCCGCCTCGAGCTCGATGACGCCGCCGAGCTCGTCGACCTCGACGAGCCGAGAATTCTCGCCGCGCACGCGCTCCGTCCTTCGGCGGTCGCGACGCGGCGGCGACACGTGACGCAGCCGCAAGCGCTCGCGCTCCACCGCCAAGGCGCCGACGGGATCCGCTGGTGGTCGACCTTCGAGTCGCTGTGGGTGAACGTCACCCTCTTCGATCATGCCGCGCAGCGGCTGCGCCTCGGCTCGATCGATCGCGTGTCGCTCGACGACGCGGCGGTACGGGAGGCGGCCGACTTCCTCGGCATCGCACCGGCGTAGCCGCCGCGGGACGCCCGCGTCCGGGCGGAGCGTGCGGGGGACTGAGCCGAAATGGCGCACGAGCGACCGCGCGACGCGGTCACGAGGTGTCGCACGACGGCACTGCCGTGCTAGTGGTCGCGGCTGTGTCGTCGCCGGCCAGCACGCCTGATCCCGAAGCGAGAACCGGATCGTGGTACGTCTGGCAGCTCGTGCCGTGCGCGCTGTGGTGCACCTGGCTGGTCGCGCTCGCCTTGACCGTCGCACGGCTCGATGCGCGCGAACGTCGACGACTCGCCGTGCCGCTGCTCGTCGTTCTTGCCGCGTGGTCGATCGTAGAGGTCGTCCTCTTTCTCACACCGCTCCCGTGGCACCGGCTTGCGACGCTGCGTTTCGGGTGGTCGCTGCTCGGCGGCGTCGCGTGCGCGCTGATCGCCCGCACGTCGCGGCACCCGTCGCAACCCGCCGCGAGCGCACGGCCGCTACGGCTGCGTGACTGCTGGGGACGTGTGCTCGGTTGTGGGCTGCTGCTCTATCTCGCCACCGTCGCGGGTGTCGCGCTCGTGACGGCGCTGCAGCGCGCCTTCGACCCGTCCGCGCGGCAGGTGTTGTCCCCGGCGGTGTTCGCATGGGCGATCCCGGGATTCGCGTACGGCATGCTCCTCGGCCTCCTCTTCGAATGGCGCGCCGAAGGAACGAGCGCGCGGACGCTCGCCAATTTCTTCATCGGCCTTCATGTCCTCGTGCTCGGGGCGGCAGCCGTCGTGTTTTTCAGCGACTGGGCGGTAAGCCGCGTCTCGCCGCCGCACGCGCTGAGCCTCGTCGCCAACCGCGGGACGGTGAGCCGCGCGTCGCTCGCGTTTCTCGCGGCACCGCTGCTCGCCTGCGCTCCATGGATCGCGCTGGCGCCGAGCGGCAGGCGGGTGCTGATGCGCGCCTGCGCGTCGCTCGCGCTCGTCATCGCGGCCTGGGCGCAGCTCGAGCTCGCGACCGAGGCCGGCGCGCTGTGGCACCGTTCTCGGGCGTTGGCGGACGAGCGCGCACCCGACGTCGCCCTGCAGCGACGCGCGATCGATGCATGGCAGCGCTATCTCAGCACGTTCCCCGAAACGGACGAGCGTTCCGAGGTCTTGTGGCGCATCGCGACGTCCTACGCGCGACTCGGCGACGAGGTCGCGGCCCGCGCCGCGTTCGCATCGCTCGCCGCGGGCGGTCGCGACGCGGCCGGGCCGCGCTGGATTCGCTGGGGTCGCATGATCCTCGACGCCGGACCGACGCCGGGCGCCCGTATCGACGCGACCGTGGCGCCGGTGGTGCCCGCCGCGGACTATCTCACGCCCGCCTGGCGCAGCGCCCTCGGGCTCCTCGCATCGGCGCAGGCCGCGCCGAAGCTCGCCCAGCTGTTGGTCGGACTGCGGACGATCTCGCTCGTGACCGACCGCATCCGGCTGCCGCCGCTCACGAGCCTCTTCGAGGTCAAGGCGTACGGGCGCCTGCTCGGCATTCGGGTACGCCTCGAGCCCCTCGACGTCGCACGCCTGAAGGCGCGCCTCACCGCAGGTGACGCCGTCCTGCTGCAGCGCCGCGACGAGTGGTTCCTCCTCGTCGGCTTCGATCCACGATGGCGAACCTTTCTTTACTACGAGTACGGTCGAGAGACCGACGCGATGCGACGCGACCAGGCTCGTCAGCGGGCACAAGCGCTCGTCGACGACGGACGCGCGGACGACGGCGTACGCCGCCTGCGCGCCGAGTTGCTCGACGAGATTCCCGAGGCGGACGTCGAACGCGCGCTCGCCGATGCGCAACACCTCGTCGCGACGCTCCGCTCGTCGGCGGCGGCGGACGATCCCGACGAGGCGCGGCGCGACGAGTTTCTGATCGCCGAGCTCGCGATGAGCGCCGGCGACCCGATCATGGCGCTCGATCATTACTTCGACGCCGCGGCGGGCAGCGCCGACGCCGCGTGGCTCCTCCCCTACGTCCACGTCGCCGTCCTCGCGGCCGAGAAGTCCGCACGCGAAGTGATCGAGCGCCGGCTGCCGACGCAGCCGCTCGTCGCCGACATCGCGGCATGGAAGGCGGATCGTGCGCACGCGGCGTTCGTCGCGCGCGCGGACGCGGCGTTTGCCGCGGTGCCGAGCTCCGATCTGCCGTCGCCGGTGCTGGCGCGTCTCGCGGCGCTCCTCGATCCGTACGATCCCGCCGATCGCACCGTCCGTGCAACCGCGTACGACGTCCTCACGCGCCGCTATCCGGAGGACGTTCCGTATCTCACCGGACTCGCCGAGACGTACCAGGTCGACGAGCCGAGCGACACGCTGGCGGACGTGTACGAGCGGCTCGCCGCGCTGCAGCTGGACGACAAGACGTATCGGATGCATTTGGCCGAGACGCTCCTCGGGCTCGGCCGCGCCGCGGAGGCGCGCGCGGTGCTCGCATGCGTACGCGAGCACGGCGGCGCCGACGAGGGACGCTTGCTGGGTCTCGAAGGGCGCACGGCGCTCGCGCTCGCGGAGCCCGAGCGGGCGATGACCCTCCTGCGGGCCGCCCTCGACAAGCACCTCGGCGACGCGGATCTGCGTTCGGCGCTCGCGCGCGCCCTCGAGGCGCGCGGCGACATGGCTGCGGCGCGCAAGGAATGGCCGTGGGTCGAGCTCACGTCCGTCGACAGCGGCGATCGTACGCTGGCCCACACGCGCCTCGAGCAGCACGGGACGCCGTGATGGCGAGACGTCGAGTCCGGATTCGTCCGTGGCACGCGCTGGCCGCATCCATTGCGACGTCGGTCGTCGGCGGCGCCCTCGTCACGTCGGTCGGGCTGCGGTCACGCGAGCGCACCGGCGCGAGTCGCTGGGTGGCGCTCGCCGGCGGCGTCGGTGGCGCGGTGTGGCTCGTCGCAATCGCGATGCTGCGGCTCCCGTCGCAGCCGGTGGCGGCGCTCTTCGCCGCCGGGAACGTCGCCGCGGGCCTCGTCTTCGCCGGGATGTTACGCCGCACCGAGCCCGAGGCCGTCGCACCGGAAGAGCCGCGCGCGACGGTCGGGCACATCCTCTGGAATGCCCTCGGGAGCGCGCTCGTCATGCTCTACGTGGGCGCCGGCGCGGGCGTCTTGTATCTGCTCGCGCTCGACACGTGGGTGAGCACGCTCTTCCCGTCGATCGCGAGCCGCTTCTCCGTCATCGCCGCGGTGATCGGGGTCGCGGTGGGACTGGCGCCGGTGGGATTCGTGCTCGGCGGTTCCCTTGCGGCTCGACCGGAGGGGCGCGGGCCTTCGGCGTACGGCTGGGCGATCACCGGCGCGGTGCTCGGCTTTCTCGTCGCGGATCTCCTCGGAACGCTCGTGATCCCGATCCCCGCGTTTCAAGGCCAAGCGCTACAGCTGGCAGCGTCGCCCTCGGCTCTCGCCACGAGCGCACTCGCGAGCGTAATGACGTTGGGAGCCGCATGCGTCGCGGCGCTCGCGAGGGGAACCNNCGGCACAACCGCTCGCGGCGCGGGTCCGACTGCTGACGGGCCTCACGATCACCGTGGCGGCGGGAATGGTGAGCCTCGCGATCTACTCCGGACGGATCGGGTACGATCTCCTCCTCGGCGGCGAGCTGCTCGAGAAGCAAGGACGCCTCGCTGCGGCACGTGCGCTGTACGAGCGTGGGATCGCGCAACGACCCGACGACGCCGCGAGCGCCCACCTGCAGTACCGATTGGCGATGCTCCACCGCGGCGAGGGCGACGCCGACGCGACCCGCGCCGCATTCGCCAACATCGTCACGACGTACACGAAGCGGCCGGACCTCGTCGCGCGCGCGCAGCGGTTTCTGACGGCGCTCGACCGCGCGAAGCCGGACGCCCGCCGGCACATCGTCCCCGAGATCACGACACGCACGGAGTTCAAATCCGCCTACTGCATGCCCAACTCGCTCGCGCTCGTGATCCGCTACTGGGGCGTGCCGCTCACCGCACGCCAAATCGGCCGCGACGTCACGATGATGGACGTCGGAACGACCGTCAGCGACGCGTCGTGGTACGTCCAAACGAACGGCCTCGAGCAATGGCTCATGCCGCTCGCGAGCATCGACAACATCCGCCGTTTCCTCGATCAGGATCTGCCGCTCCTCGTCTACGTTCCCCATCACGTCCTCGTCGTCATCGGCTACGACGACGCGCTGCAGAGCCTGGTCACGTATGACGTTGCGACCGAGCAGATCTGGATCGACCAGCCGATCGACGAGTTTCTCCCGAAATGGCGCGGTGAGTTCGCGGTCATCGGGGTCGTCCTGCCGCCGAGCCGGTTCGCCACGCTGCCGCGCGAGCTCCGCAGCGATCTCGAGCGCTGGACGCGCGCGTACCTGCACCACGACTTGCACTACCAGTACCACCAGTCTTCCGATCCCGTGGATCTGCGTCGGGCGCTCGCCCATCTTCAGACGTCCGTCGAAGCGGCTCCCGACCTCTTCTTCGACGTCGCACACGTCGCGGTTCGTCCCCGCTGGGCGCACGCGCGCCGCGCGGAGCTCTTCCGCGCCGACGCTCTCGGCGCCGCTGCGGAGAGCGGCCTGGCGTTCACCCGCTATGATTTCGACAGCGACGAGCCGCTACGCGAGATCGCGGTGCTGAATCTCGAGCTCGGCCGCTACGACACGCTGCAACGCTTTCTCGAGGACCGGGCCAAAGACGGATCATTGAAGCTGCATCCCGACCTCGAGAGCTTGCTCGGCCTGCTCAAGTATCGCGCCGACGACATGGAGGGCGCCGTCGCGCACCTCGGCAGCCTCGCCGACGACCGGCGTTTCCCTTCCGTGCTCGGGCGCGCCTTCGAGCGTACGAACGCGCTCGAGTCGGCGATCGCCGAATACGGCCATGTCGTCGAGCTCACGGACGCCCCGAACGAGGAGATGGACCCGCACGAGAGCATGCTCGAGACGCTCAAGCGTCTGGCGCGGCGGCGGCAGAGCTCGCAACTCTTTTTCGCCCCGCGCACCCCCTCGCTGCATGCGCGCGCGCAGGCGATGCGCCGGATCAGCGATCTCGCCGAACGTCTCGGCGATTCCGATCGCATCATCGCCGCAGCGCGCACCTATCTCGAGGCGTTTCGTTGGGACGCGGACATCGAGCTCCGCTACGCGGAGGCCGTCGAGACGAAGCTGGCACGGCAATCGGACCTACCCCACGACGCGCAAGAAGACCTGCGCCGAGAGCTCACGCGCGCCGCAGCGTTCGCAGCCGTGCTCGACGTGAACGGCCGCCGGCGCGATCGCGTCGCCAGCGTCGGTGCTGCGTCGTCCGCGCTCACCTCACCCTGAGACGCGACGCCGCGCGCCGGATGACACGGGCGACGCGGTTCAGGGACACGCATCGATCGCCGGATCGACCGTGCTGACCCGCAGGTCGAAGATCACGAACAGGCTGGTCACGTCGACGGGGCCGGTCTGGTCGGCGACAGGGTCCCTGAAGCTGTAGACGATCTAACTACTCCTCGCCGCCGGCGGCGAAATCGGTCAGGTACGCCATGCCGCGGTCGAGGATCGGCGCGACCTCGGGATCGGTCTCGGGACCCTTCTTCGGCTTGTAGGCGACGACGGGCGTCTTCACGAAGCGGCGCAGCATGCTCTCGAGCGAGTAGTCGGCGCCCTCGAACTCCGAGGTGTGGTGGATCGAGCCCGTCGGACACGGCTCGCTGCAGAGGCCGCAGTACATGCACTTCGCGATGTCGATGTCGAAGCGCTTCAGCACCATCTGCCGCGTGTCTTTGTCCTTCACCGCGTCGATGACGATGCAGTCGATGGGGCAGGCGCGCTCGCAGGCGAGGCACCCGGTGCAGATCTCGAGGTCGACCTCGAGGATGCCGCGATAGCGGAACGGCAGCGTGTCCTGAATGCGGATCGGCACCCGGTCCGGGTACTGGACGGTGTAGGGCCGACGCATGAAATGCGAGAAGGTGACGGACATCCCCTCGAAGATCGTCGCGACGGTTTCTTTTATGTTTCGGAAATAGCCCAAGCGTTACTCCTGAAGCCGCACCCCGGCCTCAAATGATGGGATTGTAGTAGTAATCGACGTCGCGCAGCTTGGCGCGGCGGAGATGGAAGCGCACGCGGCCGAAGAAGCCGACGACGATCGCGGCGCCGCCAAGCGTCATGAGCATCTGCACGACGCGGTCGAGCCCCGCCGGGACGACCATCATCCAGATCGCCGTGCCGACGAGGTTCACGATCGCGATCGGCACCATGTAGAGCCAGCAGAGCGACATCAGCTGGTCGACCCGGACACGCGGCAACGTCGCCCGCACCCACATCGCGATGAACACCCAGAAATACGACTTGAGGAAGAAGACGCCGAACTGCAGCACCGCGAGGACGAAGGGGTTGTCGGTCACGTGCGGCACCTGCCAGCCGCCGAGGAAGAGCGTCGTCACGATCGCGCCGATAACGTAGAGGTTGCCCCACTCCGCCAAGAAGAAAAGCAGGTAGCGCATGCCGCTGTACTCGGTGCAGAAGCCGGCGACGAGCTCCGACTCCGCCTCCGGCAGATCGAACGGCGTGCGGTTTCCCTCGGCGAGGGCGGCGACGAAGAAGATGAAGAACGCCGTGAACGTGAACGGGTTGTGGAAGAGGAACCAGTGCCACGGCGCCCAGCCTTGCGCCTGGATGATGCCCTGCATGCTGAGCGTGCCGGTGAGCAGCACGATCGGGAAGATCGAGAGCGCCGCCGGGATCTCGTAGCTCACGATCTGCGCCGCCGAGCGGATGCCGCCGAGCAGCGACCATTTGTTGTTGGACGCCCAGCCGGCCATGAGTACGCCGACGACGACGAGCCCCGTCACGGCCGTCACGTAGAGGATCCCGATGTTCAGGTCGGCGATCACGAGCGCCGAGCTGAACGGAATCACGGCGAACGTGGCGATGAAGCCGATCACCACGAGGTACGGCGCGATCGAGAAGAGGATGCGATCGGCCGCCGTCGGGATGATGTCTTCCTTCAGCATGTTCTTGATGCCGTCGGCGAGCCACTGCAGGAACCCCTGCGGCCCGACGCGATTCGGCCCGACGCGCGACTGGATGCGCGCCCAGACGCGGCGCTCGAGCCAGCTGGTCACCCCTGCCACGGGCAGGACGAACACGAAGACGACGATCGCGCCGAAGAGGAGCATCGCCAGCGCCGCGGCGAGCGGGTACGGCACGCCGGCGAGAAGACCGCCCTCCCCGGTCAGCTGCAATACCAGCTGCTTCATCGATCGATCTCCGGCGCGACGAGGTCGAAGCTGGCGACGATCGCGATCAGATCGGCGAGCATGACGCCGCGGCTCACCTTGTCGATGATGCTGGTCGCGGTGAAGGAGCCGGTGCGGATCTTGACGCGATACGGGTACTCGCTGCCGTCGCTCACGCAGTACCAGCCCATGTCGCCGCGCGCGCTCTCGAGGCGGATGTAGGCGTCGCCGACCGGCGGCTTGAACTTCCGCGGCACCTTCGTGAGCACCGGCCCTTCCGGGACGCCAGCGAGGGCTTGGCGGAGGATGCGGCACGACTGATTCATCTCGCGGATGCGGACGATGTAGCGGTCGAAACAGTCGCCGACGGTGCCGACCTCGCCGGTGCCGATCGGGACGTCGAATTCGAACTCGGGATAGACGGAGTACGGCATGTCCTTGCGCACGTCGTACTTGACGCCGGACCCGCGCAGGTTCGGGCCGACCAGGTTGTAGTCGATCGCCTCCGCGGCGCTGATCACCGCGACGTTCGCCAGCCGCTCGACGTAGATCTTGTTGTAGGAGATGAGCGCGTTGTACTCGTCGATCAGCGGCTCGAAGCGGTCGAGGAAGGCGACGGCCTTCGGCACCCAGTCGGGCGGCAGATCCCACGCGACGCCGCCGATCCGCATGTAGTTGAAGGTCAGGCGGGCGCCGCAGAGCTCCTCGAGGAGGTCGTTGATGTACTCGCGCTCGCGGAGCGCGTGGGTGAACGGCGTGTACGCGCCGATGTCCATCCCCATGCTGCCGACCGAGAGCAGATGGCTGGCGATGCGGTTCAGCTCGACCGCGATCACGCGGCAGTACTCGGCACGGCGCGGCACCTCGATGCCGGCGAGCTTCTCGCACACCATGCCCCAGCCCTGGTTGCACGGCATCGCGGCGACGTAGTCGACGCGGTCGGTGTACGGCATGAAGCCGTGGTAGCCGACCTTCTCGGCGATCTTCTCGATCGAGCGGTGGAGATACCCGACGTCGGGGATCGCCTCGCGCATCACCTCGCCGTCGGCCTTGACGATGAAGCGCAGCACCCCGTGCGTGCTCGGGTGCTGCGGCCCCATGTTGAGCGTCATCTCCTCGGTCGCGAGCCCGCCCGGCCGCTGCACCTCGACGTCGTATCCTCCGAGACTCATCGCCTCACCTCAGAGCATGCTTTCCCGTTTGGTGCTGATGCCGTGGTACTCCGTCGGCTCGACGAAGTCCTTGCGCAGCGGATGGCCGACCCAGTCCTCCGGCAGGAGGATGCGGCGCAGATCGGGATGGCCCTCGAAGACGACGCCGAGGAGATCGAAGATCTCGCGCTCCTGCCAGATCGCAGTCTTCCACACCCGCCAGACGCTCGGCATCGTGGGATTGTCGCGCGCGACGCTCACCTTCAGCACGCACGCGTGGCGCACGCGGTACGAGTAGAGATGATAGACGACCTCGATGTCGTTGCGCTTCGGGTAGTCGACGCCGGACTGATTGGAGAGGCAGTCGAACCCGAGCGCCGGATCCGTCTTCAGATACTCGCACACCTGGAAGATCGCCGACGGGTTGACGCGCACCGCCGGCTCGCCGCCGCTATCGAACGTCACGACGGCGTCGCCGAAGCGCGCCTGAAGTCGCTCGAAAATCGCCGCGGCGTCCATCGACGACGCGCTAGGCCTGGGCGGCGACGGACTCGTCCTCGCCGCGCCGCACCAGCCACTTCTCCTGCATCATCTTCTCTTGCAGCTTGAGCAGCCCCTCGGTCAGCGACTCGGGGCGCGGCGGGCAGCCGGGCACGTAGACGTCGACCGGAATCACCTTGTCGACGCCGTCGCACACCGAGTAGGCGAGCTGGAAGAGACCGCCGCAGTTCGAGCAGCTGCCCATCGAGATGACGTACTTCGGATCGGGCATCTGGTCGTAGAGGACCTTGGTCCGAAGCGCCATCTTCAAGGTGAGCGTGCCGGCGATGATCATGAGGTCGGACTGGCGCGGCGTCGCGCGCGGCACCGCGCCGAAGCGATCGAGATCGGAGCGGGGACCGCCGGTCTGCATCATCTCGATCGCGCAGCAGGCGAGACCGAAGAGCATGTACCAGAGCGACGATTTGCGGGTCCAGTTCAACATCTCGTCGATCTTCGTCGTGACGGTGAACTCGGGCATGGTGTTCAACAGGGACACGAGAGCTCCTTCGCGGTCACGCCGCCTTCGAAAGATCCTGCGTCTGCTCGGCGGGCAATCGCTTGATCCACTCGAGGTCGCGTTTCACCCACACGTACACGAGACCGAGCGCCAGGACGCCGATGAAGAGCAGCATCTCGGCGAGCGCCGTCGGGCCGCGGCCGCTCAAGAGCCAGTCGCGGAACACCGCCACCACCGGATACATGAACGCGATTTCGACGTCGAAGATCACGAAGATCAGCGCCACCAGGTAAAAGCGGATGTTGAAGTTGATCCAGGCGCTGCCCGTCGGCGGCTCGCCGCACTCATAGGTGCCGAGCTTCGGCACGAGCGGATTCGACGGCCGCAAGAGCCGCCCCAGCCCGAGCATCATCGCCGAGAGGAAGAGCCCCAGAAGCAAGAAGACCAGGACGTTGGCAAAATCGAAATACATCGTCAGTCAGCCGATCTCGTTGAGTGGGCGGATGTGCCCGTGCGTGCCTGGACGTGGTTCGAGATCAACATCGTATGTAACCGCATCCTGGCGGAGAAATCAAATCAGCTCGCAGGCTTGCCCACGGAGGCGGCGTCTTCAAATCCAGTCGCGGCGAGCGCTTCGCGGCGGGCGGTGTGCGCGGATTGTACGTCGCCGCAGCGCGGGTGAGCGTATCTCGAACGTCGACGGCGATCGACTCAGTACGGGAAAGCGCGAAGTCGGCGAGCGAGTCGCCGCGTCCGGAGGCGTGCGCCTCGATTCGGCCCCGATGAAACGTCCCGCGATGCGGCGACTCACTCGCGGAGGCAACCCGGGAGAGGCGCGGGGCGTCTGCTGCACCCGTGGGTGCGCAAACCTGCCCTCTTGCGCACGTCGGGTGCGGCAAACGCCCCGCGCCTCTCCCGGGTTGCCTCCGCGAGTGAGTCGCGGCATCGTGGGAACGGCTTGTAGATGGTCCGCACCGGACGAAACCTGCTTGCGGCCGCGATCGCCGTCGGACTGCTGGGGGTCGGCATCGCTGCCGCGACGCCGGTCGACGTCCTCACCTACCACAACGACCTGGCGCGGACGGGGCAGAATCTCTTCGAGACCCTTCTCACCCCGGCGACGGTGAGCCCGTCGACGTTCGGACGCGTTTTCACGCGCATCGTCGACGGATTCGTCTATGCGCAGCCGTTGATCGTCACCGGCCTCGACATCCCCGGCAAGGGAACGTTCGACGTCGTCTTCGTCGCCACCGAGAACGACACCGTCTACGCGTTCGACGCCAGCGGCGCCGTGACGCGGGCGTTGTGGAGGCAGCGGCTGATCGTCCCGAGAAGCGGCGGCCGTGCGGTGACGTGGCGCGAGGTCGGCTGCAACGACCTCGTGCCGAAGATCGGCGTCACATCGACACCCGTCATCGATCGCGCCAGTGGCACGCTCTACGTCGTCGCCAAGACCAAGGAGCGCGGCAAGGGCAACTTCGTGCAACGGCTGCACGCCCTCGATCTCGCGACCGGCGCCGAGAAGCTCGGGGGGCCCGTCGCGATCACCGCGAGCGTGCCGGGCAGCGGCGACGGCAGCGTCGGCGGCATGATCGCCTTCGATCCGCTCCGCCAGCACCAGCGCTCCGCGCTCGCGCTCGTGAACGGCGTCGTCTACATCGGCTCGGCTTCGCATTGCGACATCGGGCCGTATCACGGCTGGATCATCGGCTATGACGCCTCCACGCTGAGCCGCGTCTCTGCGTTCGTGACCACCCCCGACGGCGGCCTCGGCGGTGTCTGGCAGAGCGGCGGCGCGCCGGCCGCCGACGACGCCGGCAACCTTTACGTCGCGACGGGAAACGGCACCTTCGACGCGCAGGACGGCGGCAGCGACTACGGAGACAGCCTGCTCAAGCTGCAGACGACGGGCGGACTCTCGGTCGCCGACTATTTCACCCCGTTCAACCAGAGCGACCTCGACGCCGCCGACCAGGACTTCGGCTCGACCGCGCCGCTGCTCCTGCCGGATCAGCCCGGCTTGCATCCGCACCTCGCCCTCGCGTCCGGCAAGGACGGCACGATCTACGTCGTCGACCGCGATCAGATGGGCCAGTTTCACGCGGGCAGCGACAGCCAGATCGTCCAGTCCCTGCCGGGCGCAATCGCCGAGGGAACCTTCACGATGCCTGCGTACTGGAACGGTACCGTCTTCTACTCGGGCAGGGCCGACTTCGTGAAGGCGTTCGCGCTTTCGAGCGGCCTCCTCTCGACGACGCCGGTCGCACAGTCCGGGGACTTCTTCGGCTTCCCAGGCGCGAGCCTGTCGATCTCGGCGAACGACGCCACCGGCGGCATCGTCTGGGCGATTCAGACCGACGGCTACGCCAACCATCGACCGGCCGTCCTGCATGCGTACGCGGCCGCCGACATCTCACAGACGCTCTACGCGAGCGACCAAATCCGCCGCGACGCCGCCGGGAGGGCGGCCAAGTTTGCGGTTCCGACCGTCGCGAACGGGAAGGTGTACGTCGGCGGACAGAATCGGCTTACGGCGTACGGACTGCGCTGAGCCCCCCGCCCGGCGCGATCTTCCTATCGGCTGCGACCGCGCGGCCGCACCGTCGGCACGCCGTCGGCGCTCGTCCGCACCTCGACGTCGACGTCGAACACGTCGCGGATCACCGCCTCGGTCACGACGGTCGCGGGCGCGCCGTCCACCGCGAGCCGGCCGTCGCGCAGAAAGACGAGGCGCGGGAAGTACATCGCGGCGACCGTCAGATCGTGGAGTACGGCGACGACGGTGAGGCGTTCGCGGCGATTCAGGTCGACGACCAGATCGAGGATCTCGATCGCGTGGCGTAGGTCGAGGAACGTCGTCGGCTCGTCGAGCAGGAGGACGCGCGGCTCTTGCGCGAGCGCGCGCGCGACGATGACGCGCTGGCGCTCGCCGCCGGAGAGCTCGGTGAGGGGGCGGTCGGCGAGCGCGAGCACGCCGGTACGCTCCATCGCGCGCTCGGCGGCGGCGACGTCGTGCGGGCGCTCGAGGCCGATGCCGTGGAGGTGCGGTGCGCGGCCGATCAGCACCATCTCGGCGACGCGATACGGGAAGGCAATCCCGGTCTCTTGCGGCACGACGGCGATCGCCCGCGCGAGCGCGCGGCGGTCGTAGTCGCGGAGATTCCGGCCGCCGAGCCGGACGCTCCCCGCCGACGGCCGGCGCGTCCCGGCGAGGAGCCCGAGCAGCGTCGATTTGCCGGATCCGTTCGGTCCCGCGATCGCCAGCATCTCGCCCTCGTCGACGGCGAGCGCAACGTCGGCGATCGCCCGCCGGCCGCCGTACGCGAAGCTCACGTGCTCGGCCTCGAGCAGCGCGGTCGTCGTCATCCCGTTCTCCGGCGCTCGCGGCGCAACAGATACGTGAAGAACGGCGCGCCGCAGAGCGCGGTCACGACGCCGACGGGGATCTCGCTGCCGCCGAGCGCGGTGCGCGCGATCGTGTCGGCGCAGACGAGGAAGATCGCGCCGCCGAGGTAGCTCGCGGGCAGGAGCAGCCGGTGATCGCCCCCGATCAGCATGCGCACGAGGTGCGGCACGATCAGGCCGACGAACCCGATCATCCCGCTCACGGATACCACGGCGCCGACGAGGAGCGACGCCGCGACGAAGACGACGAGCCGCGCCCGCTCGACGTCGACGCCGAGCTCCGCCGCACGGTCGTCGCCGAGGCTCAGGCAATCGAGATCGCGCGCGCGGACGACGAGCGCCCCGAGGCCGACGAGCGTGTAGAGCGCGAGCGCCGCGACGACCGAGTAGTCGCCGCCGCTCAGACTCCCCATGAGCCAGAAGAGCACCCCGTGCGCCTGGTAGAAGTCGACGACGGAGTTGATGAACATGAGGAGCGCGCCGGCGAACGCGTTGTAGATGACGCCGACGAGGAGCAGCGTGTACGAGTCGAGGCGGCCGCCGACGCGCGACGCGCCGACGACGATCGCCATGCTCGCGAGCGCGCCGCCGAACGCCGCCGCGGGAACGACGACGGTGCGCCCGAGGAACACCGGTTGGAGCACGATCGCGCAGACACCCGCCAGCGCGGCGCCGCTCGACACGCCGAGAAGGTGCGGATCGGCGAGCGGATTGCGCAAGAGCGCCTGCAGCGCGGCGCCGGCGGTCGCGAGCGCGCCGCCGACGACTGCGGCGAGCAGCACACGCGGCACGCGGGTGCGAAAGAGGATCACCGCGTCGGCGCTTCCGAGCGACGGGTCGAGCGCGCGCCGCCAATCGAGGTGGACGGGCCCGATCGTCGCGGCGGCGACGATCGTCGCCGCGAGCGCGAGCGCGAGGAGCCCGTGCACGCGCGCGAGGCGCCGGCCGGTGAGGTGGGCTATCGCCATGCTTCGGGATGAATCAGGCGTGCGAGGTTCTCGAACGCCGCGGGCAGGCGCGGTCCGGGCCGCAGCGCGCGGTAGTCGCGGAACGCGTACACCCGGTGCTCGCGCACCGCCGCGATCGACGGCAGCCGCTCCCAGAAGCGCGCCGCCGCGCTCCCCTCCTCCGTCCCCATGCTGCTGTCGATGATCACCTCGGGATCGCGGGCGACCACGTACTCGACGTTCACGTGCGGCCACGGGTTCCCCGGCGGCGCGACGTTGATGCCGCGCGCGGCGACGATGAGCTCGCCGAGGAAGCTCGTGTCGCCGACGGCGACGAGCGGGTCCTGGCCGATCGCCATCAGCACGCGTCGTGGCGGCTGCGTCGCGACCCGCGCCCGCACGGCGTCCATGCCGCGGTCGATCTCCGCGATGAGACGCTCGCCGGCCTCAGGCACGCCGGCCGCCGCCGCGATCATGCGCGTCACCGGCGCGAGGTCGGCGAGGTGCTCGGGATCCGACACGGCGACGCGGATCCCGAGATTCTGCAGCGTCTCCACCGCCGAGTGGTTCCCCGGGCTCGGCACCCCGATCACGACGTCCGGCCGCTGCGCGACGATCGCCTCGACGCTCGGATCGAGAAAGGAGCCGATCTTCGGCAGCCGCCGCGCCTCCGGCGGGTAGTCGCAATAGTCCGAGACCGCGACGACGCGCGGTCCGACGCCGAGCGCGAAGAGCGTCTCGGTCACGGACGGCGCGAGGGAGACGATGCGCGCGGGTGCGCGGCCCGGCGCCGGCGCCGCGGCCGCCGGGTACGCCGTGGCGACGAGCTGCGTCGCCACGAGGACGACCGCGAGAAGCGCTGCCCTCACCCGGCCTCGCCCGCTTGGTCCACGGGGCTCACCCGGCCTCGCCCGCGTCGTCCGCCGCCCCGAGCTCCGCCGCGGCCGCGCGCGCCGCGGCGACCAGCCCATCGGCGAGCGCGGGGGCGCTGCCGAAGTGCAGGTGCACGTAGCTCGCGAGCGTCCGCCGCAGGACGAATCCCTCGTACGTCTGCGCGCCCGTCGTCGGATCCGTGACGACGTACGCGCGCGCGAGCGACGCCGGCACGCTCGCGTCGTCGAGCATCGAGCGGTGGAACTCGTGGCCGCGGGCGACGACGGGCGGCAGGAAGTCGCACGCGACGCGCACCTCGCGGTATCCGATCGCGAGCCGCTGCGGCAGCATCCGCGTCCGCAGCGGCAGCACGCCGGCCATCGGGTGCACGGTGGCGTGCTCGTCCTCGAGCGCGTCGGCGAGGAGCATGAGACCGCCGCACTCCGCGTAGACGAGGCCGCCGCCCGCCGCGAACGCACGCAGCGCCGCGAGGAGCCGCGTGTTCGCCGCGAGCGCAGCCGCGTGCACCTCGGGGTAGCCGCCGCCGAGGTAGACGCCGCACGTGCCGGGCGGGAGACAGGCGTCGCGCAGCGGGCTGAACTCGACGAGCGTCGCGCCCGCGGCGGCGAGCAGGTCGAGGTTCTCGGGATAGTAAAAGGAGAACGCCGCGTCGCGCGCGACGGCTATCGCTGTTCGCCCCCGTGCGCACGGCGCGCTACGCGCGCCGTGCTCCGACCCTCGTCGAGCGAGGGCGCGTGGGCGCCGGCCAGCGACGTGAATTCGCGGGCCTCCCTCCGCTCGGCTTCGCTTCGCGACCCCCGGTGTACCGTCGCCGCCACGCGCTTTTTCCGTACATTCCGCCGCGCCGCGCAGAAGCGCATCCACGGCGAGGTGGCGCTCGGCGGCGTCGGCGAGCATGTCGGCCGCCAGCGGCACCTCGGGCGCGGTGAAGAGACCGAGGTGGCGCTCGGGCAGCGTCAATGCCGGATCGAGCGGCAGACCGCCGAGGCAGGGCGGCAGATCGGCGGCGGCAAGCGCGCTGCGCAGAAGCGCGAGGTGCCCGGCGCCGCCGATTCTATTGAAGACGACGCCGGCGATCGCGACATCGGGATCGAAGTCGCGAAACCCCCGCACGACGGCGGCCGCGCTGCGCGCCATCGCACCGGCGTCGATCACGAGCACGACTGGCAACCCGAGCCACTTTGCGATCTCCGCCGTGCTGCCGGCGTCGCTCTCGGGCGAGCAGCCGTCGAAGAGACCCATCATGCCTTCGACGATCGCGACGTCGGCGTCGGCGGTCGCGGCGGCGAAGCTGGCACGACACGGATCGGCGCCGAGCATCCAGCCGTCGAGCGTGCGTGTCGGGCGGCCGGCGAGGCGCGTGTGATGGCCGGGATCGATGAAGTCGGGCCCGACCTTGAAGGGCTGCACGACGAGGCCGCGCCGGCGCGCCGCCGCGATCAGCGCCAGCGCGACGGTCGTCTTGCCGCTGCCGCTCGCCGGCGCCGCGATCAGCACCGCGCATGGCGGTGTCGCACGTTCCGCCTGCCGCTCCGCGCCGGCAGGCCGGTGCGCGTCACGCCGATCGCGCGCGTCGCCGCTCTCGTCAGAACGCGGCACGGACCCCCGCGAGGAAATTGATCGGTGGCGCGCGGAAGCCGAGCGCCTCGTCGTAGTGCTCGTCGAGCAGGTTCTCGATCTTCGCGAAGACCGTGAGCTCGGCGGAGTGCGGAAGCAGGTCCTCGAACGTGTACGACGTCGCGAGGTCGACCTTGGTGTACGCCGGGTTCTCGTCGAACGCGAAGCCGTGCGCCGGGTTCACGTCTTGCCGATCGCCGACGACGTGGACGGCGAGGTTCACGTCGTAGCGCGTCCGCGGCCGGCCGAGGTCGCGCCCGGCGACGTTCACGACGACGGAGCCGCGGTGCTTCGGACGGCGCAGCAGCGGCGGGGTGTCGACGCGGAAGAGCCGCGCGTACGAGGCGGCGATCGTCACGTCGGGATCGCGCCAGACGAGCACGCGCGGCGCAAACTCGACGCCGCGCACGTGCACGGTGCCGACGTTCTCGGCGAGGAACGTGCCGTCCGGTTGCGGCTGGCCCTCGATCAGGT
Source organism: Deltaproteobacteria bacterium (assembly GCA_005879405.1). GTDB lineage: Bacteria > Desulfobacterota > Binatia > UTPRO1 > UTPRO1 > DP-19. The sequence continues at coordinate 26,030 of VBKW01000353.1, forward strand.
TGTGGGTGACGCGATCGAAGAACGAGAGGTCGAGGTTCACGCGCTCGTGCCAGAGCGTCTGCAGCACGCCGAAGTCGTACTCCCGGCTCGTCTCCGCGTCGAGATTCGGGTTGCCGAAACCTGGGAAGAAGAGCTCGTTGAACGTCGGGGCGCGGAAGCCTTCCGCGTAGCCGCCGCGGATGCGCGCGCCGGTGCCGGGCAGCGCGTACGAGACCGAGCCCGCCGGGCTCACCGCCGTGCCGAACTGCTCGTTACCATCGACGCGCACGCCGCCGACGCCGATGAGCGCGCCGTCGAGCAGCCGCAGCTGCTCCTGGAAGTAGCCCGCGACGTTGCGCCGGCTCTCGTCGAAGCGGTCGTCGAAGCTGAACGCGGGATCGACGGTCACCGAGTGCACGTTCGCGAGCCGCTCCTCGATCTCGAGCCCGGCGGTCGTGATCGCGAGCTGGCGCCAGTAGTGGTTCAGCTGGATCTCGCCGGTCACGATGCCGCTCGTGATGCGCGAGCGGGTGTCGGTCGTCTCGGCGGCATCCGGCGGATCGACGAAGTGCTCGTTCTGGTGCGAGTAGCTGCCGGCGGCCCGCAGCTCGAGGTCGCGCACCAGCTCCTGCTCCCACTCGCCCTTGATCAGGTAGAGCTCGTCGGATTGGCGCGCGTTCGGATCGGGCGCCGACAGAAAGTTGTTGCTGTTGATGAGGCCGACGTCGGCATTGGTATAGCGGAAGAAGAGCCGCGCCGTCGCCTTCTCCGCGACGTCGTAGTCGAGCCGCAGCGACGTGGTGCCGTTCCGGTAATCGTCGTTGTGGGCGTGGAAGCCTTGCGTGTCGAGGTAGCTGCCCGCGATCGAGTAGCGGAGGCGGCCGACTTGGCCGGCCGAGGAGACCGCGCCGTGTCCCGTCGCGCCGTTGCCGCCCTCGCCGAGAATGCTCGCGTGCGGCGTGCCCGCGCCGGCCTTGGTGATGATGTTGATCACGCCGCCGATCGCCTGTGAGCCGTAGAGCGTTCCGCCGCCGCCGCGCAGCACATCGATGCGCTCGACGTTATCGGTCGTGAGCGAGGAGAAGTCGAACTCCCCGAGCGTCACGCTGTTCACTTCGACCCCGTCGATCATGACGAGCGTCTGATCGGCCTCGGCGCCGCGCAGGAAAAGCTCGGTATTGGTCCCGCGCGAGCCGCTTTGCACGACGTCGACGTTCGGGACGTCGCGCAGCATCTCTTGCACCGTCTGCGCGTCGCGGTGCTCGATCTCGGAACGATCGATGACCGTCACTGCCTGCGTCGTCTCGTCGAGCCGCGTCTCGGTGCGCGTCGCGGTGACGACGATCGTCGCGAACGGCGCCTGCTCCGCGCTTGCGGGCACCGCGGTTTCCGTCTCGGCGGTCGTGCGCTCGCCTGGCGTCGCGTCGCCGCCGCTTCCCTGCTGCGCCCCGGAATCCGCGTCCGCCGCGCTCTCCGTGCCTCCGGCGGACGCCGCCGCGGCCGACGCCGCGCCGGTCCTCGTTGCGCATGCGAGCGCGAGCGTCACGACGGCCATGCCCAAGGTCTTCATCTCTCGTCTCATCGTTCCTCCTGTCGCCCGTCAGAGCGGGCGATCCGCCGACCCTTCGAGGACGAAGCGGTACCGCAGCTGGCCGCGGCGCTCGGCGCCGTCGATGACGCGGAATCGGCTTTGGCGCGCCACGGTCACGGCGGCGGCGTCGAGCACCGCGAACCCGGACGATCGCCCGACGCTCGCCTGCTCGACCTCGCCGTCGCGGCCGACGCGGAGATCCACGTCGACCGTCCCTTGCCATCCCTCACGCCTCGCGCGTGTCGGGTAAACCGGGGTCGGACAGAGAGTGCACCATGGACGGAGATCGCCGCCGCCCGCGCCGGCGCCCGATGCGGCACCGCGGCCACCACCGGCGACCGCGCCGGTAACGCCGGCGACGTCGCTCGTCACGCGGCCACCCCCGACGCCGCCGTCGACACCGCTCACCGCCGCGCCGTCCGCTGGTAAAGCGTCGCGCGATGTGAGCGCGCCCGCGTCAGTCGTCGCGTTCGCAGCACTGCGATCCGCGCTCTCGGCTACGCCGTCGACCGCCGACGCGGCGTCGCGCATCGCCGCATCCTGTAGCGCCCGCCGCGCGCGATCGGCGCCGGCGACGCGCGTCGACGGATGCCGTCGATGCGCACGAACGGACGCGGCCGCAGGCGGCACTTCCGCGTGTGACGACGGCACGTCGACGCGCGCACCCGAGTTGCGCCACTCGGGACAGCGCGGGTCGTCCGCCTGCACCCGTTCTGCGCAATGATCCTTATCGCGCAGGTCGGGTGCAGGCCGATGACCCGCGCTGTCCCGCGCGCCGCCGCTCGTGTCTGCGTCGGCCTTGCCGGCGCCGCCGCTCGCGTCGCCGGCCCCCGCGTCGTCGATGATCGCGACGACGAGCGCCCGCTCATTGGCGAGTGGAATGCGGACCGGCGGGAACAGCGTCAACGCGAGCAGCAGCGCCGCGTGACACCCGAGCGAGAAGCCGAGCGCCGCGAGGTAGCGGGTGCTGGCCGTGGTCTCTCGTCCGCCTTGCACAACTCCGACCCCGGTCCTCGCAAGGGAAACCGGGGCGGCGGACGCCGACCCGCGTGCTCAGCTAGCCACCCTCCCCCTCGGAAGGCCGTTCTTGGCTCTGCGTCCGCCGCAGATGTCCTGGCTCGGGGATCGCACTCGCGTGATCGCCTTCCCACGCGCCGGCTCGCCGGCGCGCAGTGGCATATCGATCACGCTCGTCCCCCCTCACAGTTGCGGGGCAGCGCCGGCATCGTACCGGCTTCCCTGCGACGGACGGGTTCGGGTACGCGATTAATACGAACCGAAACGTGCTGTCAACAACGACCCGGTTCGGCTGCTGTCCTAGGAGGGCAGCACCGGGTTCTGCCACCGCCCATTGCGTCTCGCGTACCGGCGTCGTAGCGCTCGCAGCGCGAGGAACCCGTATGACCGACCTCCGACGATCCATCCTGCTCACGTGCTGCGCCCTCATGTGTGCCGCGCGCGCGCACGCCGCGAACGAACTCTGCGGCCAGACGATCACGCAGAGCGTGACCTTCGCCGCCGATCAGAGCTGCACCGGGACCGGGCTCATCGTCGGAGCCGACGGCATCACGATCGACCTCGCCGGCTTCACGCTCGCGGGCAATCAGACCTCGAACCATCACGGCATCGAGCTGAACGGGCACAGCGGGACCACGATCAAGAACGGGACCATACGGAATTTCGACATCGGCATTCATTATTTCAGCCTCTGCATCGACAACATCACGATGTCGAACCTCGTCGTCCGCGACAGTATCGAGAGCGGCGTCTCGATCGCGTCGGTGTCCTCGTGGACGATCGATCACTCCGCCTTTCTCGACAACTCGAGCGCCGGCGCCGGCATCACGATGTTCTGCGACTCCGGAACCGGCACGGTCACGTCGAGCGCCTTCGTCGGCAACGACGGCAACGGTCTCGGCGTGGCGACGAGCCCAGGCGTGACGCTCACCGTCACGAAGGTCCTCGCGAATCGTAATGGCTTCATAGGGGTGGCGCTCAGCGCGAGCTCCGGCACGACGATGACCGTCCAATCGAGCACCGCCGCCGGGAACGGCGCCGACGGCATCGTCGTCGACGACGAGTTCGCGCACGACGACGTCACGAAGCTCACGAAGAACGCCGTCATCGGCAATCACCTCGACGGCATCGACCTCGTCGGCGTCCCGGCGGCGGCGGTCAGCGGCAACGTGATCGCCGGCAACGGCGCCATCGGCATCGAGGTCAGTCAATCGAACGGCATATTAGCCACCAAGAATCGCGTGCTCGGCAACACTGGCGATGGCATCACGATCGACGCCAACAGCGCCTCGGCGCTGATCAAGGGCAACACGGTCGTCGGCAACGACGGCGACGGCATCTTGACGGCGAACGCGACCGCGATCCTGGCCAAGAACGTCGCGAACGCGAACGATGGGCAAGGCATTCTCGCGACCGACGGCGCCGTCGACGGCAAAGGCAACACGGCGCGCGCCAACGCGTCGCTCGTGCAATGCTCGCCGGCCGTCACCTGCCCGCCGGCGTTCGTCGCGAAATCCGGACCGGTGATGCCGACGTGCGGCATGCACGTCGGGGCGTCGATCAAGCTCGGCGGCGACTCGCCCCTCTGCGCCAGCATGCCGGGCCTGATCGTCGACGCGGACGGCGTGACGATCGACCTGAACGGGCACCGCCTGCAAGGCGACCGCACCGCCGGCAACATCGGCATCGATCTCGGCGGCCACAGCCACGTCACGATCAAGAACGGCATCGTGCAGGGGTTCGACAAAGGGATCTATGCTGCGACCGACACCGGCGTGAAGCTCGTCAACGTCGAGGTGCGTGACAGCCTCGGCGACGGCGCGGCACTCTCCGGAAGCAGCGGGTTCACGGTGACGAAGAGCGTTTTCGTGTCGAACGGCGGCAACGGGCTCACGCTCGGCGACGGCACGCACGACGTGAAGGTCAGCGGGACGTTCGCCGTCGCGAACGGCGGCGACGGCGTCGCCGTGCGGGCTCTCAACACGACGTTGACGAACATCACGTCCACCGCGAACGCCGCCAACGGCATCACCGTCATTCCCGCGGCGTCGACGGCGACGATCCAGTCGAGCACGGTGGCCGGCAACCAGCAGGACGGCATTCGCGCCGACGCGGACCAGGTGGCGGTCTCGAAGACGACGGTCGCCGGGAACCTGCTGGACGGCGTCGAGACGCGCTCGTCGGGAGCCGGCGTCACGCTCGCCGGCAACGTCGCCGACGGGAACGGCGGCGACGGCCTCGGGATCCACGAGTTGTCGCAGGCGAACGCGATGACGAAGAACACCGCGATTGGTAACGGCGGCAACGGCCTCTTCGTCGACAGCGTGGTCGGAGCGACGACGGTCACAGGGAACACCGCCGACGGCAACGCCGACGGCATCACCGTCGAGTCGGCGACGACGACCGTGGCGAAAAACGTCGCGGACGGAAATCTCGACATGGGCATCGACGCGCCATCGGGCGCGATCGACGGCGGCGGCAACAAGGCACGCCACAACGGCGGCGCCGCGGATTGCAGCCCGGCGATCGCCTGCCAGTGATCGCGACGCGGCGATAGTCGCCCCACTGCCGGAGACCGGCGCGCCGTGATTGCTTGTCAATCGCGAGCTGGCCGAGTACACGGCGCGACATGCCGATCCCGGCCACGAGTAGACGGCGCGACGTGCCGAGCCGAGCCACGATCGTCGTCGTGCCCCGCGAGCGCTTCAGCTTCGCGCGCGAGTCGCTCGAGAGCATCTACGAGCACACGCCGCCGCCTGTGCGTCTCGTCTACGTCGACGGTGGCTCGCCACCCGCAGTCGCGCGCGACCTCCGCGCCGCCGCGGCGGCGCGCGGCTTCGAGCTGCTGCGCACCGACGAGTACCTGACGCCGAATCGCGCCCGCAATCTCGGCGCCGCGCGCGCCGCGACGCCGTACGTCGTCTTCGTCGACAACGACGTCCTGGTCACGGCGGGCTGGCTCGACGCGCTCGTCGCGTGCGC
>VBKW01000351.1 GCA_005879405.1 Deltaproteobacteria bacterium
CGAGCGCGCGCTCGAAGCGATGTGCAAGCGTCTTCTCACCCGCGAGGCCTTCGGCGTCCCGATCGCGCGCCACAACGTCTGGCAGCAGCGCGTCGCCCAAGCGCGCATCGACATCGAGCAGTGCCGTCTCCTGACCTTGAAAGCCGCCTACATGATGGACACGGTCGGCAACAAGGCGGCGCGCGCCGAGATCGCGATGATCAAGGTCGCGGCGCCCAACATGGCGCTGCGGGTGATCGACGACGCCATTCAGGCCTTCGGCGGCGGCGGCGTGTGTCAGGACTTCCCGCTCGCGTCGGCGTGGGCGCACGTCCGCACGCTGCGGCTGGCCGACGGTCCCGACGAAGTGCACCGCAACGCGATCGCGAAGATGGAGTTCCGGAAGCACATGTAGCGGCGCCGCGCGCTCTCCGGCGATTCTCGTTCGGCGGAATATGGATCTGGGGCTGCCGTCGTTCCGGGCGAATGGAGAGCCGCGGGTACACGGGTCTGCAGTCGCGCTGCGCTCGTCAACGTGCCGTTGGCGTGAGCGCGCCGGCGGCGAGCGTGAAGCGCGCGTCGGCGAGACCGTCGGCAAGCGTCGCGTCGTGGGTGACGACGAGCTGCGCGACGCCGGTCGTGCGCACGCGGCGCAGCGTCTCGACGACCTCGGCGCGTAGCGACGGGTCGAGCGCGCTCGTCGGCTCGTCGTACAGCAGCACGCTCGGGTGCATGGCGAGCGCACGGGCGATCGCGACGCGCTGGCGCTGCCCGCCGGACAACCGTGCCGGAAACGCGTCCGCCTTGTCCGCGAGGCCGAGCTGTTCGAGCAGCGCATGCGCGCGGCGCTCGGCGTCGGCGCGGGACACGCGGTGCACGCGCATCGGCGCCAGCACGCAGTTCGCGAGCGCGCTGAGGTGCGGGAAGAGCTCGAGCGACTGAAACACGAGCCCGACGTGGCCGCGCAAACGCTCATGGCCGCGCCTCACCCGATGGTCGCCATTCGCGACGACCTGCAGCGTCGGCAGCTCGATCGTGCCGCGCTGGAACGGCTCGAGACCGGCGAGGCAGCGCAGCAAGGTCGTCTTGCCGGCGCCGCTCGCGCCCGCAATTGTCGCCACGGAGCCCGCGGCGATCTCGAACGACACGCCGCTGAACGTCGGTGGCGCGCCGTCGCGCACGTGCTCGAGATCGTGGACGCGCAGCATCAGGCGGTCCGTAGGTGCCGGCCCAGACGGAGCTCGGCGCGGCGCGCGAGACGGGCGAAGGGCAGGCCGATTGCGAGATACCAGAGCGCGACGACGAGCCCGAGGCCGAGATGGTCGCGGGTGGCGTTGGCGAGCATGACATAGGTCTTGGTGAGCTCGGTGAGCGTGATGAGGGACACGAGCGAGCTGTCCTTGAGGAGCGCGATGAAGTCGTTCGTTGCCGGTGGAATGGCGACGCGGACCGCTTGCGGACCGACCACCCAGCGCACCGCTTGCGCCGTCGAAAGATTGAGCGCCCACGCCGCCTCGAGCTGCGCCGCGGGCACGCTCTCGAGCCCGGCGCGATAGTTCTCGGCTTCGGCCGCCGCGTAGTTCAGGCCGAGGCCGAGCGCGCCGGCGATGAACGGATCGAGCGTCACCCCGAGCTCCGGCAAGCCGAAATAGAGCATCACCAGCTGTACGAGCAGCGGCGTGCCGCGCATGAACTCGATGTAGCCGGTCGCGAGCCAACGCAGCGGCGACGCGCCGTACGTGCGGGCGAGCGCGAGCAGCACGCCGAGCGGGATCGCGAGTCCCATCGCGACGAACGACAGCGCGAGCGTCATCAGCGCGCCGCGGACGAACAGCGCCTGGCCGCGCGGGTACCACTCGCGTAGACGCGTGAGAAAGGGCGGCAGCGCACCGACCGCGGCACGCCACGCCTCGAATGCCTCGGCGACGGTGCTCGTCGACGGCGCGAGGTCGCCGAGGAGCGTCGCCGTCTCCGCGTTCCAGAGGCCCCAGCGCTCGTAGATGCCGCGCAAGACTCCCCGGCGAGCCAGCGTCCCGAGCGCGTCGTCGATCGCGGCGGCGAGCGCGGCGTCGTCGCGACGCATCGCGACCGCGTACCGCACCTCGCCGAACGCGCCGTCGACGACGCGAAACCGAGGGTCGATTTCGGCGTAGTAGCGGGTGATCGGCGCGTCGAGGAGCACGGCGTCGGTGCGGCCGAGCGCCAGGTCGGCGTAGATCTCGTTCTGCCCGCCCTCGTACGTGCGCACGACGGCGCCGGCGCGCGCGAGGATGCGCTCGGCGAGCGAGCTGGGCAGCGTGCCGACGGCGCGGCCGCGGAGCGCTCCGAGATCCGTCGGCGCGCCGGCATCGTCGCGACGGACCGTCAGCCGCTCCGCCGCGGCGTAGTATGGACGCGAGAGACGGCAGACGCGCTCCTTCTCGGGCGCGGCCTCGATGCCGTTCAGCGCGACGTCGAAGTCGCCGCGGCCGAGCAACTCGAGGAGAAGCTCCCACTGCGCCTGAATCGGCCGCGCGCGTACGCCGAGCTCATGTGCGAGCGCGTCCGTAGGGCGCACCGCCTTGCGCGTCCGCGCCCCAGCGCAGCTCGCCGGCAGCACGCACGCGCGCGAGCGTATCGGCGGCAGCGGTGCTGGAACCGCGGACCGTTTCGTCGGCCGCTGCGATCGCGTCGCCGATCGCGACGAACACCGTCGCCGCGAGCACGAGCGCGAGGCGCGCGCCTACGCGTTGAGTGGGCCAAGCCCTCGTCCGATAGCCGCTCACGTCGGGAGGGAACACGCATGGCACAATCGTCCACGACGGAGAAGGGACGGGATACGCGGCCGCCCGCGCTCGTGACCGGTGCCTCCTCGGAATCGACGCCGCGTTCGCGAGCCGCCTCTCTGAGCCCCCTTCGAGCATGGGCACGGAGGGGCGGCTCGTAGAACGCCCGCGCCCGCGCGATGTCGTGCGACGTGCCGTGGCGCTCAAGTTCAGCCGCGACCGGCTCGATATTAAAGGCGTGTCGGTGCAGCCCCACATGACGAAAGACGTGCAACATGTCCGACTCGAGGCGACGCTCGGCGACGTGGCGCGCCTGCTCGCCGACCACACCATCAGCTGCGCGGTCGTCATGGACGGCGACCGTCCGGTGGGCGTCCTCTCGGAGCGTGACGTCGTGCGGATGTGCGCCGCCGATCCCACCGGGTGGTCGTCACGGCCGGTGCGCGAGATGGTGGCGCGCGCGCTCGTCGTCGTCGAGCCGCAGACGAGTGTCGACGACGCGATCGCGGAATGCCGTCGCCACGGCATTCGGCGGTTGCCGGTGGTGTCGGACACAGGGGCGCTGCGCGGCATCGTGACGCAGACGGATCTGCTGCGCGCCGCCGACGCGCGGTTGCGAGAGTATGCGCGCGACTTGGAGCGCATCGTCGGCGAGCGTACCGCGCAGCTGCAGGACAGCGAGCGCCGGCGCAACGATCTCGTCGACTTGACGGTCCACGACATCAAGAACTGGGTACACACGGCGTCCTCGGCGTTGGAGGTTCTGGAGCTCGAGCCCGATTCCGTTCAGGCGATGATTCCGATCATCCGTCACTCGACCCGCAGCATCACGACGCTCGTCACGACGCTCCTCGACGTGAACCGGCTCGAGGGCGGATGGATGCCGCTGCGGCTGAACGACGTGCCGTGGTCGGCGATCTGCGCGCCGCTCATCGAGGACGCGTCGGCGATGGCGCACGCGAAAGACCTGAAGATCGTCGCGTCGGGGGAGATGCGGGTCATCGTGCGCTGCGACCAGCAGCTCGTCGAGCGCGTGCTGCTGAACCTGCTCGACAACGCGGTGAGCGCCGCGCCGCGGGCGACCACGATCGACCTGTACACGGAGGTCGGCGCCGATGGGAGGCTCGTGGCCCGCGTCGGCAACCGCGGTCCGGTGATTCCGCCGGCGCTACTGCCGAACATCTTCAAGAAGCACGAGCAGGGGGCGGATCAGGTACGCGGCTGGGGGCTCGGGCTCACGTTCTGCCGCTTGGCGGTGGAGCACCACGGCGGTGCGATTCGCGCGATGTCGCCGTACGTCGACGGCGAAGGCGCCGCGTTCGAGTTCACACTGCCGCGCGAGCCGGTCGCGCGCCATCCGGCGACGCCGTTGGGCCGCCCGACGTTGCCGCCGTCGACGGTCGCCGCGCTCGCGCCCGCATCCTGAGCCTTCGCTCGACACGCCTTCGCTCGACGCGTTGACCTGCGGACGCGCGCCGGTTAGCGAGACGCATGGCTGCCGCGTCTTCTCTCCTGGCAATCGTCGACGAGTTCCGACCCGAGGAGTTTCACGTCGTGCATCGGCGCGACCTCGGTCTCACCGCGTTCATCGCGATCGACGACACGCGCCTTGGGCCGGCCACCGGCGGCATTCGCTGGCGCGGCTACGCCAGTCCGGAGGACGGCGCGCGCGACGTCCTGCGGCTCGCGCGCGCCATGACCTACAAGAACGCGTGCGCCGAGCTGGACCTCGGCGGCGGGAAGACCGTCGTGCTGCGGCAGCCCGGCATGCGACGCGAGGCGGCCTTCCCGGCGCTCGGGGAGGCCATCGAGGCCCTCGGCGGCCGCTACATCACCGCGTGCGATTACGGCACGACCGTCGCCGAGCTGGCGCTGGTGAAGTCCCGCACGCGCTTCGCGCTCGCGGAGGAGGCGGCGGGCGGCCTCGATCTCGGCACCGCGACCGGCGTCTTGGTCGCGATCCGCGCCGTGTGGCGGCGGATCGCCGGCGCCGCGTCACTCGACGGCGTACGCGTGCTCGTCCAAGGTGTCGGTGACGTCGGCATGGTGCTGGTGCGACTCCTCGCGGAGGCGGGCGCACGCGTCAGCTTCAGCGAGGTCGACGCGGAGCGTGCCGCGCGCTGCACCGCCGAGCTCGGCGCGGCGCGCGTGGCGGCGGACGCGATCTTCGACGCCGACGTCGACGTGCTCGCGCCGTGCGCCGTCGGGGAGGTGATCACCAGCGACGTCGCCCACCGCCTGTGCGCACGCGGCATCGCCGGCGCCGCGAACAACCAGCTCGCGAGCGACGACGCCGGGCGCGTTCTCGCGACGCGCGGCATCTGGTACGCCCCCGACTTCACCGTCAACGCCGGCGCCGTCATCGTCGGCTTCGAGACCTTCGCCGGCCGCGCCGCGACGGCGCTCGACGTGGTGCGACAGATCGAGACCCGCCTCGACGCGGTCTTCGACGCTGCCGCTCGCGACGGTATCACGACCACCGAGGCGGCGATCCGTCGCGCGCGCGCGCGTCTCGAAGCGGTGCGACCGAACGCTCGCGGTCGTTAACCTTGATGTGACACATCAAGGTTAACTCGGCGCGTAGCGACGGCGTTACGCGGCAGCGAGCGTCGGCCGCGCCGCGCGGCGCGGGCGGTACGCGATCCGCAGCGCGAGCGTAGCGAGCGCGACGACCGCGAACGGCGCGTACGCCGGCGACTCCATGACAGCGCGCGGGACGTAGCTGATCGTGAAGATCGTCCAGAGGTAGTAGGCGCCGGCGGTGTGGAGGCGTCGCCAGCGGCGGGGCCCGAGCCAGGCCGCGGTGCGATCGAACGACGTCGCCGCCATCGCGAACACGAATGCGTAGCCGAGACCGCCGAGCAGAATCGCGGCGGCGCCGGCCTCGACGGCGAAACGGCGCACCGACCAGTCGTAGAGCGCGAGGATGGCGAGCAAGTGCAGAACGTGTGAGATGGCGAAGGACACGCCGACGTAGCGCCGGTTCGCGAGCAACCACGCGGTTACGCCGTTCGGCCACGCCCGACGCACCGCCGACGCGACGAACGCCAGCATGAAGAGGACGAACGACGTCCGCGCGGTCGCGCGGATGACCTGGCGGATTCCGAGCTCGTCGGTGCCGAAGCCGGCGAGGAGTGCGAGCACCATGAGTATGAGCGCCGACCCGGCGACCGAGACGAGCGGCCAGCCGCGCGTGAGCGAGTATCGTGTGGCGTCGGGACGCACGCGCGGAACTCTGGACTGCCGGCGATCGCGATGCAACGGCAGAAACCCACGTTCGCGATGGATCGACAAACGCTCGGCGCCGTGCGCGCCGGCATGGAGACTCGTGAGAAGACCTTTCTCCTGCGCTTCACGCTCGAGGCGCAGATCCCGGAGGCCCTCTTCGAGGAGGAGGACTTCGAGGAGGACGCGTGGCTCGACGAGTGGGAGGTCGATATCAAGCCGGGGTTGATCCGCGCCGTGTTCGCGCAGCTGCGCGCGACGCCGGCGTGGAGCGCGCGCGTGCGCAATCGCGGCGTGTCGCCGCTCGACGAGATCGAGATCGTGGTGACGCGCCGTC
>VBKW01000050.1 GCA_005879405.1 Deltaproteobacteria bacterium
GGTCACGCCGGCGACGAAGCGCGCCGGGCACAAACAGCGGCCGAGCCGCTCAGGAGGTCGATGATGAGCCACGTCGACGCGCCATGCCCCCATCTCGAGCATCCGGGGAACACGAGTCCCACGAGCCGCGTGTGTGACGAATGCGTCGCGCTCGGCGACGGCTGGGTCCATCTGCGCGCCTGCCTCGCGTGCGGGCACGTCGGCTGCTGCGACAGCTCGAAGAACAAGCATGCCACGCGCCATTTTCACGCGACGCGCCACCCCGTGATCCGCTCGCTCGAAGCGGGCGAGCGCTGGCTGTGGTGCTACGTCGACGAGGTCGGCATCGAGTAGCGTTCCTGCGCAGAAGTAGCGCGCAACGGCGCTCGAGCGGTGTAGCTCACGCGACGCCGCGAAACGCCGCGTCGTCGGCGTCGATCGCGGCGTGCACCGCCTTCAACGCCTCCGCGCGCGCCCGGAGCTTCGTCGCGGCATGCGCGTCACGAGGGAGCTTGCCGAGCGCGACGGCGGTGCTACGTGCGGCGTCGAGGAGCTCCGCCGCCGGCACGAGGTGATCCAAGAAGCCGGCGTGCACGGCGTCCTCGGCGGGAAAGGCCTCGGCGTTGATCACGGCGCGCTGGAAATGCGCCGGTGTGAGGCGCTGGCGGCAGATCTCGACGCCGAAGAACGGCATCGTGATGCCGATCGCGACCTCGTTCGCCTGGATCGTATACGCGCCGGTCGCGCCGAGCCGGTAGTCGGCGGAGAGGAGGAGAAACGCCCCCATCGCGCGCGCGTCGCCGGTGCACGCGACGACGATCGGCGTCGGAAACGCGAGCATCCGTTCCGCGAGCTCGAAGCCCGTCCGCACCATGCGATAGGCGTCCGGGCCGCCGGCGCCGAGCGTGCGTAAATCGAAGCCGGCGGAGAACGTGCCGGCTCTGCCGGCCAGCACGACGGCGACGCGGTCCGCCTCGGCGCGGTCGAGCGCGCCGCTCAGCTCCGCGAACATTTGCAGCGACAGCACGTTCCGCTTGCCGTCGTCCATGATGACGGCGGCGACGGCGTCCGCGACGGAATAGTTGACGAGGGCGCTCATGACGGTCCTTTCTCTTCGACGGCGTCGTTGGCCTCGACGATGAATGCGACACGAAGCTGTCGCAATCGCGGATGTCGGATCGCGGACGGCACGCGCGCCCGAAGCGGGGCGTGTACGCTGCCTGCGGGATCAGAGCGGCGATCGCGACAGCGCGACCGGGCGGTGGCCGTTCGTCGGCGGGCGATTCGCGGCCGTCTCGAAGACCGGGTCGAGGTGGCGGTGGAGGGCGTCGCGACGGCGGAGCTTGGCGACCAGGGTCGTGCGCTTCAGGCCGAGCAGCGCCGCGGCGCGCTGCCTATTGCCCCGGGTGCGCTGCAGGGCCTGCTCGATGAGCGAAATCTCGAACTGGTCGACGGCGGTTTGGAGGTCCATCGTCTCCGTCTCGAAGGTCCCCGGCGGATGACGGCGGCCGGCGACGTAGGTGCGGACCTCGAGCGGCAGCTCGTCGATCGTCACCTCCTCGCCGTCGGCGAGCGCCGCGACGCGCTCGATCACGTTCTCCAGCTCGCGCACGTTGCCCGGCCAGTCGTACTCCCACAGGTGAACGAGCGTCTCGTCCGGGATCGAGATCCGCGTCACGCCGGGCTTGGCATTGTGGCGGTCGAGAAAGTGCTGCACGAGGAGCGCGACGTCCGAGCGCCGCTCGCGCAGCGGCGGCACGACGATCGGCACGACGTTCAATCGGTAGAAGAGGTCCTCGCGAAACGCGCCGCTCGCGACGTCGCGCTCGAGATGGCGGTTCGTCGCCGCGATCACCCGGACGTTCACCCGAACGACGCGCTCACAGGAGCTTCACCTGCATCGCGGGCGGCAGCTCGCCGATCTCGTCGAGAAAGATCGTGCCGCCCGAGGCGAGCTGAAAAACCCCCGCCCGCGCCGCGACGGCGCCGGTGAACGCGCCCCGCTCGTGGCCGAAAAGCTCCGACTCGAAGAGCTCCGGCGGGATGGCGCCGCAGTTGACGGCGATGAAAGGGCGGCGCGCGCGCGGCGAGCACGCGTGAACGCCGCGCGCGACGAGCTCCTTGCCCGTGCCGCTCTCGCCCATGACGAGTACGCTCGCGTCGGTCGGGCCGACCTTGCGGATGAGCATCGCGATCTTGCGTGTGAGCGGATGCTCCCCGAGAATCGCCTGCGTGGTGCTCATGTCGTCCGATTCTCGATGGCGGCGTGGAGGCGCATGTGGGGCCACGGAGCAAGGCGAATACCATCACGCGGAGCGCATGCGCGTCGCGCTGCTCGATGGTCCAAGATCGCGGACGAGCGGCACCGTCACTCCCGCGTCGCGCCATTTTTCTGGCCGGTCTGCGCAAAAGATGCACGCCGCGAAGGGGCAGCACCTCTCGGTCCGCCTTGACGATCGGCGTCGGCGCGCGTATCGCGCCAGCGTGACGACCGCGGAGCTCGAAGCGGCAGGACTCTACGACGCCGGCGCCCTTCGACGAGCCGGTGAGCGTGATGAGCGTCACGCGTGCGGCGACACGGCCGTGAGTCTCGTGTCGATTTGCGCCGTCTCCGCGCGTCATCGAGGAGAGGAGGGACGTGATGAGCGCCGTACGGGTACTGGTCGGCACGCGCAAGGGCGCGTTCGTGCTCCGCGCGGACGGCAAGCGTGAGCGCTGGGAGGTGAGCGGTCCGCACTTCGGCGGCTGGGAGATGTATCACCTCAAAGGATCACCGGCAGATCCGAATCGGCTCTACGCCTCGCAGAGCACGAGCTGGTTCGGGCAGCTGATCCAACGCTCCGACGACGGCGGTGCCTCGTGGGAGCCTGTCGGGAACGCGTTCGCCTACGATGGCCCGACCGGCACCCATCAATCGCACGACGGCACGCCGCATCCGTGGGCGTTCGCGCGCGTGTGGCATCTCGAGCCGTCGCTCACCGATCCCGACATGGTCTACGCCGGGGTCGAGGACGCGGCGCTCTTCCGCTCGACCGACGGCGGGCGGACCTGGCGCGAGCTGCCGGCGCTTCGCCGCCACGAGTCCGCGCCCGGTTGGCAGCCCGGCGCGGGTGGGATGTGCCTGCACACGATCATCCTCGACCCGCGCCACGCGAAGCGGATGTTCGTCGCGATCTCGTCGGCGGGCGCGTTTCGCACCGACGACGGCGGCGCGTCGTGGCGGCCGATCAATCGCGGGCTCCATTCCGAGCAGATTCCCAACCCGGACGCCGAGGTCGGCCACTGCGTGCATCGTCTGGCGATGCACCGCTCACAGCCGCAGGTGCTCTTCATGCAGAAGCACTGGGACGTGATGCGCAGCGACGACGCCGGCGAGTCGTGGCGCGAGGTGAGCGGCAATCTGCCGAGCGACTTCGGCTTCGCGATCGACGTCCACGCGCACGAGCCGGAGACGATCTACGTCGTCCCGATCAAGAGCGACTCGGAGCACTATCCGCCCGAGGGTAAGCTGCGCGTCTATCGCAGCCGGAGCGGCGGCGAGGAGTGGGAGGCGCTCACGAACGGCTTGCCGCAGCGCGACTGCTACGTGAACGTGCTGCGGGACGCGATGGCCGTCGACGGCCTCGACCCGTGCGGCGTCTACTTCGGCACGACGGGCGGGCAGGTGTACGCGTCGGCCGATGCCGGCGACCGCTGGACCGCGATCGTCCGCGATCTCCCCGCCGTGCTGTCCGTCGAGGTGCAGACGCTGCCGTGATCCGCGTCGTCCTGCCGCCGCATCTGCGCAAGCTGGCCCGCGTCGAGCGCGAGGTGCAGATCGAGGTCGTCGGGCCTGTCACGCAACGCACAGTGCTCGACGCGCTCGAGGCGCGCTACCCCGTGCTGCGCGGCACGATCCGCGACCACGTCACGCAGCAGCGCCGCCCGTTCGTGCGCTTCTTCGCCTGCGAGCAGGATCTCTCGCACGATGCCCCCGACGCGCCGCTTCCCGAGGCGGTCGCGACCGGCGCCGAGCCGTTCATGGTCGTCGGCGCGATGGCCGGAGGGTGACGTGTGGAGCGCGCTACGGGTCGGCGGGGACGCCGTCGAAGAAATCGACGACGCCGGTCTCGAGCGAGTACTCGGCGCCGACGACGAGCAGGCCGTCCTCTTGGATCAGCTGCTCGAGGATCTGTGAGCCGTGTCGCAAGTGGTCCGCGGAGGCGCGGATGTTCAGCCGGACGCCCTCGGCGACCAGCGCATCGATGTCGCGGTGGGCGCCGGTCGTGAGCAGCCCCTCGACCGACGGCCGCACGCGATCGACGATCGATTGCAGGTTCCGCGACTGGTTTGCGGTCGGTCGGCGGAGCTCCTCGAGCGTCGCGACGATCGCGCCGCACTGCGAGTGCCCGAGGACGACGACGAGCCGCGTCCCGAAGCGCGCGGCCGCGAACTCGACGCTGCCGACCTGCGACGGCGCGACGATGTTCCCGGCGACACGGATGACGAAGAGGTCGCCGAGACCCTGGTCGAAGACGATCTCCGCCGGCACGCGCGAGTCGGAGCAGCCGAGCACGATCGCGAACGGCTCCTGGCGATTCGTCAGCGCGGCGCGGCGGCTGGCGGTCGCGAGCGCCTCGGTGCTGCGCAGGTTCGCCGCGAACCGGTGATTGCCGTCGCGCAGCCGGACGAGCGCCTCACGCGCGCTGATCATGCGCCCCCTCGCTCGCGCCGAGCCGCAGCAGGAACGTCGCGCCGAAGGTTCCCTTCGGAGTGCATCGGCGCGATCGTGCCGGGCGAGAGGCTCCGGCGCAAACCGCGCGGTAATGGTCAGTTTGCTCGGGTGGGACTGGGGCAAGTTGCGAGCGAGACGAGGCGCGAGGGAAGCGAGCCCTCGTCAAGCGAGGACAAGCAGCGCAGGCGTAGCGGGAGCTACGCCGAGCAGC
>VBKW01000354.1 GCA_005879405.1 Deltaproteobacteria bacterium
TTTTCGCCGCGAAGGTTTTGTCACACTAGTACACCACGTAGGGACCGGCGCCAGCGGGCGTCGTCTGGCCTTCGATCGCGGCGAAGACTCTGCGGCCGTAGAAGAACGCCAGTCCGAAGTCGAAGATGCCGGGGCTCGGGCCGGCGAGGTCGTCGAACGCGACGGCATTGAGGTTGCCATCGAAGAGCGCGTTCGCATTCGCCGCGGTGAACGTTGCGGAGACGGTCTCCGCGCGTGCGCCGCGGAGGGTCGTCGCGATCGTTTGCGGCGATGGTGGGCAGTAGAAGCCCTTGTTCCCGGAGCAAATCGGCAGCCCCGTTTGGGCGGTATTCAGGAAGAAGATGCCGTTCGACCCGCTGTCGATGAAGCTGACGGTGACGGACTGGCTCTCGAAGAGCGTCGTAAAGGTTCCATTTGCGCTCAGCGTGACGATGTTCGCGGCCCCCAGTCCGTTGTTGGATTGCGTGCCGATGCCGAGGATCAGCGACCCGCTCACGCCGTCCGATCCCGACGCGGGGATCGACGGCAGCTCGATGACGACGCCGTCGTTGTCCTCGGGAAGTTTCCACACCGGATTCTGCAGCTGGCTCGCGATCGGCTGCGCGATTTGTTAGCAGCCGCTCGCGGGACACGCGTAATACACGCCCGGATTCTCGGCGCCGTTCGATTCGCAGATCGGTCCGCAATCCTCGCGAAAGACGCCGACGCCCAAGATGCCGTTGGTGCGGAGCGTGCCGACGGTGTCGGCGGGGGGCAAACCGCTGCTCGTGCACCGCGCCGGGATGTTCGGAAAGCGCGGATCGCCGATCACCTGAATCGGGATCGCGCTCGCCGTCTCGCCCGCGAGCTCGACGTCGGCGACGCGCACGGACCCCCAGGTCAGGCTGTCGAGGAACGGCACGCACTCGGCGGCGGGATCGCCGCTTGCCGTCGTCTGCTGCGGCAGCGAGAGCGACAAGGCCGAGGAGAGAATGCGCAGCCCGACGGAGCCGGTGTCGACGAGGACGCCGCCAATCGTCTGACACCGCGAGTCGTCGCCCGGCATGCAAATCGTGACGCTCGTGAACAGGCCGTTCGTGTAGTCGCCCGTCGGTCCGAGGTCGACGGCGATCGGCTGCACGTTCGACGACATCGCGGTCGGCGTCGGCTGGATCGGCGTCGCCGACGCGCGGGGGGTGGCCGTCGGCGCGGCCGTCGTTCCGTGATGACCGCCACCTCCGGAGCCGCATCCCGTGACGCACACCAGCGCTGCGAGCGTGACGACCGGAACAATCGCGCGGCCGGGCGCCCTCATCGGATCGTCTCGGCGCGGAATCCCGACGGCACCATCTCGGGCACGTAGGCGCGGCCGACGAAGGCGCGCATGTGGCCGGCGATCTCGACGACGAGGCCCGGCTCGCGAATCACGAGCGGACCGCGTGCTCTCGGCTTCGCCTGCGCCGCGTTCGCGTACTGCTCGAAATACGGGCCGAGGAGCTGCCGCAGATCCGGAAGCCAAGGGCCTTCCCACGCTACCGCGAAGACGCTCCCATTCGGCGCGGCATATTCCCTGACGACGGTGCCCGACGCGAGGCGGAGCTCGTGGACCGCGCCCGCGTCCGTCGGCGTGACCGTCAGACTGCTCGCCATCTGCGCCCGATCGACGTCGACCGAGGTCGCGTCGCCGCCCAGCATCGCGGCCGCCGAGGACGGGACGCACAGTGCGAACAGCGCGACGAGGGCGCGCGTTGAACGACGTTTGGCAGAATCACGAGCGGGCACGGACATGGTCATCGGGTTCCTCCGGCGCATGGTCGGCGCGGCATTGTACGACTCGCCGAGACGGGGAGCCATGCGGGTAAAGAAGTTGTGGCCGCAATGAAGAACAGCACCATCGGCGCTACCGCGAAACGCGCGCGGCGTCGGCGGGCGATGGCGAGCCGCAAGTGACGTTCTCTGGCCAGACCAGCTCCGCGCGATCGCCGATCAGCGCCCGCAGCGTCGGCAGGATCACGGCCGCCGCGACGATCAGTCCGAAGAGCGGATCGACGAACGGATTCCCGGATGCGAGCGTCAGCAGGCCCGCGACGGCGGGGGCGAGCGAGACGAAGGTGTCACCGAGGTTGTGCATGTACGCGAGACGAATCGCGGCGTCCTCGCGGGCGGGCTCACGCAGCACGCGCGCGACGCCCCAGTTGGCGGCCGCGGCGCCGAGTCCGACGACGAGCGGTATGGCGCCGAGAATCGCCTGCGGGTGACGCAGTCGATCGAGCGCTTGCCAGGTGATGAGCGCGCTCACCGCGAGGAGCCCAACCGAGTTGAACAGGTTCGCGGTGCGAAGAAATCGTCCCGACAACCCGACGCGCAACGTATAGGCGAGCACCAGGAACGCGAGCGCGACCTCGTCGGGGACGTTGTGGACGCCGTCCATCACGAGACTGAGGCTCTTCGCGGGCACGCCGGCGCCGATCTCGCCGACGAGCGCGACCGTGTTGAGCGCCAGCGCCGCGGCGAGCGGTCGTCTACGGTGCGACATTGGTCACTCCTTCTCGAGAACCCAGGCCCTCGATCCGATCAGCGCACGCCGTCGGAGAAGGCGTCCCGCCCAGACGATGAGCCAGACGCCCACGACGAGCGTCAGCGCGGGATCGACCCATCGCCACGCGAA
>VBKW01000356.1 GCA_005879405.1 Deltaproteobacteria bacterium
GCAATCTCGGCGGCGAGCGCGCGCGTCGCCGCGGTAAGCTCGTCATCGGGGACGATGCGCGTCACCAGGCCGGCGCGGCGCGCGCTCTCGGCGTCGAGGAGCGCGCCGGTGAAGAGAAGCTCCTTCGTCATCGGCGTGCCGACGGTGTCGAGCAGCTTCTGCGTCAGCGCGTACGGCACGACGAGCCCGATCCGCGCCAGCGGCATCCCCATCCGCGCGCTCGCGCCGGCGATGCGGAGATCGCAGTGCAGCGCCAACTCGAGGCCGCCGGCGATCGCGTCGCCTTGCATCATCGCGATCGTCGGCAGGGGGCAGTGCTCGAGCTCGTGCAGCGCGTCCTCGATGTCCGGGTACTCGACGCTGCCGTCGTCGCGCCGCGCGAGACCCATCTCCTTCAGATCGAGTCCGGAGCAAAACGCCTTGCCGGCGCCGGTCAAGATGACCGCGCGCACGTCCGTCGCCGCGGCGAGCTCGCGGAACGCGTCGCGCAGCGCCGTCAGCATCGGCATCGTCATCGCGTTGCGCTTCTCGGGACGGTTGAGCGTGAGGGTCACGACGTCGCCCTCTCGCGCCGTCAACAGCACGTCGTCCTGCATCGTCACCTCGCGTGAATGCCGGCGGTGCGTGGGCGCGCGCGGCGCAGTGGCCGCAGCCGGCGGTCGGTCAGTAGGCGTCCTTCAGCTCGCGCGTCTTCGCGAAGATCGCGACGTCGTCGTCGACGACGTCGGGGAAGCGCGCGCGGATGCCGGCGCGCAGCTCGGCGCTGCGCCAGCGCAGAAACGGATTGGTCGCTTTCTCCTCGGCGATCGTCGACGGCACCGTCGGCTGTCCCTCGGCGCGCAGACGCTCGACGTGCGCGAGCTTTGCCGCGATCGCGCGGTTTCCCGGCTCCAACTCATGCGCGAAGCGAAGGTTCTTCAGGGTGTACTCGTGGCCGAAGTAGACCCGCGTCGGATCCGGCAGCGCGGCGAGCTTGCCGAGCGACGCCATCATCTGCGCCGGTGAGCCCTCGAAGAGGCGGCCGCAGCCCGCGGCGAAGAGCGTGTCGCCGGAGAACACGGACGGCTCGCCGTCGGGGAACACGTAGGCGAGATGACCGCTCGTGTGCGCCGGGATGTACAACGCCCGCCCCTGCAGTCCGGCGACTGCGAAGCTTTCACCGTCGGCGAGCGCTTCCGTGAGAGCCGGGACTCGCGCGCGGTCCGCGCGCGAGCCGATGACCCGCACACCGGGGACCGCGCGGGCGACGTCCTCGTTGCCGCCGACGTGGTCGAAATGGTGATGCGTCGAGAGGATCGCCTCGAGGCGAAGCCCGCGACGCTCGACTTCGCGCAGGACCGGTCGCGCATCGGAGCAATCGACGACCGCCGCGCGCTCGCCGTCGGGGCCGACGAGCAAGTACCCGTAATTGTCGGACAGGAGCGGAATCGGAACGACGTCCACGTCGAGCTCTCCACGCCGTCGATGCCGCGCCTTCAGTGCCCCTCGCTGCGCTCCACGGCGACGCCGGCGCCGGGCGTCGGCGCCGCGACGAGCTCGAGCTTCGCCATGCGCGCGGCGAGCGTCGCGAGCTCCTCACGCGCGCCCGTGTGACGCTCCGCGAGATCGCCGATCCGCAGCTCGACCTGGCGAATGATGCGCTCGATCTCGAGGCCGCGCTCGCCGAGCTGCTCGAGCTCGATGCGCTCGCGCAGGCGCTCCGCGGCGAGGGTGGTGAGACGCTCCGCCGTGGTGTGCGCCGTCGCCGCCGCTTGCCGCGCCTGATCGGCGGCGCCGGTCGCGAGCCGCGCGGCGTTCTCGATGTCGCCCGGCAGCGCCCCGAGGCGCCGCTTCACGTCCTCGTGCTCCGCGAGGTGCGCGCCGTGCTCCTTCAACAGGTCGCCGAGGCGCATCTCCAGGCGCGTCAGCCGATCGTGCAGCTTGCCGAGCTCGAGGCTGCGCGTCAGTTGCTCCTTGGCGAGCGCGTCGAGCTGGCCGCGCAGCTCGGCGACGTCCGTCCGCACGTCTTCCGCCGCCGCGATGCGGAGATCGAGCTCGCGGATCCGCTCGCTGTCGTCGGAGCGCGCCTCCATGAGCTGCCGCTCGAGCGTCGTGACGCGGCTCGAGAGCGCAGCGCGATCGTCGAGCAGCGAGCCGAGCCGTCCTTCCAGGTGGACGACGCGGCCTTCGAGCGCTGCCGCCTCGCGTTGCGAGGCGACGTTCGCTCGGCTGAGGAGCGGCTGCAGACGTTCGATCGCCTGCCGCTCGAGGTCGACGAGGAGACGCTCGGCCCGTGCCTCGAGATCGCGTCCGGTCTCGCCGGCGCGTTTGCGGACCTCGCCGCGCAAGGTCTGGATCTGGCTCAGGACGGCTTCGAGGCTAGGCTCACTCTCACGGAGCAGCGTCTTCCCGAGCTCAGGAAACCACTGCAGGAGCTGTCCA
This sequence comes from Deltaproteobacteria bacterium, assembly GCA_005879405.1. Lineage (GTDB taxonomy): Bacteria > Desulfobacterota > Binatia > UTPRO1 > UTPRO1 > DP-19. Next base: position 2,422 of record VBKW01000356.1, read on the forward strand.
CCACGCGATTGCAGGCGCTGAAGGCGCGTCGTCGTCGCGTCCGGCCGCGGCTTCGGATGAGTCGTCCGCCCACTTCCAGCACGCTCACTCATGATGCCTCCTCCCGTGACCGTCGGCGGGAGCAGCATAGTGCTGCTCACCGCCGCTGTCCACGGTCCTGGGGCGATTTGCGTCGCGATACTTCGTTGCTCGGGCGCTCCGCTGCTCGGCGTAGCGCTGCTACGCCTGCGCTGCTTGTCCTCGCTTGACGAGGGCTCGCTTCCCTCGCGCCTCGTCTCGCTCGCAACTCGCCCCAGGACCGCCGTCGTCGTGTGGGTCACAAACGGCCCTCTGCCTCTCGATGCGACCCGGTCCGAGGCAAATTTGAGCACGATCGGCATGCTCCGGCGGCGCGGCAGAAATCACCCCGAGCGGAGAATTTTGCCGGGGTCGCGCGGTTGCGATGTCGTAGACGCGCAGCGTGGCGGTGGCACCGATGCTGCTACGACGGCGGCATGAACGGCTTCGTGCTTTCGATGCGTCGGCTCGGGCTCATCGGTATCGGTTTCGTCGTGACGAGTGTCTTGGCGACGCTGGCCGCGAGCGCGGGACTTCTCGACCCGAGCGCGCTCGCGATCACCGTCGGCGGCGCGCTCGGCGTCACCTGGGCGACCTTTCCTCGCGCGCGGCTGCGCCAGGTGTGGGACCTCGTCGGCGAGGCGCTCGCGGCTCCCGCGGACTTCGAGCCGCTCATCGCGACGCTGAAGCGTCTCGCACACGTCCATCGTGTTGACGGCGTACCCGCCCTGGAACGAGCGGCCGCACATGCCGAGGATGCGTTTCTGCGCGACGCCGTCGTTCTCGCCGTCGAGGCGCGGAGCGAGGCGGAGCTGCGCGAATCGTTGGTCGGCGAGGCGCGGCGCTGGGCGGCGGAGGGCGAGGCGGCGCGGCAGGTGCTCGTCACCCTCGGCAAGCTGTTTCCGGCCTTCGGCCTCATCGGCACGCTCCTCGGCCTCGTGAGCTTGATGCGGCACCTCGGCGGCGCCGATTTGTCGGCCGTGGGGCCCGGTCTCGGCATGGCGGTTCTGACGACGCTCTACGGTGCGGTCTTAGCGAACGTGGTCGTCTTGCCGCTCAACGCCAAGCTGCAGGCGTACCTCGCCCGGCGAGTGCTGGTCATGCAGATGGTGATCGAAGGCACGCAGCTGCTCCATCGGCGCGAGTATCCGACGCGTATCGAGCGCGCGCTCCGCGCGTACGTCGGCGCCGGCCGTCCTGCCGCGATAGAAAAGGAGTCGACGACGCGCGCGCCGGCCGACTCGGGCAGCGAGTGGAATGACGACCTCTTCGCCACCGAACGCGCGGCCTGACTGGAACGAGCCGCTCACATCGCCGGCCACCGACGGCGACGACGTGGGCTGGCTCATCACGTTCAGCGACCTGGTCTTGCAGCTCTTCGCGTTCGTGCTCGTCGCCGCCGCGTGCGGGGCGGCAGCGCCGCACGCCGGCGCGCGATCGCAGACGACGAGCGCGGCGGCCGCGCCCGCGAGCGCCGACACGCCGCCGCCGACCGTCGCCACGGCGCCGCCGGCGACCGTCGCCGCCGCACCGTCGACGACTGTCAGGGCCGAGCGCTCGGGGACCGATGTCGCCGATGCGGCACCGTCTGCGTACGCACCCGCAGACGCGTGGGCGGGTGACGCGAAGGACGGCGAGGCAACGGCGCATCGCACGACACCCGCCCCCCCACGTAGCGTCGCCGACGAGGCGAGCGAGGTCGCCGATGAGCGGCCGTCAGCGGCAGCCGTACGGCCGACCGGCGCCGTCGCGTCGACCGAGGTCGCGGACCCGACCGACAGCGTGCCGACGACCGAGGTCGCGGACCCGAGCGACAGCGTCCCGACGACCGGCGTCGCGGACTCGACCGGCGTCACGGTGTCGCCGCGCGTCGCGGCCCTCGCGCGCTATCTCGATGCGTTCGTCGCCGCCCGCGACGACGTCGACGCCGCGACCGTCAGCGCGGGGGATCGCGACGTGCGTCTCGCGTTCGGCGGGCGGCTCGGATTTCGGACGGGAAGCGCCGAGCTGCTGCCGCGCGGCCGCGGCTTCCTCGCCGAGGTGCAGCGGATCGCGAGCGCGGTTCCCGACCTCGCGATCGAGGTCGCCGGCTATACCGATGACGTGCCGATCCACACCCGCGAGTTTCCCTCGAACCTCGAGCTCTCACTCGCGCGCGCGGCGAGTGTCGCGCGCGAGCTGCAGCGCGGTGACCCCGCGCTCGCCGTGCGGACCGTTGCGCTCGGCTTCGGCGAGCACCACGCGATCGCGCCCAACGACGACGCCGCGAGCCGCGCGCGCAACCGGCGCGTCGAGGTGCGGCTCGTCACCCGCGATCACTCGATGCCGTAAGTGACGCGCACGCGCGCGTCGGTCGTGACTTCGCCGGGCTCGATCGGCGTCGACGCCATCGCCGCCTCGGCGCGCACCATCGGCGAGAAGCGTTGCGGCAGCGGACGCTCCAGCGCCTCCGTCGAGGCTTCGAGGACGGCCTTCAGGGTGACATGGAGCGACTCGGCGATCGCTGCGGCCTGGGACGCGGCGTCGGCTCCCGCGGCCCGGAGCGCCGCCGCTTGCACCGGCGCAGGGTCGGCGATCGTGAAGCTGAGCGCGTCGATGCGTGCGGCACCCGCCGCGATGGCGGCGTCGATCAGCGGCCCGATGGCGTCCAGATGGCGCGTCTGCACCGCCAGCTGGTTCAACGCCGTGTAGCCGACGATCTCCGGGCCGCGCTCTCGCGACGGCGTGCGATTGTCGCTGCGGTAGACGGGCGTCAGCTGGTAGCTCGCGGTGTCGACGCGGCCGTCGGGACCGACGATCTTCTTGAGCGCGTCGATCACCTGCGAGGCCGCCTTCGCGGCTTGCTGGCTCGCTGCCTGGGCGCTCGGCGCCGTCTGCTCGATGGCGATGCGGAGGTCGGCGCGATCGGGCGTCGCGCGCTCGTGGCCGATGCCGACGACGGTGATCGTGCGGCCACGATGATCAGGTGACGGGGCGGTGAGCGGATCCCCGGCGTGCGCCGCCGCGAGCATCGCCCACGCCGAGAGACCGAGCGCAACGACGAATCGGATACTGCGCGAGGGCATCGCTCCACCTCCCGTTGCGCCCGCCGGCGCGCGCGTCATGCTGGCTCGATGCGTCGGCGCGATCCTACTCGGCGCCGGGTCCGGTCGCCAGCGGCCCTCGCGCTGGCGCTCGTCGTCGCCGCGAGCGTCTCCACGGCGGCGACGCTCGACGACTACGTCGACGCGTTTCGTGACGCGCTCACGCCGGCTGTGACGGCGCTCTTCGACGACGTGCGCGCCGATCTCGCGGCGACCGCGGCGCCGTTTCCCGCGCGCGTGCGCGCGCGGCTCCGTCCGTTCTTCGACGGCACCGTGGTCGACGGCGTGGCGCTCACGCCGGCGACCGTCGAGCGCGGACGATACACCGTCGACGCCGAGTCGTCGCGGCGGCTCTTCGCGCTGTTGCCGCCGTCGGTGGTGGCGATCACCGTCGGCGACGTGGTCGCGTTCGCGCCCGGCGAGTACCAGCCGGATTGCGTCGAAGGCGTCGCGCTCATCGCCCACGAGCTGGTGCACGTGGCGCAGTTTCACGCCCTCGGCCGCGACCGGTTCCTGGAACGCTACTTTCTCACCGACACGTTACGGCGACAGCTCGGCGGCGGGTCGGGGCCGGTCGCAGAACCCACGACGAGCTCGCTCGAGGTCGCGGCGCACTGCCGGCAAGCGGAGGTGTGCCGCGCGCTCGCCCGCGCCGGTACCCTGCCCGCGTGTCGCGGGCGCCAGACGCCGATCTGCCCGGCGTGCCGGAGGAACGATCGGTAGAGGCGACGCGGGCACGATCAACCGCGGCAGGGCGCTACGTGGGTGATCGGCCGCGGTAGTCGGTCGCGAAGAGGTAGAGCTCCGACGAACCCTTGCGCGTCGCCTCGAGGCCGACGAGGCGGACGCGGCCGAACATCGTCCGCAACTCCGCTCGCGCCGCTTCCATCTCGGCCCCCCCGAACGTCTTGGCGACCAGCGTGCCGCCCGTGCGCAACGTCGCCGCCGCGAAGCGTTGCGCCGCTTCCAGTAGCTCGGCGCTGCGCGCCGCGTCGCGCGGCGCCACGCCGCTCAGCTTCGGCGCCAGGTCGGAGAGAACGACGTCGGCCGCACGACCGAGGAGCTCGCGGACACGTGCCGGCAGCGTCGGATCGGCCGCGTCCGCCTCGAGCACGACGACGCGCGCGTCGGCGAGCGGCGCGATCGGCACGACGTCGATGCCGACGACGCGACCCGCGGCGCCGACGAGCTCCGCCGCGACTTGCAGCCATCCGCCCGGCCAGGCGCCGAGATCGACGACGGCGTCGCCGCGGCGGATGAGCCGCGCCCGTCGTTGCAGCTCCGCGAGCTTGAAGGCGGCGCGCGAGCGATAGCCCTCCTGCTTGGCGCGGCGATAGAGGGCGTCCTTCCGGTCGTACATCGCCTCTTCACTAGCAGACGTCGCGGAGGCGCGCGCGTCGACCCCGAAACGGCAACGCGCGGGTGAATTTTCTTCCCTTCGTCCCATGGGAAGGTTATACAAACCGCCCGCGCGAAGGCGGTGGAGGTGCGGCGGTGGCGATGGAGCTGAACGATCGGCAGCGCGAGGCCGTCGGGCACGGTGACGGTCCCCTCCTCGTTCTCGCCGGCGCCGGCAGCGGTAAGACGCGCGTCATCACCGCGCGCATCGCCCGCCTCGTCGAGCGCGGCGTCGCCCCCGACGCGATCCTCGCGCTGACGTTCACGAACAAGGCCGCGGCGGAGATGCGCGCCCGCGTCGAGCGCGCGCTCGACGCGCGTGCCGCCGACGTCTGGCTCAGCACGTTCCACAGCGCCGCCGCGAGGATCCTCCGTCGCCACGCCGCGCTCGTCGGGTACGCGCCGAGCTTCTCGATCTACGACGACCAGGACCGCGCCAAGGTCATCCGGCAGTGCATGGAGGACAAGAACGTCGGCGAGCAGACGCGCGCGCCGACGTCGATCGCGTGGGCGATCGATCAGGCGAAGAACGACGCGCGCTCGCCCGAGGACATGGCGGCGCGACCGGCCGGCCCGTTCGCCGACGTGATCGCGCGCATCTACCGTCGTTACCAACGCGCGCTCGAGCGCCAGAACGCGCTCGACTTCGGCGATCTGATCCTGCTCGTCGTGCGGCTCTTCCGCGAGCATCCCGAGGTCCGCGCGCGCTACCAACGACGCGCCGCGCATCTCCTCGTCGACGAGTACCAGGACACGAATCACGCCCAGTATCTGCTCTTGCGCCTGCTCGCGGCCGGCGAGCAGCCGAACGTCTGCGTCGTCGGCGACGACGACCAGTCGATCTACGGCTGGCGCGGCGCGCAGGTGCGGAACATCCTCGATTTCGAGCACGACTTCCCGAGCGCGCACGTCGTTCGCCTCGAGCAGAACTATCGCTCGACGAAGACGATCCTCGCCGCAGCCGGCGCGGTGATCGCCAACAACTACGGCCGCAAGGGGAAGACGCTCTGGACGGACAACCCCGCCGGCGACGAGGTCGTCACCGCCGTCGCCGAGGACGACCTCGCCGAGGCTCGGCTCGTCGTCGCGGAGGTGCGGCGGCTCGCCGCCGCGGGACGCTCGCTCGACGAGATGGTCGTCTTCTATCGCACCAACGCGCAATCGCGGGCGCTCGAGGAGGCCGCGATGCGCGCCGCCCTGCCGTACAGCATCGTCGGCGGCATCCGCTTCTACGAGCGCAAGGAGATCAAGGATCTGCTGGCGTACCTGCGCGTGCTCGCGAACCCGGCGGATGACTCCAGCCTGGAACGGATCATCAACTGCCCACCGCGCGGCATCGGCGAGCAGACGGTCGCCGCGCTGCGCGCCGCGGCCGAGAGCGCCGGCGTGTCGATGACGGACGCCCTCGCGCGCCGCATCCCGATCGCCGGGATCGCGAGCGCCGCCGCCGGTCGGCTGCGCGACTTCGGCGCGCTCCTCGACCGCGTCCGCGAAGCGCTCGACACCGACGCGCTCGCCGACGTGCTGGAGGCGGTGCTGAGCGAGACCGCGTACCGCGACCGGCTGGAGGCCGGCGGCGGCGAGAAGGCGTCGCGGCTGGAGGACATCGAGGAGTTGCTCGGCGTCGCACGCGACTTCGATGTGCGCGCTGGCGCGACCGAGTCGACGCGCGAGCGGCTCGCGCGCTTCCTCGAGGAGGCGGCGCTCGTCTCCGACTGGGACCGTCAGGAGGCGGGCCGCAATCGGCTGACGTTGATGACGCTGCATACCTCGAAAGGGCTCGAGTTCCCGATCGTCTTCATCGTCGGCCTCGAGGAAGGCATTTTCCCGCACCAGCGCGCGCTCGACGACGGCGACGAGCTCGAGGAGGAGCGCCGGCTCTGCTACGTCGGCATGACGCGCGCGCGCGCGCGACTCTATCTCTTCCGCGCCGAGCGGCGCCTGCGCTTCGGTGCCATCAGCGAGCGGCCGCCGTCACGTTTTCTCGACGAAGTTCCGGAGCGCCTGACGCGCGCGCTGCTCGGCCCGTCGAAGCCGGTGCGACGCGTCCCGACGGGACCTGTCATCGACTACAGCTACAGCCAGGAGATCACGGACGACGACGGCTGCGGTCTCACGGCGGGAACGCGCGTGCGCCATCCGACGTTCGGCGTCGGCGTCGTCCGCCGCAGCGAGGGGCGCGGCGACGCCGAAAAGCTCTCCGTGCAGTTCGCGCGCGCCGGCATGAAGAAGCTCATCCGGCGCTACGCGAATTTGGAGCTGCTTTAGTGGTAGACCGAGTCGGTGGAGCGGGCGCCGGAGACGCCGAACGGCGATTCGCCGTAGTACGCGTGCGCATCGTGGCCGGAGATCGGCTCCAAGTCCGGCTGCGCGACGAGCTCGTGGAACGGGCGCGTCACCAGCCACTCGAGCGTGTAGCCGACCGGATGGATGATGTACGCGATGATGCGCAGCGGATGCGACTGCGAGTCGTCGTACTCGTCGGCGCCGGTACGCCAGTAGACCTCGCGTGACACCACTTCTTCGCGCATGACCGGCGGACATGGTGCCACGACGGGCGGAGGAGGCGCGTTCTCGGCCTGACGCTGCGCGTGCTCCGCGGCCTCAGTGTCCGTCCAATGCTCGAAGTGCCCTGCCGATGCGACGCGCGCACCCAGCACGCACGCCACGGCCACCGCCACCAACATCATCATCTTGCGCATGCGATTGTCCTCCTCGACGGCATCGCGACTCATGATGAGGGTAGCAATTTCGTTCCGTGGCAACAAGGACCATTTCACGCGAGGTTACGACGTTACGGGCGATTTGCCGAGCGAAACGCCTGCGGGTACCATCGGCGTGCGTGCCCTTCCGCGCGATCACCGAGCTCTTGGGCGATCGTCGGCTGGTGGTCGTTTCGAATCGGGCGCCGGTCGACGTCCACCGTGGAGTCGAGCGTCGGTTCGTGCCCACCGTCGGCGGCATGGTGAGTGCCCTGATGCCCGTCTTCAAGGCGGCCGGCCGCGGTCTCTGGATCGCCTGGTCGGGTGAGTCGTCGCAGAAATCGCAGGAACGTATCCCGCTTCCAGCCGACGACCCTTCCTTCATGCTGCGCTGCGTGCAGCTCTCCGAGCGCGACGTCAGCGGCTCGTATTACGGCTTGTCGAATCGCGGGCTCTGGCCGCTTGCGCACTACTTCGTCGGGCGCTGCCAGTTCCGTCTCGAGCAATGGCATAGCTATCGGCACGTCAACGAGCTCTTCGCGCGCGTCGTTCTCGAGGAGCTGCGGCCGAAGGACCTCGTCTGGGTACAGGACTTCCATCTCGCGACTCTTCCCGGACTGCTACGCGAGGCGCGCCGCAACCTACCGATCGGACTCTTCTGGCACGTGCCATTCCCTGCTTGGGCGGTCTTCGGAATCCTGCCATGGCGACGGCCGCTGCTCGAGGGGATGCTCGGCAGTGACGTCATCGGGTTTCACGTTCAGAGCTACGCTCGCAATTTCCTTGCGTGCGTCGAGCGCTTCCTCGGGCTGCCCGTCGATTACGAGCGCGGCACCGTTACGTTGAAGGATCGCCAGGTCCGCGTCGTCGCCTGGCCGATCGGGATCGACGCGGAGGGATTCGAGACGCTCGCGCGCGCGCCGGACGTGCAGCTGCGCGCCGCGCGTATCCGACGTCAGCTCGGCTCCCAGCAGATGATCCTGGGCGTCGATCGCCTCGACTACACCAAAGGGATCTTGGAGCGATTGCAGGGGTACGAGCGCTTCCTCGAGCAGTCGCCGGCGTTCCGCCGCCGCGTGACGTTCGTGCAGATCGCCGTTCCCTCGCGCGAGCGTGTCGACGAGTATCGCCGCATGAAGCGCGAGATCGACGAGTCGGTCGGGCGCATCTCGGGACGCTTCACCAGCGACGGCTGGGTGCCCGTCCGCTATCTCTATCGGTCGGTGCCGCCGCTCGATCTCGCCGCGCACTACGTCGCCGCCGATCTCGCGCTGGTGACGCCGCTCCGCGACGGCATGAACCTCGTCGCCAAGGAGTACGTCGCGTCCCGCGTCTACGACGACGGCATGCTGATGCTCTCCGAGTTCGCCGGCGCGGCGGAGGGCCTCCCGGAGGCGGTGCGGGTGAACCCCTACAACATCGACGACGTCGCCTCGCAGATCCGTGCGGCGCTGACGATGCCGCGCGAGGAGTCGAGCGAACGCATGCGTCGCATGCGCGCGCGCGTGAAGCGCGAGGACATCGGGTGGTGGCTGCGCGGCTTCCTCGGCGAATTCCCGCTGCCGAGCGGCGCCGGCGCGACCCGCGGCGACACCGACGCGGCGACGTTGCGGCGCGCCGTCGCCGACGTGGCGAACCATTGACGAGCGCCGCGCAGGACTGAGCCGCCGGCCAGATTGGTGCCGATGCGTAGCCACGACCGCCGGCGTCCACCGTGGACAATCGCGGCAGCCGCACCTACAATCCGGGCCCTTCGCCCAACCGTAGACCAGACGTCCGGTTGCTCGCGCAAAGGGGGAGCAGGATGCCGCGTACCTTTCGACCGCTCGACAAGACCTCGAGCTGGCGCCGCCTGGCGCCGCACGTGTGGGGACGACCGCAGGACCCGACCGTCTACGGCGTCCTCGAGCTCGTCGTCGATCGCGCGCTTCCCTATCTCGAGGCGCTGAGCGAACGCACCGGTACGAAGATCCGCTTGACGCACCTGGTGACGAAGGGTCTCGGCCTCGCGATCGAGCACAACCCGGAAGCGAACGGCGTCATCTCGAACGGACGCGTGCAGGTGCGCTCGAGCGTCGACATCTTCGTACAGGTGGCGACCGAGGGCGGCCGCGATCTCTCCGGGACGAAGATCCGCGACATCGACCGGAAGAGCCTTGCGGAGATCGCCGGTGAGATCGCCGCGCGCGCCGAGAGCGTGCGCAATCACCGCGATCCCGGCGTCGAGCGTACGAAGGGCATGGTGCAGCGCCTGCCGAACTTCCTGCTCGGGCGCGTCGTCCGCTTCCTCGAGTCGCTGATCTACGACTGGCAGCTCGATCTCTCGCGCTTCGGCATCGAGCCCGATCAGTTCGGCAGCGCGATGGTCTCGAACATCGGCAACTTCGAGGGCTTCGGCATGAGCTTCGCGCTCGCGCCGCTGGTGCCGATCAGCCGCGTGCCGATCGTCGTGCTGATCGGCCAGGTGCAGCGCAAGCCCGTCGTCGAGGACGACCAGGTGGTCGTGCGCTCGGTCGTCACCCTCGGCTGCACCTTCGATCACCGCATGATCGACGGCGCGCAGGGGACGTCGATGGCGGCGATGTTGCGCGAGGTCGTCGAGGATCCCGAGCAGGTGCTCGGTCCGGTCGACGACAAGCCCGCCGTCGCGACCAGCCTGCGCGCGCGCCAGCCGCTCTACAGCTGACGGGCGCGGCGCGCGACGGCGGTCCGTCGTTTTGGCTCGCGTCTCGAGGGGAAATCCAGTTGCCCAGGCGTTGTGAATCAACTATGATTCACAACGTGAACAGGGCGAGCATTCGCGACTTGCGGACGCAGTTCCCGAAAATCCGGCGCATCGTTGAGCAAGAGGGGCAGCTCGTCGTGACCGAGAGAGGCCGTCCGATCATGCTGCTGCAGCCATACCGCGAGGTGGTGGCACACCCGAGGCCGCGCGTCGACTACTACGCACGCCTGCGGAGTCGAATGCCGAAACCGCTCACGGCCGTCAGCCGACGCGCGCTCGACGAAGCCGATCGTGACGAGCGCTGACCGGACATACGTCGATCCGAGCGCGCTGCGAAGCTTGTATGTTCACGACGACCGTTCCGCGCGCTTCTGCGCGTGGAGGAGGCGGCTCGGCGGTTGCATCCCGATCACGCGGTTCGGGCGCGCCGAGCTCATCAATTCGGTGGAGCTCGCGGTGCATCGCAAGGACATCGGGGAGGGCATCGCACGAGTCGCGATCGCCGACCTCGACGCCGACGTCCGCGAAGGACGCCTCGCCATCGTCGACGTCCTGTGGCGCCGCACGCTCGACCTCGCGGCAGAGCTCAGCACGCAGCACACGCCCGCGCTCGGTACTCGGACGCTCGACGTCCTGCACGTCGCCACGGCCCTGACGCTCGAGGCGAGGCGCTTTGTCTCCTACGACGATCGTCAGAGCGCGCTTGCCACGGCCGTCGGTCTTCGCGTGCTCACCCCATAGAGGACTGCGTAGCAACGGCGGTTGACGGTTGACCACCGGGCGCCGTCAGCATTGGCCCAAGAATAAGACCGTCGGCGGCGATTTTCGAAACGGCGGCGCTACTCGTCGCCGCGCCAGCCGATGTAGCTCAGCTGCCGCCCGGCGCCGGCGCCGTCGCGCCGATACGAGTGCAGCGCGGCCGGGTGCTCGGCCGTGCAGGGGCCGACGAGTCGGACAGCGCCGGCATCGAGTCCTGCGCGGACGAGGGCGATCGTCGCGAGTCTCCGCACATCCAGGTAGCCGCGGTTGGACGACGCCCCGGGCCGCCACGCACTTTCGGCCTCGGCGCCGTAGCGCGAGACGAATTCCCGCTGAGGTTCGGCGCCAAACTCGTAGCACGTGCCGCAAATTGCCGGTCCGACGGCCGCTTGTACGACGTCCGGCCGGGCGCCGTACCGGTCGGCGAGCGCGGCGACGCTGCGCTCGACGACGCCGGCGAGGAGCCCGCGCCATCCGGCGTGCACGGCGGCGACCGCGTGCGGCGCCGGGGCGACGAGCAGAATCGGTACGCAGTCGGCGGTGCGGATCGTGAGGATGACGTCGGCGGAGGCGCTGACGAGCGCGTCGGCCACGGGCAGTCGCTCGGCGCCGTCGTGCCAATCGAGCTGCGACCAGGCCGGATCCTCCGGCGAGACGATGTCGGCGCCGTGGACCTGGCGCGCGGCGAGCACGACTCGCGGCGCTTCACCCGCCGTGATGAGCCGATCGCGAATCGCGGCGAGGTCGAAAGCGCCCGGTCCGAGACCGTCGGCGCGGCCGAGGAAGCCGTGAATCAGCCCCGGGATCGCGTCCCACTCCGTGACGCGCCAGCGCGTCGCATCGTCCGTCTCGCGGTTGGCGGCGCCCACGACGGCATTCTATAGTGCGCCGCTCACGCGCCGCGACGTCTCAGGTGGTCACGCCTCGCGATGCGCGCGCGCAGCGCAGGAGAGGTGGGGAGTGCGGCTCTTGGATCTGATCCTCGCAGCGATCGTGCTCGCGGCGCTCGTCTTCATCGCGCGCCAGCAGTTCCCGTCGTACGCCGCAAAGACTTACGTCCCGGCTCCTCCTCAAGCGGCGAGTCCGAGTCCCGGTCCCACGTCATAACGGCGCCGGTGCGGGCGCCGCCCGCCGCCTCGACGAGTGCTTCGAAGAGGCGCAGGTGACGCGGGTCGGCGAGCGCGCGCACCTCGGGGTGCCACTGCACGGCGAGCGTGCACGAATGCTCGTCCGACTCGACCGCCTCGACGACGCCGTCCGGCGCCCACGCGACTGCGCGCAGGCCGCGCCCGATCCGTCCCACCGCCTGGTGGTGCCACGACCGGACCGAGAGCTCGTCGGTGCCGAGGATGCGCCCGATACGGCTTGCGGCCTCGATGCGCACCGGGTGCTCGACGGGGCGTCGCTCGGGATGGCGGTGCAGGACGTCCTCGCCGTAGTGGTCAGGGATGTGGGCGACGAGATCGCCGCCGAGCGCGACGTTCAGCACCTGCATGCCGCGGCAGATGCAGAGGAGCGGCAGGTCGGGGCGCGCGATCGCGGCCCCGGCGAGCTCGAGCTCGAAGCCGTCGCGCTCGAGCGAGATGCCGTAATTCGACCGGTG
>VBKW01000355.1 GCA_005879405.1 Deltaproteobacteria bacterium
GATCGTATCCTTCAGCAGGCCGCGACCGATTCCTTGTCCATGGTAGCTTCGATCAACGGCAACCCGCGCAACGATCATCACCGGAATCGGGTCCGGTATGTTGCGTCGCACGCGCCCGGTGGCCGCCTGGAGCGCCACACCGCCCGTGGCGAGCGCGTAGTACCCGACGACACGTCGACCGGCACAGACGACGTACGTCCTCGAGGCGCCCGACTCTTCGTTGGAAAGAGCCCTCCGGCGCAGCCACTCGTCGAGCACGACCTCACCGGAGTCGAACGCCGAGAGGTCATGCGTCCCCTTCAGGCGCTCCGGCGCGCCAACGCCGCCCCCAGGAGCACGGGTCACTTCCAGGGTGCTCGCGACGCCAGCAAGCGTCGCAGCCGACGATTGTCGGCGGGGGGCTTGTCGAGCGCCGCCGTGAACCGCCTATAGGCGCCGTCGTCGAGGTGAAAGAGACGCCGATCCAGCAACACGGCATTTGCTTCGCGACAGGCGACGTCGAGCATGAAGTCGGAGCGATTCCGGCCGAGCGCTTCCGCTGCTCGGTCGATCAGGGTCCGTTGCCGCGAGCTGGCGCGGAGGTTGATCGTGACGTCACGGCTCGATGCTGGCTTCGCGCTGGCCATGTTGCGCCTCCTTGTCCTCACAATGGAGTGCGGGAGCGTAGGGACATTGTCAACACACATCCCGATCGCGATACGACAGGAATCAGCTTGACGAGTCGGCGACGGCGGCCCTACAAGCGGCCAGGACGAGCGCGGACGATGCACACCGACGCACGCGACATCTTGATCGTGAGCGACCTGCACCTGCGCGGCGGCTTCGAGAACCGGACCGAACGTCTCTACCATTTCGACGAGGAGTTCGCCGATTTCCTCCGCTACTACCGCATGCACGCCTCGGCGCGGCCGTGGCGCCTGGTAATCGGCGGCGACCTCATCGAGTTCCTCTACATCACGGATCCGCCGGCGGCGACGGATCCGTTGCTGCGCGGCGTGAGCCTACGCGCGAGCGAGTACCGCTACGGCGCGGGCACGGAGGCGCAGAAGGCGCGATGGAAGCTCGACACCATCTTGCGCAGCTCGCATCCGCAGCTGCTGCTCGCGCTCGCGCGCTTCGTCGCCGAGGGGAACGACATCGTGCTGCTGCGCGGCAACCACGACGCCGAGATGTTCTGGCCGGAGGTGCAGGAGCACTTCAAACGCCTCATCGCAGAGCATCATCCCGTCGACGTCGGCTACATGGCAATGAAGGCGGCCGTCGCGGAGCGCGTCCGCTTCGCCGAGTGGTTCTGGTACGAGCCGGGGCTCCTCTATGCGGAGCACGCCTGCCAGTACGATCCGTTCTGCTCCTTCGAGCACTTCCTGAACCCGGTCGTGCCCGCCGTCCCGACGCAGATCGAGATGTCGATCGCCGAGCTCGCGATCCGATACTTCACGAATCAGATGAAGGTCATGAACGCGATGGCGGCCGAGAACATCAAATCGGTGAGCGAGTACATCGCGTGGGTGGTGCGCGACAACCCGGCGATCCTCCCGCGGACGCTGCGTCTCTACGGGACGATGGTGTGGCGGATTCTCGAGAAGACCCGCGCGCCCGACCCTGCGGCCGAGCTCGCCGTCCGTGCGGAGCATGCGCGCCGCGTCGCGGGGTTCGACGTCCGGTTCGGTCTCGCGCCGGGCACCGCCGCCGCGGTGGATGCGCTGCACGCGACGCCGGTCATGCGGAAGCCGATCGCGACGGCGCGCTTTCTCGCCGTCGATCTGTTCGCGGCGGGCGGGCTCGTAGCGCTGGTCGCCGCGGTGATCCTGATCGCGTACCCAGCGCGGCTCGGGCTCCTCAGCGTCGTCGCGGCGCTCGCCGCGATCGGACTGATCATCTACGTTGGCGCGCTCCGCTTCCGCCGAGTCACCGAAGCCGCCGCGCTGCACGCGACCGCCGAGCGCCTCGCGCGCCTGTTCCGCGTGCCGTACGTCGTCTTCGGCCACTCGCACAATGCCGGCGTCTGGCCGCTGCCGGACGATGCCACCTACGTAAACGTCGGGACGTGGGTGCCGGAAGGCGAGGATTCGTACTTCGTCTACTTCGCCGTGGCTGGCGAGGGCGACGAGCGCGCCGGACGGCTCTGGCGCTGGAACAAGCGGCAGTGCGAGCCGGAGCCCTTCGGCACGCCGAGCGCAGGCGCAGATCCCCGGACGGTCGCCGCGCGACAGAGCGCGCATGCATGAGCCGCCGCGGTCGTCGGGTTACGTGGCGCTCGACGGGAGGTCGCGCAGTCGCTGCTCGAGCTCGCGGTTCATCGCCTCCACCGCGCGCAAGCGCGCCTCGAGCTCGCGCGCGCGCTCATGCATTCGGTGCAGCTGGAGCCGCTTGTCGAGCCCGGTTCGGACGACGGTCAGGAGATCGTCATTCTCCCACGGCTTTTCGAGATAATGAAAGATTCCGACCTCGTTGATCGCGCGGATCGCGTTCGTCTTGTCCGCGTAACCGGTGAGCAGGATGAGCGCGCTCTCCGGGTAGAGCGCGCGGATCTCCAGCAGGAGGCCGATCCCGTCCAGCTCCGGCATCAGGAAGTCCGAGATCACGAGGTCGAGCGGGTTCGTCTTCGCGACCTGAAGGGCGCGCCGGGAGGAGCTCTCCGCGAGCACCAGATGTGGCGTCTCGAGCTCGAGCAGCGTCCCCACACTCTCGACGACCGCCGGCTCGTCGTCGACGATCAGGATGGTCGAGCGCCTCTCCTCCGCCGGCATGGTCGCCCGATATCGGGGCGTGATTCGAGGTGTCAAGCGGTGGAGCGGCGATGACGGAGTCCGACGACGCCCGGGAGCCACGCGACGCCCGCGTCGCCTCCACCCCGATGGGCTCAAACCGCTTGCCGTCCGATGCTTTCTCGACGCTCATCGAGGCGGCCACCGCGCTTTGCAGCACGCGCCATCTGCGCGACCTACTCGTGACGATGATGGAGCGCGCGCGCGACGTGATGGATGCGGAGGCGAGCTCCGTCATGCTGGTCGACGAGCCCTCGGGCACGCTCCGCTGGAAGGTGGCGGTCGGCGACAAGGTGACCGCTCTCGAGACGCTGTCCGTGCCGATCGGCGAGGGCATCGCGGGGCGCGTCGCGGCCTCGGGGCAAACGCTTCGCATCGATGACGTCCAGAGCGATCCGCGATGGGACGGCCGGCGGTTCGACGCTGCCACCGGCTTCACCACGCGCTCGATGCTCTGCGTCCCGATCCGGACGCCGGAGAATCGCATCATCGGCGTCATCCAGGTCCTGAACCGTCGCGGCGGCCCGTTCTCCGACGACGACGACCGTTTGCTCCAGGCGCTCGCCGGCATGGGCGGCGTCGCGATCGAGAATGCGCGGCTGTACGAGCACCTCGAGGAAGAGGTCGCCGAGCGGACCGCCGCCCTCAGACGCACGCTGGCGGAGCTGCGGGAAGCGCAGGTTCAGCTCGTGCAATCGGAGAAGATGGCCGCGCTCGGAGCGCTCGTGGCCGGCGTTGCACACGAGATCAACACGCCGCTCGGCTCAGTGATGAGCAACATCGACATCGTCGGGCGGGCGCTCGCGAAGATCGAAGCCGTGGCGACGGACCCCGGGCGCGCCGAAGAGGCCAAGCGCTACCTCGAGCGCGCGACCGGGATCGTCGAGGTCTCACGTGACGCGTGCCGTCGCATTGCGGAGATCGTCCGCTCGCTGCGGAGCTTCTCGCGGCTGGACGAGGCGGAGCGCCAGCTCGCTGGTGAAGAACCGCATCACGGTCCGCCGCGAGTACGGATCCTTGCCGCTCGTCGACTGTCACCCCAATCAGCTGAACCAAGTCTTCTTGAATCTGCTCGTGAACGCGACGCAAGCGATCACCGGCGACGGTGAGATCGTGATCCGGACGCATGCGAGCGGTGGCGCGACGCCGGAAGCCGTGATCGAGATCACCGACAGCGGCAGCGGCATCAGTCCCGAGCATCTGCCCCGTATCTTCGATCCCGGGTTCACCACGAAGGGGGTGGGCGTCGGCACCGGTCTCGGGCTCAGCATCTGCTATCGCATCGTCCACGATCACCACGGCCGGATCGAGGTCGACAGCGCGCGCGGCCGCGGCAGCACGTTTCGCGTGGTCGTGCCGACGGTCGTGATGGCATCGCATTTTGCTTGACGCCGAGCGCTCACGTGGCCGAGGATGCGTCGACGCACTAGCCGGCTTCAGGAGTCCGGGGAACCATCGATCGGGAGGTGATCTCATGCCGCTACCCGCCCGCACGCTGTCGGCGATCGCTACCGTGCTCGTCGCTCTCGCGTCTTTCGCTCAGGCCGCCACGCGGTACGTTTCGAACAACGGATCCGACGGTCCGAGTCACTGCCTTTGCGGAGGGCAGGCGAACCCCTGCCGCTCCATCAGCTGCGCGGTCCACAACGCGGCCGCGGGCGACAAGAAGGAGATGGACTTGCTGCGGCGGGCTGAGGCGGCGTGATCGAGCGCTTCCAGTGCAACCAGGCGTTGAAGCAATGGATCGCGCGTTCCCCTCACTACCCGGTAGGGTTGGAACCGCCAGGCAGCCGTTGCTGCTCGGTATGGCCACCGTAAACGCCGGTGTCGCGAATCATCCGCGTAGCACGGGTGGCGCAAAGCTGCGTCAAGACGCCATCGGCGGCATCCCGCCGGCGGGACGTCTTGGGAGGTGATTGAAGCACGACACCAGGTGAGACGATCCCTCCAGGTCAGTCCTGAGCCCACAGAATCCGTCACCAGCCTGGGGGTGCTCCCCCGAACCCCGAATCATAAGGATCAAATGACTCGAATCATCAAAATGATCGATCACGAGCCGCCCCGCACTGCGCGGACGCGGACGACGACGAAAGTCTTGGGGTCGACGAAGAAGGCCCCGTTGCTGAAACTCAAGTCCCACGCGTTGGTGAGAGCGGCGGGGTGGGAAGTAGAGGACCAATAGAAGGCCGCCGCGGTCGGTCCAAACGCTGAATCGATGCACGGGCCCATCCCGCACGGAGCCAGGATCGTACTCAATTCCGCGATGGTCGGCAGCCGCCAGTCGCAGTGGCCCGCGAAGCCGCCCGTCTGCGTGGCGCCGTTGGTGCTCACGCAGTTGCCGACACCGGTCACCCCGCCGTTCAGCATCGCGAGGAAGCTCGTGAAGGCAGTCCCGTCTGGCGCGGTGCCGCCGGGGGTCGCCGTCCAGGTGTAGGAGTTGTCCACGCAATGCGGCCCCGGACACGAACACGCTCCTCCTGGACATTCCGACGCTACCGTGCACGACGCGCCCGCGTTTGCACCCGCGTCGCAGGTATTGCCGACTTTCTTTTCCCACTGGAGCCCCGTCTCGTTGTCCGTGACCGTCCCATCGCCGTTGTCGACGAAGCGCGGGCCGGGCGTTGCCGTGGGGATTGGTGTGGCAGTCGTGCAGGGAACGGGCGTCGCAGCCGGGCAGGTGCAGTCAACCTGACACGCGCCCGGACAGGCCGCCGCGTCATTCCCGTCGCAAGTCTCGCTGCCGTTCGTGACCCCGTCACCGCAAAACTCCGTCCCCGTCACCGCGGGCGCGCAGAGGAGAAACGAGCCGCGCTTCAAGCGGCGGTTTGAGCGGTTCAACTTGAAGACACGCGTCCCGAACTGGTCGGTCACGGTCTGATCGGCGATATCAGTCTTCGGGCAGCGCACCCTGTAGCAGACGAAGTCCCCCGGTACGCGGCCCCCAGACACAGGGAGAAGCGGCCCCACGTTCACCTCGACCACCGACTTCGCCGCCGGCGCGCAGAAGAACTGTGCCGGCTTGATGCGACAGTCCTTGGACAAGCCGAACTGAGCATTGTCGATCTCCACGATGCCGCGGAGTCGCACATTGT
>VBKW01000357.1 GCA_005879405.1 Deltaproteobacteria bacterium
CCCGCGCTCGACGCGAAGGTCGCGCGTGTCGACGGATCGGGCTCGCCGTTCGCGCCCTGCGACATCGTCCAGATGCAGTTGCGGCTGTAGTCCGCGAAGAAGAGCGCGCCATCGTAGCTCTGCGGATACGAGCCGCCGGGGTAGAAGGCGAGGCCGGTCACCGACGAGCTGCCGGTGCCGCACGCCTCGCCGGCCACGACCTGCTCGCCGTGGTTGTACGTGTAGACCGGGTCGGTGACGGAGCCCGGCGTATCGTAGAGGGCTTGGCAGCTCGCCAAGCCGGCGCTCTCGTAGCCGGGCTGGCGGCCGATGCCCTCGTAGCAGGGCCAGCCGAAGTTCTCGACGGTGTGCGTCGTGAGCACGTCGTCGAGGCGGTCGATCTCCTCCCACGTGTCCCACCCGACGTCGCCGATCCAGAGCTCGCTCGTGCCGGGCCGCAGCGTCATGCGGAATGGGTTGCGAAGGCCGTAGGCGACGATGCGCTCGGCGCCGGGAACGCTGCCGTCGGCGAGCGGATTGTTCGCCATCGCGGCGCCGTCGCCGGATCGACGCGCAGGACGGCGCCGTTGAAGCCGATCGTCTCACCGATGCGGCGCAGGCTCTGCGCCCGCAGCGCGCCGCCTTCCGCCGACGGCGGCGTCTGTGAGCCGCCGACCCCGCCCGGCGGATCGCCGCACGGGTTCACGAACGGATACCCGGTCTGGCCGTAGTCGACGAACGTGAAGCTCGCGCCGTCGCCACCGCTCACGTAGAGGGCGCCGTCGGGGCCGAAGAGGAGCGTCCCGATCGAGTGGCTGGGAAACTGCTGGCACCAGTTCTCC
The DNA here is from genome assembly GCA_005879405.1 of Deltaproteobacteria bacterium. Taxonomy (GTDB): domain Bacteria; phylum Desulfobacterota; class Binatia; order UTPRO1; family UTPRO1; genus DP-19. Next base: position 822 of record VBKW01000357.1, read on the forward strand.
AGGAGCACGTGCTCGCTGCCCGGCACCATCATGTCGCCGGTCGCCTGCAGGCGCGCGAGCCGTGACGCGACGACGCAGCCGCCCGTCGTCGGTCCCGGCGGATCGGGACAGTCGTCCGAGGTGCCGCCGAACGTGCCCCAGCGCGGCGGCGTGCCGCCGGCGACGGCGTCGAGCGTATAGAGCACGTACACGTACGGGCTCGTCGGGAAGCTCGGGTCGAGGGCGAGCCCGAGCAGGCCGCGATCCCAGTAGTTGTGCACCTCGGTGCGGAGGTCGGCGAAGAGCTTCGGCGTCGGATCCGCGACGCTGTCGAACACCTTGATGATGCCGCTCTTCTCGGCGACGAAGACCCGGCCGTCGGGCGCGAAGCGGATCGCGGTCGGCTGCGTGAGCCCGCTCCAGACCGTCGTCTGCTGGAAGCCGTCGGGCAGGACGACCGCCCGCGCCTGCGTCACCGCCGCCACCGCGGCGAGCGGGGCGATGACGGCGATCATCAGGCGATGGATCGGGCAGGCGTTTCGGTGTCTAGCGAGGATTCCGGTCTGCACGCGGTCTCCGCATCGGGCGCCCGGTCATCCGGCTCCGGTCGGGTACAGGAGTCGCCATGCGGTAGCGTGAGGATTCCGCCGCATCCGCCGCTGGTCACGACCGAGGATACTCGCGCGCCGATGGAACATCGACGGACCAGTGGACCAACTTCCATGCCACCGCGCCGCACCGACGCTCATGCCGACGCCGCAGGGCGCCGCCGCGCGCGGCCCGCGGCGGCGCGGGCGCCATGTCCAGGCGCGACGTGGCCTTCGACGGCCTCCCTGCTGGTCGACGCGCGTCCCTGCATCGCCCCTGCGCCGTCAGACGCCATCGTCAGCCGCACGCGGCGTGCGGTGCTCGGCGCTCGGGCGTGTCGTGCGATCCTGCGGCGTCGCGCGGACTCGCGCGCCGCTGCGCCTTCCGCTGCAGCGATGCGGGAAGTCCGGCCGGCCGCCGATGGCGTGCTGGGGCGCGAGCGCCAGCGCTTCTTCGCCGTGAAGCTTCTATGGCGTCGCCGTCGGCGTAGCCGTCGCCGTCACGCGCTTCCGTGGGCCATTCCGAAACGCGCCAGCGCCGCGTGGATCTCGGCGAAGTCGGCCGCGGAGACGGTGACGCGATTCGTGCTGCGAAAGGGCGGCAGCGCGGCGCGGACCGCCGCGACGTCGACGGCGACGCCGAGGATCTCGCGGCCGACGCGCTCGACCACGCGCTCGGGCGCGGCGCAGAAGTCCTCGTACGCGACGACCCGGAAGCGCTCCGGGCCGAGCTCCTCGCGCTCCGCGCGCATGCGGCGCTCGTGGTACGCGAGCTGGGCGCACACCGCCTCGATCGGCGTCGCCACGTCCTTGCCGACGGTGCGGCGCTCGGGATCGGGGACTCCGTAGAGCGCCGCGCGTGATCCTTGAATGACCTCGCGCGCGCGCAAGATGGACTGCGCCGCGTACGCGGGCTCGCGCCGTACGTAGACGAAGTGCGCCGTCGGCAAGGCGCGCGCGACAGCAGTGGCGCCCGTCGCGAGCGCGTTGTTCTTCGTGAGCAGCGGCTTTCCGAACGCCGCCTCCCAGGCGGCGAAGAAGCGGCGCATGCGCTCGGCGACGTCCGGCGGGAGTGCCGCGGGGACCGCGTAACGATCGTGACCGAGCCAGCGGTCCCAGAGATGCAAGCCGTCGTTCTGGCGTCCCAAGCCGGCGGTGCGGCCGTGGAAGCTGTGGTACGCCGCGGGACGCGTTTTCAGCACACGGCGGAAAAGGCGATTGGCGACGATCGGGGCACGCGGAAACACCGCGGTGAGATTGTTGAAGAACGTGACCGGTAGGTGCGCCGCGAGGACCTGCGAGACGACGGTCGTGCCGCTGCGCGGCGCGCCGACGACGATGACGATCGGCCACTTCGGCGTCGCGGCGCGCGCGTACCACCGTCGCTCGGAGATCGCGAGCATCTGGTCGAGCGGCGCCGCGACGGCGGCGAGCGCCGTCGACGCGATCGCGAACAGCGCGGCGGGATCGCGCGAGCGCACGAGCCGCATCAGGAGCCCGAACGGATCCTGGAAGTTGGCCGGTATCAGCCGTCGCATCGCGGCGGTTACGACAGGACGCGCGCCAGCACGTCGGCGATGCGCGCGGCGGCGTGACCGTCGCCGTAGGGATTGTGCGCGCGTGACATCGCCGCGTACGCCGCGGGATCGTTCAGCAGCCGCTCGGCCTCGTCGACGATGCGGGCGCGCGTCGTGCCGACGAGCCGGGCGGTGCCCGCCGCGACACCCTCGGGGCGCTCGGTCGTGTCGCGCATGACGAGGACGGGTTTGCCGAGCGACGGCGCCTCTTCTTGGATCCCGCCCGAGTCGGTCAGGACCAGATACGAGCGCCGCAGCAAGCTCACCATCGTGCCGTAGTCGACGGGCGGCACGAGGTGGACGCGCGCGACGCCGCCGAGGATCGCGCGCACCGGCTCCTGCACGTTCGGGTTCAGGTGCACCGGGTAGACGAGACTCACGTCGGAGTTGCGCTCGACGAGCGCGCGCAGCGCCTCGCAGAGCTCGCGGAACGCGGCGCCGAAGCTCTCGCGGCGGTGCGCGGTGACGAGGACGAGGCGGCTCTCGCCGAGGTCGGGAATTCCCGCTGGCACCGCCGGCACGCGCGCCGCCACCCACTGCAATGCGTCGATCACAGTGTTGCCGGTCACGACGATCTTCTCGGCCGCGACGCCCTCGCGCCGGAGGTTGTCACGCGCCCAGTCCGTCGGCGCGAAGTGCCACTCGGCGATCGCCGTCGTCATCTGCCGATTCAGCTCCTCCGGAAACGGCGAATCCTTGCGCCAGGTGCGGAGCCCCGCCTCGACGTGACCGACGGGCACGCGGCCGTAGAATGCCGCGAGCGCGGCCGCGAATGCGGTCGTCGTGTCGCCTTGCACCAGCACCGCGGCCGGACGCAGCTCGTCGAGCACGGGCGGCAGACGTTGGAGGACGCGCATCGCGACGTCCGTCGGCGTCTGCCCGGCCGTCATGACCTCCAGGCTGCAGTCGGCGTGCACGTCGAAGAGGTCCAGCACTTGATCGAGCATCTCCTGGTGCTGATTCGTCAGGCAGACGCGGGGCTCGAGGCCGGCGCGCGCGGCGAGCGCGTGCACAACCGGCGCCATCTTGATGGCCTCCGGACGCGTCCCGAAGACCGAGAGCACGACACGCGGCATGTGCCCCAAAGCTTAGCTGCGCGGCCGCGGGGGTGCCACGGCGAATCCGTCCCTACGGCGCCGGTACCGGTCCCACCGGGCAATCGACGGGCGCGAGCGTGCGTCCCACCATCGCGAGCAGCACCGGCGCGCGCGGGAACGCGGTGCGGACGAGGTCGGCGACCAGGCACTCGTGCTGGTGGGCGAGACAGGCTTCGAAGCGCGCCAGCGAGTCGACGTCGGCCACGCCCTCGGCGGCACAGTCGCCCGCGACCGCGTCCAGGTTGGCGCCCGCCGCGGAACGCAACGTCGCATAGGCGAGCGACGCATCGCCACACCGGGCGTCGATGCGCGCGCGCAGCTGCGCGGCAGCGTCGTCGGCGCCCGGCGACCGCGCGCATGCGGCGCGCGCGCGCGTGACGCACGTCGCGAGCGCCGCCGGATCGGCTTTGCGCTGCGCGCATTCGAAGACCGTCTGCGCGCAGCCGGTCGCGGCGTCGACGCGGCCGGACGCGAACGCGGCCGCCGCACTGCCGACCGTCGCGGCGCACGCGCCGAGTGCTTTCGCGTCCGCGACGGCGACGGCCGCACCGTCGCCGCCGCGATTCGTGAGACACGACTCGGCCGGCACGTCGACCGCGGCGAGCGCCAACAGCTCGCCGACCCGGGGAGCCTCGAGCTGAAAGAGCCGCTCGCTGAGGCAGCGCTCGCGCCGCGCGATGCACGCCGCGAGGCCAGCGACGTCGTCGGCGGCAGTGCCGTCGGCGTCGCATTGCGTCGCGAACGTTGCATAGTCGAGACCGCGCGACGCCATCAGGTCGGCGCTGCGCGGGCAGCGCGGCGCCACGGCCCTCGGCAGCTTCGCCGTCGTGCCCGCGGCGGCGGCGAGGGCCTTCGCGCAGACGGCGCGCGCGCTCACGAGACAGGTGGGGTCGTCGCGGTGACTTTGGATGCAGCGTTGGATCGCGTTTGTGCAGCGCCCGAGCCCGGTGAGCGTCGCGCGCACGACGGCGGCCGTCGCGCGTCCGATGGCGCGCTGGCACGCCGCGGCGGCGCGCGCCGCCGCCGGATCGACGAGGCCGAGGGGTGGCGCCGCGAACGCCGCGGTGAGCGTCTGCGGCGTCGGCGGTGCGGTGACGACGTGCGTCTCGGCGCCGCCGTCGGACCAGCCCGCGAACGTGTAGCCAGCGGGCGGCGGCGCGCCGATCTGCCGCAGCATGCCGACGACGCTCGTCACCGCGAACGGCGTGAGATGCGGCTCGCCGTCGAGCGTGACGCCGAACCCGGGCGGCGTCGTCTCGAACGTGAGATCGACGGTGCGCGGTACGACGGCGACCGCGGTCGTGCCCGTCATGTGATCGGAGTCGACGGCGCTGAGGATGACCTCGTACCACACGTCCGGATCGGTCTCGCCGGTGTTCGCGGTCGCGAAGCCTTGCGGCGAGCCGGGGAGCGCGTCGAGGAACGGATGGGTGTGGTCGGCGTGGTGGAAGACGACCTTCCAGGTGAGGCTGGAGGCGGCGAGCGGTCCGTCCTCGACGTCGGTCGCGCTGCCCGCGAGCGTGAGCGCGTCGCCGGCGTCGAACTCGGCGCCGTCGACCGGGTCCGTGATGAGCGGGACGGGACGATGCCCGACCGTGATGTCGACCGTGGCGACCCCCGGCCCCGGGCTCGGCTTGCCGTCGCTCACCGCGCTGCCGTCGCCGAAGTCCCAGCTGTACGCGAGCGGGTCGCCATCCTCGTCCACGGTTCCCGCGCTCGAGAACGCGACCGTGAGCGGCGGGTCGCCGGATTTGGTCGGCGCGTCGGCGACGGCGATCGGTGCGTGATTGGTGGCGACGTACGAGACCTTGCGAACCGCCCCGGCGCCGATGTGCGTATAGTACAGGGCGCCGTCGGGCCCGGCGACGACGTCCGTCACCGAGTTGCCGCCGAGTCCGCTCAGGAAGTCGAGCGCGCTCGACTCGACGGCCGTTCCGGTCGCGTCGAGGACGACGCGGCGAATCATGCCGCGGGCGTAGTCGCCGAAGAAGTAGCTCGCGGCGTAGTCGGCGGGGAAATTCGTCGCCTCGCCGAAGTCGCCGCCCATGATCGCGGCGCTCGTGCCGTCGTGGTTGTAGGCGTAGATCGGCGGCGTGAAGGTCGGGTACTCCGCGAGCGTGAACGGTCCCTCGGTCGTCGGCCAGCCGTAGTTGTTCGCCCCGAAGATGACATCGAGCTCTTCCCACGTGTCCTGCCCGACATCGGCGCACAGCAACCGGCCATCGCCGCGAAACCGGCAGCGCCACGGGTTGCGCAGCCCGGCGGCCCAGATCTCGCCGCGAAACGTCGCCGATCCGGCGTACGGATTGTCGGCCGGTACGGCGCCGCTCGCGTCGAGGCGCAGGATCTTGCCAGAGAGCGACGCGAGACTCTGCGACTTCGTGTGATCCTCCCCGCCGTCGCCGGTCGCGACGTAGAGCTTGCCGTCGACGGGGCCGAAGCCGATCCAGCCGGCGTTGTGGTTACCGGCGTCGGAATCGATGTCGTCGATGATCACCGCCGGCATGCTGCCGTCGGCGACGTCGCCGATCGCATGCACGCGGATGACGCGGTTCTTCGCCTGTCCTGCGGGACACGTGCCGCTCGCCGGCGGCTGGTTGCAGAGCGTGTGGTAGAGGTACACGAAGCCGTTCGTCGCGAAGTCGGGATCGAGCGCGACGCCGAGGAGCCCGCGCTCGAAGTAGCTGTCGAACTGCGTCCCCGACGGGACCACTGCGTTCACGTCGAGGAACGTCGTCGCGGCGCCGTTCTTCACGACCTTCAGCTTCCCGGTCGTCTGCTCGGCGACGAAGAGCCGTCCGTCGGGTGAGAACGCGAGCGCGGCGGGCGCAGTGAGGCCGTCGACGACGAGCGTCTCTTGAAAGCCGGCGGGAACCGTTGCGGCGAGGGTACGCGGCGCCGGCACCGCCAGCACCACGCACACGAGCGCCGCCGCGAGATCAGCCGCCCGGCCCGTAGACCTCGAGCTCGCCCACCGAGATGAACTGGTTCTGGCCGCCGGGCGCGCCGTCGAGGCGAATCCCGTCACCGGTGATGGCAGAGAAGTCGAGGGTGTAACTCTGGTAGTTGGTGCCATCGTTTGCAAAGGGGAATGCGGGAGTGAATCGCAGATTGCTCACGGTAGTCCACACGCCGGCCTGGCGAACTTGCACAGTCAGCGTGGTGAACCAGCCGCCGTCCCAGAAGTGCATACCCTCCTGGAATACCACACGGCCGAAGGTTTGCGGAGACGCGAACGTATACCCGATCCAATCCTCCGGCGCCGTGTTCGCGCCGTCGTAGGTGTCGTACTCGCGACTCGAGTCCGTCGATCCGACCGGCGGCTTGTCGCCGTCGCGGATCACCTGGAGGCTCTTGTTGCCGACGCCGGTCGGCGCGGTGACGCGGGCGATGACCGCGTTCGCGAGCGGCGCGAGGTTCGTTCCCGGGGTCGCCGACGGCGTCGGCGTCGGTCGCGCGCCGACGAAGCCGCCGTAGACCTCGAGCTCGCCGACCGAGATGAAGTCGGCGCTGCCGCCCGGCGCGCCGTCGATGCGG
>VBKW01000358.1 GCA_005879405.1 Deltaproteobacteria bacterium
CTTGTGGCTCCTCGGGCTCGCCATCTTCTACGAAGGCTACGGGCGCGCGGTGATCGGGGTCGCGTTGCCGTTCGTCGGCGACGATCTGCACGCGACCGCCGCCGAGTTGTCGTACGCGCTCGCGCTCGTGAGCATCGGCTCCCTCGCCGTGCTGATCCTCGGGCCGCTCGCCGACCGCATCGGACGGCGGCGCCTGCTGCTCGGAAGCGTCGCACTCCTGGCGCTATTCGGGGCGGCGACCGCCTCGGCGCGAACGCTGACCGGCCTCGTCCTCTGGCAGGGCGCCGCGCGCGCGTTCCAGGAAGGCGCGCTCTTCGCGGCGACGGTGATCGCCGCGGAAGAGATGCCGGCGGAGCGCCGCGGCACCGCGCACGGTCTCCTCGGGACGGTGAATACGGGCGGCGCGGGATTCCCCGCGTTCCTGCTCGCCGGCATCGCATGGTCCCCCGGCGGCTGGCGGGGGCTCTGTCTCGTGAGCCTTCTGCCGGTGACGTTTCTGCCGTTCCTGCGTCGCGCACTGCCGGAGAGCCGGCGGTGGGCGGCGCAGCGCGAGCCGTCGCGGCGATTGCCGCGGCCGTATCGTCGGCGGCTGCTCGCGGCGCTCGCCGTGACGTTTCTCGCGATGAGCTACGACGTCGCGGCGTTCACGTTCGCGAGCTACGTCCCGGTCGCCGAGTATCACTGGTCGCCGGCCGCGGTGAGCGCGCTCTTCATCGGCGCCGGCGGCATCGGCCTTCCCGGGTGGTGGGTCGGGGGCACGCTCGCGGATCGGTACGGCCGGCGTGTGGCGGCGGGCATCTTCTTCATCGGTCTCACCATCGCGGAGGTGGCATTCTTTCTCGGCGGGTCGCGCGCGCTCTGGCCCGCCTTCGCGGCGATGGTGTTCTGTCAGGGCGGGAAGACGACGGTCGTGCGCGCGTGGGCGACGGAGCTCTTCCCGACGAGCATTCGCGGCGCGGCCGCGGGATGGATCACCGCCGCGGGAATGGTCGGCGGAACATGCGGCCTCACCCTCGCCGGCGCGCTCGCGCCGATGGTCGGTGGGATCGCTCCGGCGCTCGCGGTGATTGCGAGCGCCGGAGTGCTGGCGGCTGTCGCCGCGTTTCTGTGGTTACCGGAGACGAAGGGTCACGAGCTCGAGGTGATCGCGCCGGAGATGGCGTAACGCGACTCCGGCGCGTTCGGTCAGCCGAGGCTCAGGCGATAGACGCGCGCGGCTGTGCCGCTGAAGAGCGCCGCCTTGTCCTCCGCCGAGTAGCCGGCAGCGGTGCGTTTCAACGCGTTCCACAACGTGCGGTAGCTGCACGTGAAGCCGTCGACGGGGTAGTTGCTCTCGAACATCGCGCGCGTCGGCCCGAACGCGTCGATGCAGACGTCGATGTACGGCTTCCACGCCGTCGCCAGCTCCTCCGACGATCGCGGCCGACGCTCGTAGGACCAGGGAAACGCCGCGAACGGCATCGCGAGGCCGCCGAGCTTCACCACGACGTTCGGGCACGCAGCGAGCTTCCGGATGTTGTCGCGCCACACCCCGAAGCGCTCCTCGCGTTTCCCCGCGTACGCGCCGATCCCGAGCGGCGTACCGACGTGATCGAGCACGATCGTCGTCTGCGGGAACGCGCGCGCGAGATCGATGAGATCGGGCAGCTGCGGCTCGAGGAGCCAGCTGTCGAAGGAGAGGCCGAGCTTGCCGAGGACGCGGAACCCTTCGCGGAAGGTCGCGTCGCCATACATCCCGCGCGGCGACCTGCCGGCGAGCGGGCCGAGCACGTTCGGGTCGTCGTCGTAGGACGCGCTGTGGCGAATGCCGCGGAACCGTCCCGGGGCGGCGGCGATCTCCGCCTGCAGGACCTCCTCGACCGCGGCGCCCATGCGCAGATCTGCGTGGCCGACGATCCCGGCGCAGGCGCGCACCTCACCGTAGAGCCCGCTCGCCGTCATCGCGGCGACGCCGTTCACGAACTCGATCTCGCCGACGGGCTGGAGCGCTTCGGGCCCGCCGACGCGGTACATCGCGCCGCACTCGAGGTAGACGGTCGCACGGACATTGTGACCGCTCTTCAGATCCGCGAGCAGCTCGTCGAGGAGATACCGCGGCACCTGCCGGATGATCTCCATGAATGGGTGATCGGAGGGCGGCAGATTCTTCAGAATCTCGGTCGGCCGATCCCAGAGATGATGATGCGGATCGACGATCGGCAGATCGGGCTCGAGGATCGATTCCATCGCGTCGGGCATGCCAGACGGCGTACACACGCGTCCCCCGGCTCGTCAACTCGCGGCGCATCCGCCGACCGGGCTCAGCGTTGGTCCGACAGCCAGTCGCGGATGAACGTCGCCACCCCGTCCGGGTCGTCCTCGTGCGCGAAATGCTTCGCGCCGGTGACGATGCGATGCGTGCTGCGTGGAAACATCGCCGCGAACTTCTCGGGGAACCCGTAGCGGCGCACCGGATCCTCCGAGCCGAATATCGTGAGCAGCGGCCGATCCGTCAGCACGCGTACGCCGCGGTCGAGCTCGTCGAGATAGCCGGGCTCGCGAACGAGGGCGCGGAGGAGCCCGATGCAGCGGTCGCGCATGGCGGCCGACGCGAACGGCTCGAGGTACGCCGCGCGCTCCGCCTCGGTCCAGCGGCGACGCGGAGTGCCGAACGAGGTCACCGCACGCGGGAGAAGGTTCAGCCTGCGATTCACGAAGCGCGCCGGAGGGCTCGAGAAGAGCCGCAAGAACAGGCGCACCATCGGAAACTCGTCGAGCGCGAAGGCGAACGTGTCGACGGCGACGAAGCGCGCGTAGCGTTCGGGCGCGAGCGACGCCGCCCGAAAGCCGATCGGTCCGCCGGTATCGTTCGCGACGAGCGTGACCCGGTCGAGATCGAGACGCTCGACGAATCGCCGCACGAGGTTCGCGTACTGACGGAGCGAGACGTCACCGGCGAGCGCGGGCGACCGGCCGAATCCCGGCAAGTCGATCGCGATGCAACGGAAACGGTCCGCGAGCCGTGCGATGACGTCGCGCCACGTGAAGGACCACGCGGGCCCGCCGTGCACGAAGACGAGCGGCGCGCCGTCGCCCGCGTCGACGTAGTGTACGCGCGTACCGTCGACGTCGATGCTCGTGCCCGTGAGGCCGGAAGTGGAGACGGCGGCGCTCAGCCGCGGCAGCGCGCTCATCGGACGCCCCCGCTCGCGCCATGCCGCCGATACTCGAGCCAGAAGGCGACGCTCGACGCCACGACGAGGACGATCTCCGGCTTCAGCACCATCAAGGTGAAGGGCGCCGGGCCGTCGATCACCGCGCCGACGAGGCGCACGGCGGTGATCGTCGTCGCGATGATCGCGAGCATGCCGAGACCGGTGAGCAGACGCTCGTCGGAGGCGAGGCACGCGACGAGGACGAACGCGATGCCGAGGAATACGCCTCCCGAGACGCGCATGATGGTGATCGCTTCCGCCGACTCGAGAACGATTCGATGCGGAGCGACGGCGCTCACCGGGTCGTGGATGTATGCGATCGCGATGCGGGTCATGAGCGTCGCCGCGCCTGCGAGGACGACACGGCCGATCCAAATGGTTCGACGACTGGTTTCGCGTGACTGCATGCAGCGTTCCTCCCGCAGATGGGACCAGCGTCGGCCGCCGCGTGTGACAGAAGGGCGTACGGAATCGCCGCGCAGACACGCTGTCACAAAACGGTGGCCTCGACGGTCTTCTTGTCGTGGACCGTCCGCCAGCAGATGATCGTGCGAGCACCATGGGACCCGAGGCCCGCCTCGACGCGTTCACGCGCAATCGCCCGCTTCTCTGGTCGATCGCGTACCGCATGCTGGGAAGCTGGGCCGACGCCGAGGACGTCGTCCAAGAGGCGTTCGTCCGCTGGCAGCGCACGACCGATCAGGAGATCGCGTCACCGCGCTCGTTCCTCGTGACGGTCGTGAGCCGGCTCTGCATCAATCAGCTGCAGTCGGCGCGCGCCCGGCGCGAGGAGTACACCGGGCAGTGGCTCCCGGAGCCGGTGCCCACCGGCGACGCCGGCGATCCCGACGCCGCGCTGCGTGTCGACGAGTCGCTCTCGACGGCGTTTCTCGTGCTGCTGGAGAAGCTCACGCCCGCCGAGCGCGCGGTCTTCCTGCTGCGCGAGGTCTTCGAGTACGAGTACGACGAGATCGCCGACATCATCGGCCAGACCGCGACCAACTGTCGCCAGATCTTGCGGCGCGCGCGCCAGCACGTCGCCGACTGCCGGCCGCGATTCATCTCGTCTCCGGAGGAGCGCTCGGGATTGGCGCAGCGCTTCGTCGAGGCGTCACGGCACGGCGACATGCGCGGCCTCCTCGCGCTGCTGTCCGAGGACGTGGTCTTTTACTCGGACGGCGGCGGAAAGGCGGCCGCGGTGCCGCATCCCGTCGGCGGCGCCGACGCCGTGGCGCGGCTGCTCGTCAATGCGCAGCGGAAGTTCGTTCCCACCGGCGTCGAGATGCGCATCTTCCCGCTGAACGGCCAGCCCGGGGTGATCGCGTACTTCGCGGGCCGGCCGACCAGCGCCGTGACGTTCGGTGTCGCCGACGGACGGATCGCCGCGATCTATCTGGTCACCAATCCCGAGAAGCTGCGCGCGCTGCCGCTCCTGGCCGGCGACGCGTCGTAGCGGCACCGCGCGCGTCCGCGACCGTGTCACAAACCGCCGGCGTCGGCGGTCTCGTCGATATGACTCGACCCGCTGCCAGCCGGACCGTCACGTGGATTGCGAACGGCGCCACGGTTCTTCTCGTCACGCAGCTCGCCGTCTCCGGCGTGCTGCTGATCCTCCGTCCGACGATCATGACCGACGTGGTCCGCCATCTCGGCTATCCCGACTACTTCCCGCCGATGCTCGGCGTCGCGAAGCTGCTGGCGGCGATCGCGATCGCGTATCCGCGTGTGCCGGTTCTCACCGAGTGGGCATACGCCGGCGTCGTGTTCGATCTCCTCGCGGTCGTCGTATCGCATTCGGCGATCCACGACGCGATGCGCGCGCGCGCGGAACCGCTGCCGATACTCGTGCTCGTCGCCGTCTCGTACGTCGGCGTTCACGCGCGCGCGGCGGCGGTCGCCCACCTCGCCTTCCAGGAGCGCGCGGTCTACGTCGCCGCGCCGCGGCCAGCGATCAAGGAGACCGCATGAACCTCTACGACGTCAGAATCACGACCCACGACGTGGGCCGCCTCGTTCGCCTCTACGAGCAGGTGACCGGTATCGCCGTCACGCAGCTTGACGGCGACTACGCGGAGCTGCGCACACCAGGCGGTGTAGTGGCGATCAGCGCGCAGCGCAAAGTCGACATGCCTAGTCCGGGTGCGACGGTGCCCGCCTCGAATCGCTCGCTCATCATCGACTTCCGTGTGGAGGACGTCGACCGCGAGAGGGCGCGCATCGCCACCGTCGTCCCCGAGGTCGTTCTCGAGCCGACCGATCAGCCGTGGGGAACGCGCGCCACGCTCTTCCGCGATCCCGACGGGAACTTCGTGAACTTCTTCTACCCGCTGCGCCGCTGAACGCGGGCGCGGCCAGCGCGAGGGACATCGCCACCCGGCGCGGTTCAATCGGGAGCGCCCGCGGGCACCGTCGGAAGCGCGCGCTCGGTCACGATCACGAGCACGCCGGCGACGATCACCAGACCACCGGTGACGACGCGCGCCGTCACGGGCTCGGCGAGCACGAGGTGGGCGAACGCGACCGCGAAGATCGGCGTCAACAACCGGAAGAGATTGCGCTCGCGCGGCGCACGACGCTGCGCGATCGCACAGAGCGACCACGAGGTCCCGGCGAGCATCACGAGGACGTTGCCGACGATCCGTTCGCGTGCGACCAGGTCGCCGAGACGTATGCCCTCCCCGGCGACGTACGCGACGCCGGCAAGCGTGATCGCGGCGCCGAGCATTCGCCGCCGCGTCAAGCGCTCGTCGAGGATCCAGAACGCGAGGAGGATCGTCGAAACCAGCCCGACGTTGATCACCAGTCCCGCGAGCGCCGCCGTCGTGCGGCGCAATCCGTAGTTGTACAGGATGAAGTCGGCGCCGAGCGCCACGCCCGCGATACACGTCCACGGCTCGCGCGGCAGCCAGCGCGTGCCCCGCCCGGCGAGGGCGCGGAAGAGCACCGCCGCGAGCCCGAGTCGCACAACGCTGATCAGCTCCGGCGAGTAACCGGCGAGCGCCGCTTTCGTCGCGACCGGGCCGAAGCCCCAGAGTGCCGCCGCGATCAGCGCGAGGGCGAGACCGCCGCTCACCCGTTCGCCGCGGCGTCGCGACCCATCGTTGGCACCGCCCGCATATGTGCCGCTCGGTACCACCGGCGCATCGTTCTGGCGAAATTCGCGGAGATCTGATTAGGTGCGCGCTTCACGCCGCGACGATCCCCGAGGAGGTTCAAGTCCATGACGAGAGGCTTCGCCCACAGGCCGCCGACGATTTCATCCGTGCCACGACACCCCGGCTCCGTGCCGGCACTCGCCCTTTCCGGAGCGCGCTCGTGAGCGGCGCGACGATCCTGCCGCACGGCGGCACCTTGGTGAACCGTTGGGCGACGGACAAAGAGCGTCAGGAGTGGACGCGTGAGATCAAGACGCTGAAGCGCATCACGCTCACCCGGCGCGAGATCTCCGATCTCGAGATGATCGGCGTCGGCGCGTTCAGTCCGCTCGAAGGCTTCATGGGTGAGGCCGACTACCGCGGCACGCGCGAGCGCATGCGGCTCGCGAACGGGCTGCCGTGGACGATTCCGGTGACGCTCTCCGCGACCAAAGAAAAGGAGCGCGAGCTGCACGCCGGCGACGACATCGTGCTGATGGAAGATGGCGACCGGCCGCTCGGCATCCTGCACCTCGCGGAAAAGTTCACCTACGACAAGGAGCGCGAGGCGGCCGAGGTCTACGGCACGACCGAAGCCGCGCATCCCGGCGTCCGCGTCGTGTACGACCAAGGCGACATCTACCTCGGCGGCAAGATCACGCTCCTCGAGCGGCCGAAGGAGATCCCGTTCGCCGATCATCGCCTCGACCCGCTCGAGACGCGCGCGCTCTTCATCGAGCGCGGCTGGAAGCGCATCGTCGCGTTTCAGACGCGCAACCCGGTGCATCGCGCCCACGAGTACATCCAGAAATGCGCGCTCGAGATCGTCGACGGCCTCTTGTTGCACCCGCTCGTCGGCGAGACGAAGGGCGACGACATTCCCGCCGACGTGCGCATGCAGTGCTACAAGGTTCTGCTCGCGAAGTATTATCCGAAGGACCGCACCGTGCTGTCGGTGCTGCCGGCGAACATGCGCTACGCCGGCCCGCGCGAGGCGATCTTCCACGCCATCATTCGCAAGAACTACGGCTGCACGCATTTCATCGTCGGGCGCGACCACGCCGGCGTCGGCTCGTACTACGGCACCTACGACGCGCACTACATCTTCGACAACTTCACCGCCGAGGAGATGACGATCACGCCGCTCTTCTTCGACCACACGTTCTTCTGCAAGGTGTGCGACAGCATGGCGTCGGCGAAGACCTGCCCGCACCCGCCGACCGAGCACGTGACGCTCTCGGGCACCAAGGTGCGCGAGAAGCTCGCCGCGGGCGAGCGTCCGCCGAAGGAGTTCAGCCGTCCCGAGGTCGCCGACGTCCTGATCAACTCGATGCGGCGCTGAGCGGGCACGTTGCGTCGTTGAGCGCGGCGCGGAGCCAGTGGGGCGCGCTCACGCAGAGACCGGGAGACCGCCCGAGGGGTGACGCGATCGCATCAACGCCGTCGTCAGCCGCATTGATCGCGCCAGGCTCGTTGTACCAGGTGAGAAACGGCGGCACGACGAAGGACGCCGTCACCGCGCCGACGAGCGCGCCGACCAGCATATAGAGGAGGATCGTCGTCGTCCGGCTCACGCGCGTGCCTTGCATGCGTCGATACGTCGCCGCCAGCACGCGGTCAATGATGGCGCGAGACGGGCGCTTGGAGGGTGTCGCCGCGCGCGGTATGCAGCCGCGTCAGCGCCGCGGTCGCTCGTGGGGCTTGAACGAGAGGAACGGACGCTCCTTCCAGAGGAGCGCCTTTACTTCCAGCGTCGCGCCGCTGCGAAACCGAATGGTGAGTGTGTCGAGGCTGCTCGCGACCTCGGCGATCTCCTCGCCGGCGAGCCAGCTCCAGTCGACAGCGCAGCCGCCGTCGTCGTTCAGCCCGTCGGATCGCTCGCCCATGCAGCCTCCGTTCGCGCCGTGATGGACGCGGGGCGCAGCTCGCGTCCGTGATTCAGACGATGCCGCGCTGCTCGAGGTACGCGAGGATCTGCTGCGCGCTGGCGTCGACGCTCTGCCGGCTGGTGTCGATCGTCAGCTCGGGCGTGAGCGGCGCCTCGTATGGCGCGGAGACGCCCGTGAACTCCTTGATCTCACCCGCGCGCGCCTTCTTGTAGAGACCCTTCACGTCGCGCTGCTCGCAGACGTCGACCGGGCACTCGACGTGCACCTCGATGAAGTCGTCCGGCATGAGCGCCCGGACCTGATCGCGGTCGGCGCGATAGGGCGAGATGAACGCCGTCAGCGCGACGACGCCGGCGTCGGTGAAGAGCTTCGCCACCTCGCCGATGCGACGGATGTTTTCGGTACGGTCGGCGGGCGAGAAGCCGAGGTTCTTGTTCAAGCCGTGGCGGATGTTGTCGCCGTCGAGGATGTACGTCCGCACGCCGCGCTCGCAGAGGCGCTTTTCGAGATCGACCGCGATCGTGGACTTGCCCGAGCCCGAGAGACCGGTGAGCCACACCGTGCAGCCCTTGTGGCCGTTCATCTGCTCGCGGTCGGCGCGGGTAACGGCGCCCTGGTGCCAGACGATGTTCGTCGCCTTTTGCTCAGCCATGGTCCAGCACCATTACCGGTGACGGTCCCGACCGGCAAGCGCCCATCGAGCGCACGGCATCCCTCGCGATTTGACGTGACGGTGCCGAGTGATGCCGGGCAGCGTCGTTGCTGAAATCGGGGAGGCCGCCCGATCGCGTTGACACTCGTGCGGGCGTGCGGCTACGAGCACAATCACGATGAGCGCACACCCGACCGGCACCCCGACCAGCCCCCGCGACGGCCACCACGACATCGAGCTTCCGCCGGGCGGCGCCGAGGAGCGAGTGCCGAGCGCGTTCCCGACGGTCTTCTCGTGGGACTACAACATCCGCCACGAGGAGCTGCTGCGGCTCTACGAGAAGGGCAAAACGCTGCAGTGGAACGCGTCGACCGACATCGATTGGTCGATCGACGTCGATCCGGAACGCCTCACGCAGGAGGAGCTGGATATCGCCGACGTGATTCTCGGCCTGCCGGAGCGCCTCGACCTCCCGCGGCGGCGCGCGCTCGACCACCACTTCAACGGCTGGCTGCTCTCGCAGTTCCTCCACGGCGAGCAAGGCGCGCTGCTCGCGACCGCGCAGATCGTCAACACCGTGCCGTGGACGGAGGGCAAATTCTACGCCGCGAACCAGGTCGCGGACGAGGCGCGCCACGTCGAGGTATACCGCCGCTATCTCACCGAGAAGCTCGGCGTGAGCTATCCCGTGAACCGCCACCTGCACACGCTCCTCGATCAGATCATCAGCGACTCGCGCTGGGACATGATCTATCTCGGCATGCAGATCATGGTGGAGGGCCTCGCGCTTGCCGCCTTCGGGCTCATGCGCTTCACCGCCGCGAACGAGCCGCTCATCCAGCAGATCACGAGCTACGTGATGCGCGACGAGGCGCGCCACGTCGCCTTCGGCGTCCTCTCGCTGCAGGACCTCTACACGAAAGAGATGACGAGCACGGAGCTCAAGGAGCGCGAGGAGTTCGTGATCGAGGCGACGATGTTGATGCGCGATCGGCTCCTCATGGAGGACATCTGGCCGCGCCTCGGCCTCGACGCGAAGCTCTGGCTCCCGTGGTCGCTGCACACACCATTCATGGTCGGGTTCCGCCAGATCCTCTTCTCGAAGATCGTGCCCAACCTGAAGCGCCTCGGCCTCCTCACGCCGCGCGTGCGGAAGACCTTCGCCGAGCTGCAGATCCTCGAGTTCGAGTCATACCCGGACTCCACCGAAGAGTCGGAGACGGCGATGCCGCCGGCGCTGATGGCGTTCTTCACGCGCATGCAAGCGGCCGGCGTGCAGTTCCCGGGTCTCGCGCTCACCGCCTGACCCGCGCGCCGCGGACGACGGCCGCGTGGCGGTACGAGAGGTCACGGCGTCGCGCCGGCGACGCGGTCGCGCCCGAGGCGGTCGAGGACGTTGCGCGTCAGCCGCTCGACTGCCGGGTCCCCGAGGCCGTGGACCCAGTCGGTGCAGCCCGTCGCGGCGCCGTCGCGCACGATCTCGATCGTCGCGGTGCCGCCGGGCGCCGACACGTGAATCGCGACCTCGTCGCCCGGCCGCACGCTGTACGGGCGGCAGTACGCGAGGACGGTCACGCCGCGGTGGTACTCCGAACCGAGGGCTCGCACCAGCGCGCGCGAAGGCTCCGCGCCGAGGTGGACCGCGACCAGTCAGGGCTGGAGATAGTAGCGGTCGCCGTCGTCTCCGCCGTCGTTCGGCTCGTCGAGCGAGCTCGCGGGGGCGGCGGCGACGCGTCGACCGCCTTGCCGGTCCACGTGTCTTTCTTCACGCCGCAGAAATGCTCGCAGACGATGCGCGCGCTGCCACAGCAATGGGTGTGCTCGTCGCACGCCGCGACGTTCTCGGCCGTCGCGTGCTTGCACCTGCACGTCATCGGGCGACAGTCCTCGGGCTTGTTGGCCTCCGTGTCGTCCGCGTCATGCGAGCCAGCGGTTTCGGAGTCGCGACGGTTGGCGTCGTCCGGGGCGTTGCCGGTGCTGGGCATTTCTACGGCAGGCTCGGGCGTGAATGTGCCTGTCCATTTCTGATTGTGGGCCTCGCAGAACCGTGCGCATGCCGTGCGGGCGCTCGTGCAGCAGTGCGTCTTCACCGTGTCGCACGCTGCGACGTGGGCAGCGACCGCCTTCGCGCACTCGCAGGTCACTGTCGGGCAATCCTCGACGTGCGCGCAGGGGTGGCTGCACGAGCTATTCGCCCGCGAGCTGTGCTGCCGCGCCGTCGCCGGAGCGGCGATCGCGAGCAGTAGGACAGCGGCCGAGATCCACGCAGCTGCCTGGATCGGTCGTCGCGCTCGTTTCATCGCCTGGACGACCAACGCGCGCCGCGGCGGTCGGCTGACGCGCGGTAAGGACGGTCGCTCAGCGCGTCGGAACCGTCAGCTCGAGCGAGACGCCGAACACTTCGCTCAAAAGGAGATACACGCCGATGAGCGCCGTGAAGAGCGCCGCGCACGCGCCGATCGCGATGCCCGAGAGGAATACGAGCGAGATCAGCGATCCGGCGACGACGAGCGGCAGCAGCAGGCGTGAGCGGTTGAACGGCGCCACGGGCTCGACGAGCGCGAGAAGTCCGCGCTCGCGCGTCTCTTCGCGGACGCTGTCGATCAGCTGCTTCGCCTGGTCGTAGATGTAATCGAGCATGTCGTCACTCCGTGTCGGCGCTGATCGCGATGATCAGGACGCCTTCCTGGTGCTTTGGGCCACCGACGAGTAGCACACCGTGATCGCGGAGCGCCACCGCGGTGTCGATGAGCGGGCGTCCGCCTTCGAGCAGCATCACTTGCATGCTGACCTTGGCATCGCGAAGCTCCTTCGGCGCGACGACGAGGTAGCGGCCGCCGGGAATGTCGAAGCTCGCGCCCTGCCCCCAGTCGAGGACGCGCCGCTCCTGCTTCACCAGCCGATAGGAAGAATAGCGGAACAGGCTGTCGAACTGCGGCTTCATCGCGACGAGCCGCGAGTCGAACTCGCGCTTCTCGCCGTCCGTCGCGAGCACGCTGCCGATCGTCACCGCGACGCCGCCGGCATGCGCCGCCGCCGCGCCGCCAACGAGCGCCAGGAGGAGGAGCGCCGCGACGCCGCTCGGCGACGTGGCCGATGTCCGCCACCATGCGGACGACGCCCGCACCGGCTCCGAGACCCTCCGCGCTGCACACGACCGCCTCACCGCTCCGGACCCTCGTCGGAGACCCAAATGACCGTCGTGTTGGTCTTCGGCTCGGAAAGGAGCGTCACCGCCGCCGCGTCGCTCGTGAGCGCGTCGATGCGCGCTTGGTTGTTGACCGCCGCCGGCGTCGCCCCCGGCAGCTCGCGCCAGAGCGCGATCGCGCTCACGGCGAGCACGGCAGCCATCGCTGTTGCGACGAGCGTCGGGCGCCATGCGAGCTCGTGCATGCGTCCGCGGAGACCGCGCCACGAGCGCTGCACGGCGTCGACGCGTCCGGCGATGCTCGGCCAAAGGCGCGAGAAGTCGACATCGGCGACGGCGTCCGTCATCGCGTCGGCGAGCGCATCCTGCAGCCGCTCGATCTGTTGCAGCAATGCCTCGCACGGCGCGCAGCGGGTCACGTGCAACGCGACCGCGCGCATGAGCCGCGCCTCGAGCTCGCCGTCGACGAAGAGGTCGAGCAGCTTCTCGGCTTCACGACACGTCATCGGCGCCCGCGCGGCGATCGCATCGCCATCAGAGACAATCCTTCAAGAGGGCCTGCAGCTTCCGACGCGCGTAGTGGAGGCGGCTCATCACGGTGCCCTTGGCGCAGCCCATCACGCGGCTGATCTCCTCGTAGGAGAGGCCTTCCACCTCACGCAAAAGTATGGCCGCCCGGTGCTCGGGGGTCAATTGTTCGATCGCCGCGCGCACGCGCGCACCGAGCTCGCGACGGCGGACCTGACGGAACGGATCCGCGCGGTGCAGCTCGTCTTGCACCGACTCCTGGGCCTGCAGCGTCTCGTCGGCGACACCGACGATCGGGCGGTGCGCCTCGCGGCGCTGCAAGTCGATCGCGACGTTCACGGCGATACGGTAG
>VBKW01000361.1 GCA_005879405.1 Deltaproteobacteria bacterium
TGGAGGACGCCGAAAACGTCACGATCGCTCTTACACGGGGGAGGCGAAGAGGGCACCGGGCTTCTACGTACCATTGCGCTCCTGCGTCAATCTGACCGGCTGCACGAAGCCCTACCGGCGTGTAGGGCTACCGGAAAGTACGCGCAGCGGCGTCAGGGAGGGTGCGCCGACCGATGGTCGCGTCTACGTGTTCGCTTCGACGACGCGGACGATGTTCGTCGTCTGTGCCTCGGCGTCGAACACGATCACCGCCTCGCCGCATTCGAGCTGCCGCTGGACGTCAGCGATCTTCTCCTCGATCGCCTTCTCGCGCATGCCGTAGTCGGTGCCCGCGCGCGTCACGTACTCCTCGATCACCCCGCGCAGCGCCTCGGGGCTGAGCGCGTGGAGAGGCACTTCAATCGTCGGCGCGCCCTCGTCAGCGCATGATGTCGGAGACGGGCTACGGGACGGGTTCATCGTACCGCGTTTCGAGTCGCAGCTCTTCGAGTAGCGCGGGGTGATCTTCGACAGGCACGTCCTTCTTGTAGAGCTCGATGAAGATGCGGCTCATGCGCTGCACGTTCTCGATCGGCACAACGGTGCGCCCCTCGATCGCCAGCGTTCGCACTAGGTTTCCCTTCACCTGCGCGATGACGGTGAGAAGTCGAGTTCGGTCCGGGAGGTCCATCTCGATCTCGGCGCTGACAAGCAGGTCGCGCAGCGCCGTCAAGTTCGCAACGTCATCTTGCAAGTAAAGCAGCTCGGGTTGCTTCTTGAGCGCAGCCAGGCGTTCGCGCAGCCAGGGGACGAAGGTCGGAATTGTGTCGAGATCGACCTTTTCCTCGCGCTTGATCCGCCGCGCGAGGCCGCTCAGCCGACCCGCCTGTTGAGGCGAGAGGCGGATGCCCTCTCGCTGCCGAACTGCGTGCCCGCCTCCATGCACGCCGCAGCAGACGCCGTCGCGTTTCGCGCGCCGGCCGCACTGGTCGTAGGACCCCTCGCATCGCGCGCAACACCACCCCCGTCGGAAGTCGAGTCGATCTTCCCGACTGCCAAGCCGGACCTGGACGAGTCGGCTCTGTCGGGGATCGCCGCCGACCAGCTCGCGGACCGTGATCGTCCGGCCCACCGGTTCCATCGTCGGCTGCAAGTTCCGCAACGCGCCTGCCATGACGCCCTCCCGTTCGGTCCAGCCCGGCTGGATTGTGCTCCACTCAGACGTGAACGTCGAGGGTTGCCGGGGTCGCGGTTCAGGGTCGCGCGCCCTCAGTCAATGAGGCTTCATGATGCGGCGCGCAGATGCGGGAGACTCGGCACTAGTCGCTCCCACGAGCGGGGACGGTCACTTTTTACGCGACGGCGCTCACGAGCTTTTCCCCCGCGGGCCTACGCTGCGTGCAGGAGGACGAATGCATGGAGCGTTGGCAGATGTGGTGTTGGATCATTCTGGCGACGCCGCATCTGAGCGGCAATAGAATCGGGACGCCTCGCCGGGCCCGCCGGTCCAGGGTCGTGAGCAGAGTGATCGCGAAGTTGACGCCGGAGAAGAAGAGATGGTGTCCTAAGGTGTCGCGAGCAGATCATGGAAGTGACGCCGCTCGTGGATCATCGCGGTCGCGCGGTGCAAGTACTCGACAGTGTCAGCGGGCCGCGTCCAACGCAGGTTCAGCGGCGGAACGATCTGCTTGGTCGAGATGAACGATTGCAGCGCGGCAGTTACGTCGGCGGAGGTCGGCGAAAAGTCGATGAAGATCGCTGGCGCCGCGGGGATGACGAATCCGTAGGCGTGGGCACACAGCATCAGATCCTCCTCCTTCACGGCGCGCGGCGTAGTCGCCGTGGGCGCGTTCTTCATCATCGTTCGAGCTGCCGATGTCGATGATCACCGAGTCGCTCCGCGTCGACTCGGACAAAACACGGACAATCTAGGAACCGGCGCGCAGAGAAGCCGTGCAAGTATCGAGAAACGAAGTGGGCAGGGGCAGAATTGAACTGCCGACACGCAGATTTTCAGTCTGCTGCTCTACCGACTGAGCTACCTGCCCGTGACCCGGTGGGCCCATCCGCTGGCGCGGACGTCGCGAACGAGCCGCGACCCTAACAAACGACGCTCACCTCTTCAACTCGACGTCCTTGCATGAGCGCGACCGCCGCGCGACAACCGCGACACGTCACGACGAATGGAGGAGGCCAAGATGACCGAGCTGAAGACGACCGCAGACGTGTTCGACATCATGCACACGTGCCGCGCGATGCGCCGCCTCCGGCCGGATCCCGTGCCCGAGGAGCTGCTCGTGAAGCTCGTCGACGCGGCGATTCACGCGCCGAGCAGCAGCAACGCACAGAACTGGCGCTTCGTGATCGTGCGCGACCGCGAACAAAAGCGGCGCATTGCCGAGCTGTGGCGTGCCGGTGCGGCATGGTACCGCGATACGATCGGCGCGGCGCCGCCGCGCGAGGGCGAGGACCAGGATCAACGCCTACGCTCGCAACGCGCGCTGCAATACATGCTCGATCACATCGAGGACGTCCCGGCGATCATCTTCCTCGCGATCAAGAAGGACGCGGCGGTCGCGAAGGCCGTCTCGTCGCCGAACACCATCACGGCGGCGATCCGCCACCTCGGTCTCGGCGGGACGTTCCGCCTCCTGCGCGGCGCCGGCAGCGCCACCGCGGTCGGCATTCACGCGACGGCGTATCCCGCGGCGCAGAACCTTCTCCTCGCCGCGCGCGCCCTCGGGCTCGGGGCGGTGCTCACGACGCCGCAGCTCTTCCACCCCGGCCGGTACGAGGAGCTGCTCGGGTTGCCTTCCGACGTGACGCTCACCTGCGTCATTCCGGTCGGCTACCCCGTCGGCAAGTTCGGTCCGGTGACGCGCCACGACCCGCGCTCGATGATCTCCTGGGACCGCTGGCGCGCGTGACCGCGCTCAGCGCTTGCGCTCGGCGACCTTGCGCTCGACGAGATCGATCACGTGCGCCTCGATGGTGACGCCGTCGATGCGGTCGATCTCCTGGATGCCGGTCGGGCTCGTGACGTTCACCTCGGTCAAGTAGTCGCCGATGACATCGAGGCCGACGAGCCAGAGGCCGTCGGCACGCACACGCGGCCCGACGCGCTCGCAGATGCGGCGCTCGCGCGCGCCGAGAACGACCTTCTTCGCCGTGCCGCCGACGTGCAGGTTGCTGCGGTGCTCGTCCTCGCGCGGGATGCGCGCGATCGCGCCCAGCGGCTCGCCGTCGACGAGGATCACGCGCTCGTCGCCGGTCTCGCGCACCGCCTTCACGTACTCTTGCGCCATCACGAGCTTGCGGCCGTTGTCGGTCATCATCTCGAGGATCGCGTTCAGGTTCCGGTCCTGCGCATGGACGTGGAAGATGCTGAGGCCGCCCCAGCCGTGCGGCGGCTTGACGATCATCTCGCCGCCGAGCTCGGCGAGGAAATCCTTGAGCAGCGTGATGTCACGCGTGACGAGCGTGCGCGGGATCAGCTCGGGGAAATTCAGCGCGTAGAGCTTCTCGTTGGCGTCGCGCAGCGCCGCCGGCCGATTCATCACGAAGACGCCCTGCGCCTCGACGAGCGACAAGAAATGCGTGGCATAGAGATAGTCGTCGTCGACGGGCGGGTCGCTGCGCATGAGCACGGCGTCGAAGCTCGTGAGCGATGCGATCGCCGACTCGTGGAAGGCGTAGTGCGCCTCGCCGGCGACGCTCGGCCGGCGCATTTCGACGCGACGGGCGAGCGCGCGCACCTCGTCGCCGCGGCAGGAGAGATCGCGATGCTCGATCGCGAAGACCTGATGCCCGCGGCGCTGCGCCTCGAGCATGAGGACGAACGTCGTGTCCTTGTCGGGGAGAAAGCGCGAGACCGGGTCGGCGACGACGGCGATCCGGAGCGCCATCACGCCTCCTCGGGCGCGAGGTGCACGACGCAGGTGCCGGCGAGGTAGTCGTGCCAGCCGCGCTTGCGCGGGCCGAGGATGATCGTCAGGAACCCGAGGAAGAAGCCGGCGCTCGAGAGCGCGTACCCGACGACACGCACGAGGCTGCGGAAGACGCCGATGCCGGCGAGGTCGCGCGCGCGGCGGACCGCGATGCCGACCGTCGCCTTGCCGATCGTCTGCCCGGTCCTGCTGTGCAGTGCCGTGAAGTAGATGACGGCCATGGCGAGCCACGCGACCGCGATCAGGCGCGACCACGTCTCCTCGGTTTGCACGAGATCGACGTCGGCGCCGCTCGCCACGAGGCCGACTTTGATGCCGTAGAGGGCGGCGATCGTCAGCGGCACGGTGAAGGCGACGAGGATGACGACGTCGATGGCGACGGCGACGAGGCGGATCACGAACCCGGCGTAGTGCGCCGGTCGGTCGCCGGGCGCCTGCAGTTGTCTAGCGAGCGCGCGCGACGCGGCGCGCCGCTCCGCGATGCGCTCGGCGAGCTCGCGGAGCTCCTGCGCTTCCGCGTCGTCGCTCGTCGTCGTCCCGTCGCCGCGCGCGCTGGCCACGGCATCGAGGGCCGCCATCGTGCCCGTCGCGACGCCGCCGCGGGCGGCTTCGAGACGACCGCGCGCCGTGCGTGTGCGCTCGAGATCGACCGCGACCGCGCGCTTCGCATCCTTCCCGCGGCCGGGTCGCTCGTCAGCTTTCGGCGCGGGCTCGGGAAAGCTCAGGTCGTCGGGGTCGCGAAACGTCTCGCCCGGATGGACGTCGGCGCCGGGGAGCGGCTCGCCACAGCTCGCGCACGCTTCCGCCGCGACCGTGTTCACGTGCCCGCACGCGGGGCAAGGCCTCGCTTCGACCATGACGCGGGCGGGATGCTACGTCGCGACTCCCGGTCACACAAGGCAGCCGCCGCGCGCCGCAGCGCCGTGAGTCAATCCGACCGCGCGTCGCGTCCGCCGAGGTCGCCCCAGCGTGCCTGCACGAGCGCGAGCGCGACGAGCGCGGCGGTCTCGGTGCGGAGGATCCGCGGCCCCATGTCGACGAGCATGAAACCTGCGTCCCGCGCCGCCGTCGTCTCGTCGCGACTGAAGCCGCCCTCGGGGCCGATCGCGATCGCGACCGTGCGCGGCCGCGTCGACGGCTCGCCGAGCGCGGCGAATGGGACCGTTCCGGCGCCCTCGAAGAAAAGGACCCGCAGGTCGTGCTCGGCCGCCGCGCGCACGACCTCCGCGAACGCGAGCGGTGGCGCGATCGTCGGCACCTGCGTGCGGCCCGATTGCTTCGCCGCGGCGACCGCGATGCGTTCCCAGCGCTCGCGTTTGACGCCGGCGCTCGCGCCGGCGCCGAGCGAGAAGGCGGAGCTGAACGGGACGATCGCGTGCACGCCGAGCTCCGTCGCCTTCTCGACGACGAGGTCCATCTTTCGCCCTTTCGGGATGCCTTGATACAGCGTCACTGCGAGCGGCGATTCGCGCTGCGGCGTCGTCGATTCCGTGACGCGTACGAGCGCGACGCGTGGCGAGAGGCTCACGATGATCCCCGCGTGCTCCTTCCCGGCGTCGTCGAAGAGCGTCACGTGGTCGCCCTCGCGCAGGCGGAGCACACGTTGCAGGTGACGGAACTCGGTGCCCCCGACCGAAGCGGTCCCGTCGGCGATGTCGCTCGCGGAGACGAAGAAGCGCGGCACGTCAGGTCTCGCGCGTGAAGACGCTCGTCACCCAGGCGCCGCGGCGCAACGCGCGTGCGAGACGCCACCGTGGCGACGCGAAGGCGCGACGGAGCCGCGCTTGCTGCGCGCGCAGCACGCCGGAGGTGACGAGCGCGCCGCCCGGCGTGACGAGCCCGGCGAGCGTCGGCTCGAGCGCGACGAGGACATCGACGTAGAGGTTGGCGACGACCAGCGGGTAGCGGTGGGCGGCGGTGCGTGCATCGAGTACGACACTCGACAGTCGCACACGACGCGCGACGCCGTTGCGGCGAACGTTCGCGCGCGCCGCGGCGATCGCCTGCGGATCCGTGTCGACGGCGAGCACGACGCGCACGCCGAGCTTCGCGAGCGCGATCGCGAGAATGCCGGTGCCGGTGCCGACGTCGAGCGCGCGCGCCGGCGGCGGGCTCGCGAGCCGCTCGAGCGTCTCGAGGCAGGAGAGCGTCGTCGCGTGCTGGCCGGTGCCGAAGGCCATGCCGGGATGGATCACGATGCGCCGCCGCGTGCCGAAGCGCTCCCGGTTCCACGGCGGCACGACCACGAGCGAGCGCCCGGCGACGACCGGCTGGAAGTGCTCGCGCCAATCCATCTCCCAGAGGCGCGCGTCGAGCTCGCGCCACGCGATCGGCGCGCGTCGCAGCGTCGGATCGACGTTGCGGTTCAGGGCGGCGCGCACCGCAAGGCGCGCGCGCACGGCGTCGCCGGCGGGGAAGAAGCCGCGCACGGTCTCGTGGCGCCGGATGCGGGCGCCGCGCGCGAGCTCACGGACCCCGGTCACGACGCCGTGCGACCCGGCCTCGACGAGGAGCGCGCCGACGCGCTCCGCGGCGTCGATGGGCACGCGCACGGCGGCCTCCAGCCACGCGGCGCGCGTGCCGCGCGTCACGGTCGCGCGCGCTTTCCTCGCGGTCGCCGCCATCGCGGCGCGTGTATGCCACGCGCGCGCGCGCGCCGGCAACTCGCTCCGTCTCGTTGCGCGATTCGCAGCGCGGCGGCCCGCGCAAGACGAGCGGCTGGTCCGGTTGCCGCGGACGAGCCGCTACGGCGCGAGTACCCGGTCGATCAGGCGGGCGAGCGTGTCGGCGGGGGTGGCGATCTGACATTGCGCGCCGCCGTGCACGAGGCCGACGATGCGTTCAGCCGTGTCGACGAGCGGCGCGCCCGAGTCGCCGGGAACGCCGTGCACCGTGGTGAAGAGCGCATTCGGCAATCCCGGGAGCGATGGGCAGCGGCCGATACGCTCGAGCTGCGCCTCTTGATAGCGCGGATCGCCGGGGTTGCCTTCGAAATACAGAATGCTGCCCGAGATCGGGATCGTGCGTGCGACGGTCAGTGGCGCGATCGTGACCGGCTCCTCGAGGAGGAGGACCGCTTGATCGGCGACGTCGTCGGTCGCGGCGACGAAGCCGGTGCGGACCGCGCCGTTCATGAAGCGCACCTCGAGCGCGTCGCGGCCGACGACGCAGTGGCGCGCCGTCACGACGAGATCGGGTCCGTCGGCGAGGGCGCCCGAGCAGCCGCCGCCCACGATGACGCTCGCCGCGTGCACGCGCTGGCGCACGGCGCTCGGCTCGGCGAATACGGCGCGCGGGAGGAGGAGGACGACCGCGAGGAGGACGGCGGAGCGCATCGAGGCGCATTGTCGTCCGTGACGGGGGCGGAATAAAGCCCCCCTGCGCGCGCGCTCACGGCGCCTCGAATACCAGCACGTATTGATACGGAAGGATCGGCGGCGCGGCGACCAGACGATAGCCGGCCGCCTGCATCTCCGCGATCACCTGCTCGCGCGCGAGCTTGTGCTCCATCGGCGGCCCGACAGGCAGAGGCGTCGCCTGCCAGTCGACGATCGCGATCCGCCCGTGCGGCTTCAGGGCGCGGCGCAAGCGCGTCAGATAGCCGAGCCGCGCGTCGAGGTGGTGGTACGTGTCGACGATCAGCACGACGTCGACCGACGCCGCCGGCAACCTCGTGTCGTCGAACGACGCCAGCACCGGCGTCACGTTCGCGGTGTGCTCCCGCTCGGCGCGCGCTCTCAGGTGCGCGACTAGGTTCGGCTCCGTCTCGACGGCGAAGACGGTCCCGCGCTCGCCGACCGCGGCGGACAGATAGCGGCTGAAGTATCCGGTCCCGGCGCCGAGATCCGCGACGACCATCCCCGAGCGCAGGCCGAGCGCCGCGACCACGTCGGCCGGCTTCTGCCAGGCGTCGCGCGCGGGATCGTCGAAGATCGACGACCAATACTTCGCGTCGTCGAAGGGGTGCGTGCTCGTCGCCGCGAACGGCACGTGCGTCGCCGCCGGCGACGGCGTTGCGCCCGGCGTCGCGGTTCCGCGCGCGCCTTCCTCACACTCGCCCCGCAGCGGTGCCGTCAGGAGCACGGCGAACGCGACGACGGTCGCCGCCGCGACGATCGTGTGGTGACGAGCACGCATGCGGCGTCCTCTACGGGGGTTGCTCGCCCTTGTGAACTCCGTCCGGCGCCGTTAACGAGGAGCGGTGACGGCGACGACGGCGACGATGCGCGGGCGGGCGGCGCCGGGAACGTGCTTCCGGATCGCGCACCGCGGTGCCTCCGGGCGGGCGCCCGAGAACACCCACGCGGCGTTCGCCGCCGCGCTCGAGCTCGGGGTCGACGCGATCGAGCTCGATTGCCAGCTCACGGCCGACGGCGTGCCGGTCGTGATCCACGACGAGACGCTCGAGCGCACGACGAGCGGGATCGGCCCCGTCGGCGCGCAGCGCTGGGACGAGATCGCGACCCTCGATGCAGGCGGGTGGCGCAGCGCGGTGTTCGCGGGCGAGGGCGTGCCGCGGCTCGCCGACGTATTGAGGCAGCTTGCAGGCCGCGTCGTCCTGAACGTCGAGATCAAGAGCGCGCGCGATGTCGGCGCGATCGAGCGGCCGCTCGTCGATCTCGTCGCGGCGCACGACGCGGGTGCGTGGGTGATCTTCTCGTCGTTCCATGAGCGCGCCGTGCGGAACGTCCGCGCCGCCTCGGCCGACGCCGCGATCGGAGTCCTGTGGGACCGGCGGCCGGCGGCGGGCGCGCTCGCGCTCGCGGAGGAGCTCGGCGCGCGTTGCATCGTGCCGAGCCGCCGTCTCGTCACGCCGGAGCTCGTCGCCGCCGCGCACGCGCGCGACCTCGGCGTCTGGGTATGGACGGTGAACGACGTCGCCGAGATGCGACGCCTCGCCACGATCGGCATCGACGCGCTCTTCAGCGACTACCCGGAGCGCTTCGCCGCGCTGTGACGCCTCGGCACCCGGCTAGCGCGACCGCTTCGCGGCGGCTCGACCGCGGCCGTTCGGCGTCTCGCGTGCGTCGGCATCGCGCGGCCCGACGATCGCGAGCGTGTAGGCGTTCAGATTGAAGTAGCCGCGTGCGGCGGCTTGCAACGCGGCCGGCGTCACCTTGGCGAGCGCCTCGCGGTAGCGATCGCCACCGTCGATGCCGAGGCCGTAGAGCTCGTTGAACGCGAGCTCGTCGCCCTGCGCGGTGTTGGTCTGCAGCGAGATCTCGTAGCTGCCGAGGAGATACTTGCGGGCCTGCTCGAGCTCGTCGGCGCTGATCGGCTCGTCGCGCAGGCGCTTCAGCTCGGTGAGGACGCCGGCGACGGCGCGGTCGACGACGCTCGGGTCGCACGCGAAGTAGATGCCGAAGACGCCGGGGTCGACGCCTTCCGACGCGAACGCCGACACCGAATACGCGAGGCCTTGGCGATCGCGCAGCTCGAGGAAGAGGCGACCGCCTTGCCGCGACAGCACCGCTTCGATCGCCTTCAGCACGGCGCGATCGGAGTCGCTGACGCGCCCGCCGCGGACGCCGAGGACGAAGTGCGCTTGCTGGCGCTCGAGGTGACGCCGCACGCGGCGCACCCGCGACGGCGGCGGCTCCGGCAGCGGACGCGGCAGCGGCCGCGGCTGCGGCAGGTCGCCGAGCGCTTGCTCGAGACGGTCGAGCATCCAACCCGCGTCGAGGTCGCCGACGGCGGAGACGACGAGGCGGCTCGGTGCGAGGAGCCGTCGATAGTACGCGACGAGCGTCGGCCGTGTCATCGCCGTGATCGTCGCGCGCGTGCCGAGGGTCGTGAGCCCGTATGGATGATGCGGAAAGTGCGCGGCGTAGAAGATCTCCATCGCGCGCTGCGCCGGCTCGTCGTCGCGGTTGGCGATGGCGACGAGGGTCTCACGCCGCCGCTTCTCCACCTCGTCGGCGGGCAACGTCGGATAGCGCAGCACCTCGAGAAAGAGCTCCGTGCCTTCCTCGGCATGGCGGGCGATGAACTGGCCGCGCAGCCCGAAGGAGTTCCGCCCGGAGAAGCCGTCGAGGTTCCCGGCCAGCGACTCGACGGCGCGCCCGAGCGTCTCGCGCGAGTGATGGCGGCTGCCGCGCGTGACGAGGCCGGCGAGAAAGTTGTTGATGCCGTTCGTGTCGCGCCGCTCGAGGAGGAGGCCGCCGAGCGCGGCGGCGCGCAGCGCGACGAGCGGCGCGGCGTGGTGCTCCCTCACGACGAGGCGCACGCCGTTCTCGAGTGTGCGCACGTGGATCCCCGGACGCGGGTTGGCGCGCGGTCGCGCCGCCGAGGCGGCGCGCGAGACCCGCGTCGAGGCCGGCGCCGCGGGCGGCACCACCCACGCGGCGCTGAGCGCGTGCGGCGTCGGCGTCAGCTTCGACGCGTCGGGACCGACGAGCACTGCCGTGAGGTTCTGCGGCTGGAAGTACGTGTGCGCGACGCGCTCGACGTCCTCGCGCGTGACCGCCGCGAGCTCCCCGAGGTAGCGCGTCTCGTAGTTCGGGTCGCCGAAGACGCATTGCGAGTAGCCGAGAAGGCGCGCTTGCCCCTGCATCGTCTCCTTGCGGTAGACGAACTCACTCTCGAGGTTGCTGCGCGCGCGCGTCAGCTCGGCGCGGCTCACCGTTTCCGTGCGGACGCGCACCAGGGCCGAGAGCAGCTCGCGCGTCGCCGCCGCGATTTTCTTCCGCTCGAGTGACGCCAGCACGACGAAGAGTCCGGGATCCTGCGGCGTGTAGGCGAAGGCGGAGACGGAGTTGACGAGCTCCTTCTGCGCCTCGAGCGAACTCACGAGCCGTGTGCTCTCGCCGCCGGCGAGGGCGTAGGCGAGGAGATCGAGCGCGATCGCGTCCGGATCGTGCGCCGACGGGATGCGGAAGCCGAGCAGCAGATGGTGCTCCTGCACGGCCATGTCGATCGCCGTCGTCCGCATCTCGAGCTGCGGCGGCTCGACGGGCCGCGCACGGGCCGGGAGCGGCGCCGGCTCCCAGTCGGCGAACGCCGTGTTCACCCGCGTCCGCACCGCATCGAGGCCGACGTCGCCGACGACGACCAGCACGACGTCGTTCGGCCGGTACCATCGGTGGAAGAAATCGAGGACGCGTGCGCGATCGAGCGCGGAGATCGTCTCGCGCCAGCCGATCACCGGCCTGCCGTAGGGGTGGTTCTTGAACGCGAGGCGGAAGAGATCGGTGTAACCGCGCGAGACCGGCATGTCCTCCGAGCGTTTCCACTCCTCGAGCACGACGTTCAGCTCGCGCGTGAGCTCGTCGGCGTCGAACGTCGAGTTGCGAAGCGCGTCGGCGAGAATGTCGAGGCCGGTCGCGAAGTATCGGCCCGCGAGGACGAGGTGGTAGACGGTGTGATCCGCGGTGGTGAACGCGTTGATGAGTCCGCCCGACGACTCCACCTCCGCCGCGATCTGTCCGACACCGCGACGCGTGGTGCCTTTGAACAGCATGTGCTCGTGCACGTGCGCGACGCCGGCTTCCGCGTCGTGCTCGTCGGCGGCGCCGACTTTCACCCACGCTTGCAGCGCGACGACGGGCGCGAAATGATCCTCACGCACGATGACCTGCATGCCGTTCGCGAGCGTGAAGCTCTCGGTGCCCGCCGCACCGGGTCCGCCGGCGTGTCGTGCGACGACGCTGGGACGCACGCGGTCGGATTTCCTTGACTCCATGTCCGTTTTATCTAAAGTACGGTCGCGTTCCGCGCCAGCAGCAGCAACGGATCTTCTTCAATCGAATCGTCAGCGCGCGACAACCACTCCACGCAACATCGGAGGGGGGTGAACTATTGCATGGCCGGAGTCAGGGTCAAAGAGAACGAGCCCATCGAGAGCGCCATCCGGCGCTTCAAGAAGCAGTGTGAGAAGGCCGGCATCCTCGCCGAGCTTCGCAAGCGTGAGCACTACGAGAAACCGAGCGTGAAGCGAAAGAAGAAAGCGCTCGCGGCGAAGAAGCGCGCGCTGCGTCGCGCGAGTCGAACGCAACACGGATAGGCATCGCGGACCGGCGGCGGCAGAGGCCGCCCCGGTCCGTTGTCGTTTGCAGGTCGTACTCCGAGGTTGGACGAGCGGGTGGGGTGGATGGGGCGGCGGATTACTTACGGGAACGGGGCGTGCGGGTGTGAATCGCATCGACGTGGTCCTCGCGATCGTCCTCGTCCTGTTTGCCGCCCGCGGCTTCTGGCGCGGGTTCTCGCGTGAGTTCTTCGGCTTCGTCGGGCTGATCGGCGGGCTCGCCCTCGCCGCCGCGAGCTACGCCCGCGCGACCGCGTACCTGCCCGACGCCGTTCCCGACCGCGTCCGGCCGATCGCCGCGTTTGCGGCCGTCTTCTTCGCCGTCGACTTCCTCGCCAACGTCGTTGGTGCGCTCGTGCACCGTCTGCTCGGCATCCTCTTTCTGTCGCCGGTGAACCGTCTCGCCGGCGCGGTGTTCGGCGTCGCCAAAGGCGCGGCGATGTCGATGATCGCCCTTCTATTGATACGGGCGTACACCCCGCTCCCCGGGTTCGTGAGCGAGCTCGAGCAGTCGCGGATCGCGGGCCGTCTCCTCGGTCTCGCGGGTGAGCTGCGCGACGAGCACGCGCCGCGCGAGCGGGTGCTGCGGATCGACGACGAGTCCGAGCCGCTGCCGCGCACGAGTCGTGCGCCGGCGGAGGGGTACTGACGGTGCGCGGCCGCATTCCCGAGGACGTGCTCATGCAACTGCGCGAGCGCGCGAGCA
The DNA here is from genome assembly GCA_005879405.1 of Deltaproteobacteria bacterium. GTDB lineage: Bacteria > Desulfobacterota > Binatia > UTPRO1 > UTPRO1 > DP-19. The sequence continues at coordinate 12,656 of VBKW01000361.1, forward strand.
TCGTCGAGGTCGTCGGCGCCCACATCGGCTTGAAGCGCGTCGGCCGCAATCACATCGGCCTCTGCCCGTTTCACTCCGAGAAGACGCCGTCTTTCACCGTCAACGAGGACCGCGGGATCTTTCACTGCTTCGGCTGCGGCGCCGGCGGCAACGTGTTCTCGTTCCTGATGCGCCTCGAGGCGGCGCCGTTTCCGGAGGTCGTCGAGCGGCTCGCCAATCGCTACGGCGTCGCGCTGCCCGAGCGCGGCGAGGACGATCCGAATCTCCGCCGCCGTGAGGCGCTCTTCCGGCTGAACGAGCAAGCCGCGCGCTTCTTCCAGCGCGTCCTCTGGGATTCCGACGGCGCCGCGCCGGCGCGCGCGTACCTCGAGGAGCGCGGCATCGGCCGCGAGGTCGCTGAGCGCTTCCTCCTCGGCTACGCGCCGCCCGGGTCGGACGTCCTCGTCCGCAAGCTCCGCGAGAGCGGCCGCTCGCTCGAGGCAGCGGCGCAGCTCGGTCTCGTCGCCGCGCGCCGCGACGGCGGCGGACACTACGATCGCTTCCGCGCGCGACTCATGTTCCCGATCACCGATTCCTCGGGCCGCGTCGTCGGCTTCGGCAGCCGCAGCGTACCGGGCACACCGAGCGCCGGCGGCGATCTGCCGAAGTACATCAACTCGCCCGAGACGCCGCTGTATCGGAAGGGCTCGCACCTCTATGGTCTCGCGATCGCCCGCGACGCCATCCGCCGCGCCGACCGCGCGCTCGTCGTCGAGGGCTACTTCGACGTGCTCGCGCTCGCGCAGGCGGGGATCGGTCACGTCGTCGCCTCGCTCGGCACGGCGCTCACGCTGGCGCAGCTGCACGTGCTGAAGCGCTTCAGCCGCAACGTCATCGCGTTCTTCGACGGCGACGCCGCCGGGCAAGCGGCGGCGGAGAAGAGCCTGCCGATCTTCCTCGAGGCGGGACTCTGGGGGAACGCGGCGTTCCTGCCGGCCGGCGACGATCCCGACACGTTCGTGCGCCGTGAGGGACAAGACGCGGCGCTGGCGCTCCTCGCGCGCGCCACACCGCTCCTCGAGTTCTACCTCGACCGCGTGGTCGCACCGACGAGCACGCCGGCCGAGCGCGCGCAGGTCGCGCAGCGGGTGGCGACGTGGCTCGGCAAGATCGCCGATCCGTTCGAGTACGACATCACGGTGCGGCGCGCGGCCGAGCGTCTCGGCCTCGGCGAAGAGATGCTGCGGCGCCAGCCGACGCGGCCGCGCCCGCAACCCGCACCAGCGGCGACCGCGAGCAAGGCGCCGGGCCCGGAAGCAATCCTGATCGAGCTGATGCTCGCGAGCTCGGCGGCGATCGCGCGCGTCGACGCGAGCGACGGCGCCGCGCTCTTCACCGATCCGGTGTTCCGCGCGCTCGCCGACGAGATCGTCGCGACCGCGCGCCGCGGCGATCCGATCGACGCCGCGACGCTGCTCTCGCGCCTCGACGACGCGACGGCGGCGCACATCGCGGGACGTCTCGTCGACGACGCCGTTCCCGGAAGCGACGACGTCACGCTCGCGCAGCTCGTCGACGATTGTCTCGCCAAGCTGCGCGCGGATGCGACGCTGCCGGTTCGTCAGGCGCTCTTGCGCCGGATACGCACGGCTGAAATGGAAGGCAACGTCGCTGCGATCGTCGAGGCGCAGCGCGAGCTCGAGCACGTAAAACGGAGCGCAAGCCGATGACCCCGATCGAGCTTCGTGAACGCAAGGACGTGCAGCAGCTGATCGCCGTTGGCAAGGCGAAGGGATTCGTCACGCTCGACGACGTCGGCCGCCACTTGCCGTCCGACTTTCTTTCCCGTGACCGCATCGAGCACGTCCTCGCGCTTTTCGGCGAGTACCAGATCGCGCTCGTCGACGACGACGAGGACGACGTCGACGCCGAGCCGCTGCCCGACGACGTCGATGCGCTCGAGGCCGCGGCGGTCGAGGTCGAGGTCGAGGAGACGCCCGAGGTCGAGGTGCTGCCCGCGAGCGCCGACCCGGTGCGGCGCTACCTCCACGACATCGCGCGCATTCCGCTGCTCGGCCGCGAGGGCGAGGTCGAGCTGGCGCGCATCGTCGAGGAGGGAACGAAACAGGTTCGCGAGGAGGCGTTCGCGTCGCCGCTCGCGATCGCCTACGTCTGCGATCTCGCCGACCGTCTCGAGCGCGGCGACGTCACGATCGACGGCGTCCTCGGCGAGGTCGAGGACGAGCAAGAGGACTTGGACGGCGCGCGTGCCGAGCGGACGCGGGAGTTTCTTGCCGGGGTCGTGCGCGTGCGACGGGTGGCGTCGAGCGGCGGACGCACGCCGGCGGCGTTGCGCGCGGCCCGCGAGAAGCGGATCGAGGCCGTCGCCGCGCTCGGCCTCGGGCGCCGGCACTTCGCGGCGATCGTCGGCTCGATTCGCTCCGCTGCCGCCGCCGCCGAACGCTGCCACGGGCTGCTGCGCCGGTACGAGGATCGCTATCAATGTCGCGCGCTCGACCTCGCGCGCTTGGCACATTCCATCGAGCTCGACCGTCGCGGCGGCCGCCCGGCCTCGGCGCGCCTGCGCGACGCACAGCGGTTCTTCAGCCGCCACCGCGTCGCGACGACGGACGCCGTCGCACTCGGCACCGAGATCAAGCACGCGCTGCGCGAGCTGCGCGAGATCGAGCGCAGCTCCGGCGTGGCGACACGCGAGCTCGCACGCGTCGTCGGTATCATTCGCGAGGGAGAGCGCCGCGCCGAGGACGCGAAGACCCGACTGGTCGAGGCCAACCTCCGTCTCGTCGTGAGCCTCGCGAAACGCTACACCCAGCGCGGCTTGCCGTTCCTCGACCTCATTCAAGAAGGCAACATCGGCCTCATGCGCGCGGTCGAGAAGTTCGACTACCGCCGCGGCTATCGCTTCTCCACGTATGCCACGTGGTGGATCCGCCAAGCCGTGAGCCGCGCAATCGCTGATCAAGCACGGACGATCCGCGTCCCCGTGCATATGGTCGAGGCCCTCAACAAGGTCATGCGCACGATCCGGATCATGGTGCAGGAGACGGGTCGCGAGCCGACCGAAGAAGATCTCGCGGTGCGCCTCGGGCTGCCGCTCGAGAAGGTGCAGCGCATCGTCCGGATCGTGCAAGATCCGATCTCGCTCGAGACGCCGCTCGGCGACGAGGGCGACAGCCACCTGGGCGATCTCGTCGCCGATCCGCAAGCGGTGTCGCCCGCGGACGCCGTCGCCGGCTCGCATCTCCGCAAGCAGACGGCGCGCGCACTGTCGTCGCTCTCGCCGCGCGAGGAACGCATCCTGCGCATGCGCTTCGGCATCGGCGAGGGCATGGATCACACGCTCGAGGAGGTCGGCCAGGCGTTCGCCGTCACACGCGAGCGCGTCCGCCAAATCGAGGCGAAAGCTCTCCGCAAGCTCCGCCATCCCATGCGCCGCCACCACCTCCGCGACTTCTACTAAAGCCCGCGCGCTGGAGACTAGTGCAGCGCCGTTGAGATTGAATCAATATAACATCCGCCCGTCTAACGTGGCATGGGACGAGGCATGGAGGTGGCGGTCACCACAGCGCAGCGCCGAGAGCTGACGCAGATGGTGACCAAAGCGATCGCGCCGGCGCAGGAAGTGCGCCGCGCGCAAGTGATTCTGTGGAGCGCGGACGGCATCACGGGGACGGAGATTGCGCGCCGTCTGCAGGTGTCGGCGGAAGCGGTGTCGCGGATTCGACGTCGGTTTTGTGATGGCGGTGTGGCCGCGCTCACGACTCGCCCGAAGACGGGGCGAAAAGATCACGCGCGTCTGACCAGCGGATGTGTGTCCGACGTCCTGCGCCGCAACGGACTCAAGCCGCATCACGTCCGGACGTACAAAGTGAGTCGCGACCCGGAGTTTGCCGCCAAGGTGCGGGACGTCGTCGGGCTCTACCTCGATCCGCCGGAGCACGCCGCCGTGCTGAGCGTCGACGAGAAGACGTCGATCCAGGCGTTGGAACGCACGCAACGGCCGCTCCCGTTGCGATCCGGTCGCGCGACGCGCCATACCCATGATTACAAACGGCACGGCGTCGTCGATTTATATGCCGCGCTGGAAGTGGCGACCGGCGACGTCACGCATCGGCTCAGCGCCCGACACACGGCTGCGGACTTCCTCACCTTCATGCGCAAGGTGGTGCGCGCCTATCCCGACCGCGAGTTGCACGTCATCCTCGACAACTCCTCGACGCACCGCACACCCGACGTCCGCGCCTGGCTGACCACACACCCGCTGGTCCATTTTCACTACACCCCGACCAGCGCGTCGTGGCTCAATCAAGTGGAGGGCTTTTTCGGGATCCTCGGGAAGCAATCCCTGAGCGTGACGGATTTCCCCTCGACCAAAGCCTTGCGCGAGCACATCACGGCCTACATGCGAGCGTGGAAAAAGAACCCGACCCCTTTCGCGTGGACGAAACCCGCCGAGGCAATCA
>VBKW01000359.1 GCA_005879405.1 Deltaproteobacteria bacterium
GATCGGCGCGGCGTCCGACGTCATCTCCGGCAGCATCTGCTCGAGGCGTGCCGCTTCCTTGACGCGCAGCTCGCGCACCCATTCGCGCACGGCGCTGCTGCCGCCGGCCGGGCCGCTCGCGAGCGCGGTGAGCTGCGCCATGACGAGCCCCGTGTCGCCGACGATGCCGACGTCGACGTGGCGGTTGCGGCCGATCTCGCCGCCGTCGAGGTCGACTTGGATGAGCTTCGCCTCGGGATTCAAGTGGCTCGACCGCCCGTAGCCGAGACGGAAGTCGAGCGGCGTACCGAAGATCAGGATCACGTCGGCGGCGCGGAGCGCGTCCTTGCGCGTGCGGTGGAAGTAGTACGGGTGGTCGGGCGGCAGCGAGCCGCGCGCCTGGCCGTTCACGTACACGGGAAGCCCGAAGCGCTCGACGAAGGGCTGGTACGCGTCGCGCCGCTTCGACCAGAAGAGCTGGCTGCCGACGAGCGCGACCGGCCGCTGCGCGTTCTCGAGGAGCGCGGCCGCGCGCTCGACGTACTCCGGGTCGCCACCGATCGTCGCTCCGGTGCGCGAGCCCGTCGGGAACTCGACCTTCCCCTCGTCGACGCTGTCGAAGAGGAAATCGACCGGCATCTCGAGGAAGACCGGCCCGGGGACGCCGGTCGTCGCGATGCGGAACGCGGTCGCGACGTACTCGGCGAGGCGGCGCGACTCCGGTACCGAGTGCGCCCACTTCGTGATCGGCCGCATCAGGTCAACGTGGTTCATGTCCTGGAGCGAGCCCTTGTCGCAGAGCGCGTGCGGCCCCTGGCCACCGATGATCAGCATCGGGATGTTCGCGCGCCACGCGCTCGCGACGCCGGTCACCGCGTCGGTGAGCCCCGGGCCCGCCGTGACTATTGCGACACCGGGTTGCCCCGTCACTCGTGACCAGCCGTCGGCCGCGTGCGCCGCCGTCTGCTCGTGCCGCGTGTCGACGACGCGGATGTCCTCCGCGATGCACCCGTCGTAAATCGACATCACGTGCCCGCCGCAGAGCGTGAACACGTGCGACACGCCCTCGTTCTTCAGCGCGCGCGCGACGATCCGACCCCCGTGTAGCTGGCTCATGAGAGGACCCCCGGTCCGCGATGCAACCGCGGCACTATATCCACGGGTTTCCGCGCCTGGCAAGGCGCCGGCGGTTCGCGAGTCGACCTCGTCCACATGCAGCGACCGTAGTACGCGTCACGCGTGAAGCCCGCACGGCGCGAGTTCGCGCCGAGCTGTTCGGCGCGACGACGACTCAGCGCAAGGGAGCCGCTGCCGTCTGAACCGCCGTCACCTCCTCCCGCGGCGCCGGCCGCGGTCGCCCTCGAGCGCCTCGCCCCACCGCGCGAGGAACGCGGCGAGGAAGGCGTGCTCTTCCGCAGGCTCGACCGCAACGCGCGCGAGCGCCAATGCGGCGGCGAGCGCCACGTGGTAGCCCTCCGAGCGCGACGCGACGGCGCGGCCGTACGCCGGGTGCGCCGTGTTCACCCACACCGTCGACTCGACGAGCCGGCCCGGCTCGCCGTCGCCCATGCGCTCCTCGAACTCGATCGCCAGCCCGTAGCGGCTCGGACGGCGCTCGCCGTTCGCGGCCGGAAGCGTGATGTCGGCACCGGGCGCGCGCGGCCCCGACTCGCGCTCGTCGTGCGGCACGGCATCGCCGGCGGCGCTCACGCCGCGCTCCGCATCGGCGGCGACCGACGCCACGACCAGCGCGCGGCCGTCGCCCACCCGTGCCGCCCGCCCGATCGGCAGCCGCTGCTGGCCGCCGGGACGCACCTGCACCAACGAGCCGAGGAGCGGGAAGTCGTCCGCCAACTCCGTCACCACGCGTTCGAGGTCACGCTCGAGCGGCCGCGTGACCCGCCGGCGCGCTTCCTCGCCCGTGTCGCGCGCGTCGCCCCAGACGGCGAGCTGCTGCGAGACCGCCTCTTGGATCGCGCGGCGGTAGGCGAGATACGTCGCGCCGCGCGGGCCGCTGCGCAGGAAGTCGGCCTTGTTCAGCGTCAAGCACTCGGCGAGCGCCGGCACCTCGATGAGCCCGCCGATCCGCTCCGGCGTTGCGGGCGTGAGGCCGAGCCAGTCCCAGCCGCGACGAATCACTTTTCCGAACGTGCTGACGCCGAGGCCGCGGCGATCCTCTGGCAACGGGAGCGGCGCGCGCAGGAGATAGCCCGATGCCGACGGCTTCCGCTGCCGACCGATGCATATGCGGAGCGGCGCCGTGTCGGCGCCGTCGGCGCCGTCGGCGACGATCGGCTGGTCGCCGACGACGAAGCGCACCCGGCGCGGATAGTGCGGTGCGAGCACGGTGGCGAACGCAGGATCGACGAGCGCCTCGAAGTGTCGGCGGAGCGCCGCCTCGACGAAGCCCGGATCGAGTAGCGGCGAGAGCGGGTTCGTCGGACGGAGGCGCACCGCCGTACCGCGCTCCGCGACGAGGCCCGGCGGCGGCACCCACTGCCACGGCGCACGATGCCGGGACGCGAGCCGCCACGAGGTCGCGACGTGCGTCGTCCCGCGCCGCGTCTCGGTCGTGACGTCCTCGCACACGAGGAGCCCGAGCTTGATGCCCACGCCGGCGAATCCGATCCCCTCGCCGCGCGCCTTCGTGCTCGCCGCGACGTCGTGATACCGGGCCAGCTCGCGTCGTCGCATGCCGGCGCCATCGTCGACGACGGTGAGCGTCCCGTGTGCGGGCGCAGGGCGGAGCTCGATGCGCGTCGCGCTCGAGTCGAGCGCGTTGGCGACGATCTCGGTCAGGATCGTCTCCTCGAGCGCACCGGGATAGGCGTCGCGAAGGTCCTCGAGGAGATGCAGCAGGTCGACACGGGTCTCGCCCACATCGTCCCTTTAGAGGAGAGCGGCGACCGGCGATAGCGGTCGCCGTAGGCAACACGAGCTCCCGCGGTGGAGCGTCGTTTGCGCAAGCTGGTATAAGCGGCGCATGGCGAAGCGCCGACGCGACGGAGAGCTGTGGCTGCGCCAAGCGGCCGACGACTTCCGGTTCGCGCGCCTCGCCGTCGAGCGCGAGTTCTTCGCGCAGGCGTGTTTCGTCGCACAACAGGTCGGCGAGAAAGCCGTCAAGGCGGTGCACTATCATCTCGGAGCGCGGCCGGTGATCGGTCACTCGGTCCAAGCTCTGTTGCGACGTCTCAACGCGCGCGCCGCCGTAACCGCCGCGCTCGTCACATCGGGCGGCGAGCTCGACCAATACTACGTCGCAACCCGCTATCCGGACGCGTTACCCGGAATCGTGCCGGCCGACGCGTTCTCCGCGGCACAAGCGCGTGCCGCGCTCCGTGCAGCGCAACGGATCCTCACATGGGCGAGAGCTCAACTTCGCCGACGATAGTCAGCCGTTGGCTGCAGAGCTTGCCGGCCTTGCTGCGGCGCCGGCACGTGAGCGCGGCGTATCTCTTCGGCTCGTGGGCGCGCGGCGATGCGGACGCCTTGAGCGACGTCGATTTGATCGTCGTCGCACCGTCGACGCGGCCATTCGTCGATCGGTTCCGAGACTATCCGGAGCTATTGCGGAGCCCCGTCGGCATCGACCTTCTGATCTATACACCAGAGGAGTTCAGCCGCGAGCGACGCCGGAACCGTTTTGTCCGCCACGCCGTCCGTGAAGCGCGTCGGTTGGTGTAGCGACCGCCAATTGGGTCGTAGGCGACATAATGCCGCCTCTCGGACATTCCGCCTTCTATCCCTGATCGCAAGCACGGCGATCAGGATCACCATGATGAAGAAAGACGCCGACGAACGCGGCGAAGCCGCCGAGCGGTCCGATCTCGTCTTTCGCCATCTGCCCCAGCGAGCGGCCGTCGCGCCGCAGGCTGCCGCAGAGAATGCAGAAGTACTGTAACCGCGCCGCCGAGGACGACGCCGGCGAGGATCCAGAGCGTCCCCGGCAGATAGCCGAACTGCGCCGCCAAGGTCGGGCCGATGAGCGGCCCCGGCCCCGCGATCGCCGCGAAGTGGTGACCGAACACGATCCAGCCGTTCGTCGGCACGAAGTCGCGGCCGTCGTTGATGCGCTCGGCCGGCGTCTGCCGGCGGTCGTCGAGCGCGAAGAGCCGTGCCGCGAGAAAGACGCCATAGAAACGGTAGGCAATCGCGTACACGGCGACCGCTGCGATGACGAACCAGACGGCGTTCACGGTCTCGCCGCGTACGAGCGCGAGCCGCGCCACGGCGTACGCGCCGGCGCCGGCGAGCGCGCACCAACCGAGTGCCCGGGAAAACCGCACCGCGATCAATTATGCGAGCCGGAGACGCGGGTCCAGGCAGCGCGAACGTCGATGCCGCGCGCTCGCCAGTCGGCGTTCAGCTCCGGCTACTCGGCGCTCAGTTCCGGTTAACTCGGCGCTCAGTTCCGGACTTCGTGCCAACCGCTCATACCCGTGCCACAGACGAGACCTTGCAGCGCTTGATCGTAGTGGATCCACGTGCCGCCGGTGTTCTTCACCGACGCTCCCCACACCGCGCCCCAGATATCGCTGCCGCCGGTGATCTTGATGCCGGTATTCGGAGCGTATACCGCCATGTGCGCTTGGGTGCCGCCCGTCAAGACGATGCCGTCCGTACCCGGCGAATTGAGGCTGCTGTTGATTTGAAAGTTCGACGGGCTCGCGGTCGTATTGATCGCGCTGCCCCCCGTGAAATCGACGGCGCCGGTGACGTTCATGACGACCGCGCCGGTGATCGTCAGCGCGGCGCCATTGGCTGTCACTGTGACCGTATGAAAGCAGTAGGTGCCGCTCGCGAGGCTGACACCGCTGCTGCCGATCGACAAGTCGCCCGAGCCCGGATTGTAGGAGTTGGCGGGCGTGATGCCGCCGTTCGGACTGTACACTGGTCCGCAGGCGGCAGGCGCTCCGCAGGGCGCCGTAATCGACGAGGCGCTGCTCGTCTTGGTGCCGGTCACCGTGTCGCCGATCCCCGACGACGACGCTTGCGTCGCATTGCCGTTGACCACGTTGTTGGAGCCGTTGAAGTTGATGGCCCCGTTGGTGCGGATGTCGCCCGCGCTGCCGGCGGTGGCCACGGTGTACGAGCCGACCCGCGAATCGTAGCTGTCGACCTTGGAGCCGCCGCCGAGCGTGAGGCCCGAGTCCCCGAAGAGGCCGTAGGGAAACTTCGAGGTCCCGCCAACCGCGGCCATGACGACGCGCTCGGACGTGCCCACCCGGCCGCGTGAGGTGAGATAGATCCGCTGGTTCATGTCGACGGAAGAATTGTTCGCGCCGCTCGTCTCGTCGTAGTCGTCGGTCGCCTGCACGTAATAGCCGTCGCTGCTGCCGCCGCCGAACGCGCGGAAGCGATAGGAAGCCCCGTTCAACGTGACCACGCTGCCGATGCCGCTCAGCGTGCCGCCGGTGCCGCTGCTCCCCAGCTCATTGTTGAGGTTGGTCGTGCTCTTGACGAGATCGTACGCGTGATTTAGGCCCGCCTCGGCGGCGCTCAACGCCTTCTGGGTGTTCACGTCCTTCTGGGTGATCTGCAGCTCGCTCCGCACGCTGCGGGCGGCCATGACGCCGAGGAACGCCAGCGCCGCGACCACCATCAGGACCACGACGAGCGCGCTGCCGCGCTCACGGCGCACGCGGCCGCGCCCGATCACGTCGCCGTCGGTCGATGGTCGCCGTCGCTTCCACATGATGTCCTTCCTCAATTCGCGAGCGTCACGTTCGAGGCCAAGCTCGCGCTGAGATACTGGTTCGTCACGGGATCGCGCGTCGTCGACGTCGCCGTCAGCGTCACCGTGTATTGCTTGTTGGCCGTCACGGTCGTGATTTGCAGCCCGCTGATCCCGTCGACGACCGCCAAGGCGCCGACGCCTTGGTTCTGATCGCGGAACAGCGAGGAGAACCCGGTCGTGCTGTCGGTCGCAACGGTGAACTTGGTCACGTCGACGCGATACACCGGCGTGCCCGCCGGGTACGCGCGGGCGAGCCCCTGATTGCCGCTCGCCGTCGGGTCGGTGTCGATCGTGACCGACGACGCGTTCACGGCGGTGACGACGGCGTTTTCCTGGCCGTTGATCAGGAGGAGGCCTTTCGAGCCGGTGTTCACCGGGGTGAGGCTCGCGAGCGAAAGCGTCGTCGTACCGACGGCGGCGGCGCTCGAGAGCGTCGTCACCGACTGCGCGGTCGCGCTCGCGATCGTGACGATGCTGTTCGAGCCGGAGGTGGTGATCGTCGGGTTAGTGGTGAACCCGGACACCCAATTGATCCAGGTCGAGATGTTCGACGACGGAACGCCGTAGCGGCCGTTCCGAAGCGTGTCCGTGACGACGCTCATCCCGACGCGCAAGTTCTCCTGCATCGCCATCTTCGTGTCCTGCTCGAGATTCGCGCGGCTCTGCGTCGCCAGCACCGGGACGACCGCGGCCATCGCGATGCTCAGGAGGAGCATCGCAACGAGAATCTCGATCAGCGTAAACCCGGGGGAGCGCGTGCGCATGGCCTACTGCACCAGGATCGTTTGCAGCTGAATTTGCCGGCTCGTCCGATCCGTCCAGCTGACCGTCACCGTGACGTTCTTCGTCGTGCTGGTGGGACCGGTAGCGACCGTCCACGTACGGCTGAACGTCGTTGCCGTGTCGCTCTGCGCGATGGAGTCGGTGCCACTCGCAAGCGCGGCGTACGCCGTGTTCCGCAGCTGCTCGATTTTGTCCTGACCGATGCCCGCGGCGGCGCTCGCGCGCCGTCCGAGGTCGCCACCGCGGATCGAGCCGACGACCAGGGGCACGAGGCCCCCGAGCGCGATGCTGCAGAACAAGAGCGCCGCCATGACTTCGATGATCAGGTATCCGCGGCAGCTTCCCAACGTGTTCCGGCAAGGGCGCATCATTCCCTCGTCCACATCACGAGCCATACACGTACCCGGCGGCGTTGACGGTCACGGTGCTCGTCGTGCCGCGCGAGTTCGTCACGGTCAGCGTGGCCGCGGCGGACGCGGTGGCATCCGGGTAGAACGTGAGCGTCCCGACCGTCGCGCCGAGGGTGACTCCCGGCCAATCCTTCTGCAGATCGTATGTGGTCACCGTCTCGCCCGTGTCGACCGTGCCGTTGTTGTTCGTGTCGTCGTGAACCGTATACGTGTGCGTATCGGTGAAATTGACGATGTAACGGTTGTTCTGGGTGATCGCCGCCAT
>VBKW01000360.1 GCA_005879405.1 Deltaproteobacteria bacterium
CGGGTCGCCGACGACGGCGACGACGTGCCCTCGACCCTGGCGGGCGAGGTCGAGCGCTCGTTCGATCTCCGCCAGCTCCCGCTCGCGTCCGACGAAGCGCACGAGCCCACGCCGAGCCGCGAGCTCGATCGGTGTGCGTTCGGGCGTGGGGGCGATCACCTCGTAGGTCGCCATGGGCTCGCGCACGCCCTTTACCGGGACCATTCCGAGCGGACGGAACTCGAAGTAGCCCTCGGCAAGGCTGTAGGTGCTCTCGCTCACGAGGATCGAGTCCGGTCGCGCGAGAGCCTCCATGCGAGCGGCGAGGTTCGTCGAGTGACCGACTGGGTCATACTCGGTGTGCAGGTCGTCCTTGCGGATCGACCGCAGGACGACCTCGCCGGTGTTGAGGCCGACGCGAATCTGCACCGAAAGCCCCCTATCGACACGGAGTCTCGCGGTGTAGCGCCTGATCTCCTGCTGCATCCGCAGCGCGGCGTGGACCGCGCGACGCGCGTGGTCCTCGCAGGCGATCGGGGCGCCGAAGAGAGCGAATATACCGTCGCCCGTAGGGCGTGCGACGTAGCCTTCGTAGCGATGGACCGCCTCCATCATGATCTCGAGGGCCGGATCGACGATCGAACGAGCGTCTTCCGGATCGAGGTCCACCATGAGCTCGACGGATCCCTTGATGTCCGCAAACATCGCGGTGATGTTCTTACGCTCCCCGTACGCGACACTGCGCGCCTCCATCGCGGCGCGTTCGGCCAAGATGCGTACCGCGAGATGATCAGGCGTATAGGAACGGGGTGAGTCGGGAGGAAACGCAGTCTGTGCTAAGAGAATCTCTCCACACTCGCCACAAAACTTGTCGCCCGTTCGATTCGTCGCGCCACACGTGGTGCAACGAGGCGGTGTGAGGTCTCGACCGCACTCGCTACAAAATCTACGTCCGGGAAGGTTTTCGTTTTGACACGAAGCGCAAGTCACCGGAATCTCCCCTCGGCGCCGTGCGGAGATGATCCACTGCTACCATGCTGGGACCGATCGTCTCAACGGGAGCCGAGGGTAATGACTCAGTTTGCGTCAAACTGAGTCACACTACCGACTCGAGAGGGAGCTGCGCACCCTACGAACGCTTCTCCGATCGCGGAGACCACTTGCACGGCATGTGCTTGAGGCCGTGGATGAAGACCGAAAACAGCGGCTCGGGAGGTCCCGTGATCTCGAGGTCGGGGAGGCGGCGGAAGATCTCCCGGAACATGACGGTGATTTCCCGCCGGGCAAGGTTCGCGCCGAGACAAAAGTGCGGTCCGCCGCCGAAGCCGACGTGCTCGTTGGGGTTGCGCCGGAGATCGAAGCAGAAGGGGTCGGCGAATACCGCCTCATCACGATTCCCCGAGCAGTAAAACAACACCACCTTCTGCCCCCGGCGAATCGGCTGGCCTCCGATCTCGGTATCGAAATTGGCCGTGCGCCGCATGAAGATGACCGGAGAGGCCCACCGGACGATCTCCTCGACCGCGGTCGGCGCGATGGCTTCGAAATCCGACTGCCACATCCGTCGTTGATCGGGATGGTCCGACAGTGCCTTCATCCCGTGGCTGATCGCGTTGCGCGTCGTCTCGTTGCCAGCGGAGACGAGCAGGATGAAGAACCCGGCCATCTCTTGCTCGCTCAGCCGGTCCCCGTCGACATCGGCGTGAACGAGGACCGAGGTCAGATCTTCCATCGGTGCTGCCCGGCGCTGCCTGGCGAGGTCTTTCATCAGCTCGGCGAGCGCAGCGCCGGCCGCGAGCATGGCCGCTCCGAGATCCTTGCCCTGGGGAACGTACTCGGGATCGCTGGGGCCGAGGATGACGTTCGTCTGCTCGAACACGAACGGGTGCTGGCTCTCGGGGATGCCCATCATTTCGCAGATGATGCGGATCGGAAACGGGGCGGAGATCTCGGTCACGAAATCACACGCGCCTCTTTCGATCACCGCGTCGATCACACGGGCGGCCGCGTGCTCCACGTCCCTCTCGACCTGCGCGAGCTGGCGCGCGGTGAACGCGCTCGACACCAGGCGCCGTAGGCGCCCATGCCTCGGGTCGTCCATGCTGATTATCGATGCGAAGAACTCGAGGAACTCTCGCGGGAAGTCGGCGATGCCGATTCCTTGAGCCGAGGAGAAGATCTTCGGGTGCGCGCCGGCGTAGAGGATGTCCGCGTGGCGGCTGAGCGCCCAAAAGCCGGGTCGCCGGCCGAGGCGTCGTTCGGCCGCCTCCTCGTGGTGGAAGGAGACGGGCCGCTCGCGCCGCAGCGTCTGGAAGGCGCCCTCGCGCTCCTCGAGCGGCCGTTTCCAAAACCGCAGATCCCCAAGGTGGATCTCGTCTACCGACAGGACGGCTTTCGGCTGCACTCCGTGAGCATGGAAGCTCTCGCGGGCGAGATCAACCGGGATTGGGAAGATGCGCGCCGCGGCGGCGCGGCCGGCTCACCGCAGCGACTTCATCTCACCGATCAGCTTCGTCACGCTTTCCTTCGCGTCGCCAAAGAGCATCATGCAGTTCTCGTTGTAGTAGAGATCGTTGTCGACGCCGGCGAAGCCGGGGCGCATGCTGCGCTTCAAGACGATGATCGACTTTGCGCGCGACACCTCGAGGATCGGCATGCCGTAGAGTGGGCTCGATTTGTTGCTCTTCGCTGCCGGATTGGTGACGTCGTTGGCGCCGACGACGAGCACGATATCGGCCTGCGGGAACTCGGGGTTGATGTGCTCCATCTCGACGAGGTGCTCGTAGGCGACGTTGGCCTCGGCGAGGAGCACGTTCATGTGGCCCGGCATGCGGCCGGCGACGGGATGGATCGCGAACTTCACGTCGACGTCGCGCTCGCGCAGAATGTTGCCGAGCTCGGCGACGGCGTGCTGCGCTTGCGCGACCGCCATGCCGTAGCCGGGGACGACGATGACGTTGCGCGCGGTCTCGAAGAGCACCGCGGTCTCTTCGGCGGAGATGTTGCGTACGGTGCCCTTCGCTTCCGCGGCCGCGGCGGCCTCGTCCTCGACGACGCCGCTACCGAAGGCGCCGAAGAGCACGTTCATCGCTGAGCGGTTCATCGCCCGGCACATGAGCAGCGACAGGAGGAAGCCGGACGTGCCGTCGAGCGAGCCGGTGATGATCTGGATCTTGTTCATCAAGACGAAGCCCATCGCCGCGTCGGCGAGGCCGCCATAGGAATTGAGCAGCGCGATCACGACCGGCATGTCGGCGGCGCCGATTGGAATGACGAGCAGGAGGCCAAACACGAACGCCAGCCCTACCATGACGTAGAAGAACGGCGTCGCCGCCTGGGTCACGACGAGGTAGATCGCGGAGCAGACGATCACGGTGAGGACGCTCGCGCTCAGAATGTTCTGGCCGCGGTACGTGATCGGCCGGCCGCGTAGGAGCTCCTGCAGCTTCGCGGCGGCGACGAGACTCCCCGTGAAGGTGAGCGCGCCGACGACGACCTCGAAGTCGAGCGCGGTGAGCGTCACCCGGTTCAGGGCGCCCTGGTAGCGGAAGTACTCCGAGATCCCGACGAGGCACGCCGCGAGCGCGCCGAGGGAGTGCGAGAGCGCGGTCCGCTGCGGGACGGCCGTCATCGGGATGCGCAGCCCCATGCCGCCGCCGACGACCGCGCCGATCGCGAAACCGAGCGCGATGAAGCGGTAATCGACGATGTGCGGATGAAAGAGCGTGCCGACGACGGCGATGAGCATACCCAGAGCGGCGAGCGCCATGCCGCGACGCGCCCACTTGGGCGAGCTCAGTCCCTTCAAGCCGAGGACGAACATCGCGGCCGAGACGATGTAGCAATACCGGAGCGCGTCGGGCGCCACGTGCTCGTGCATCCACTCGCCCATCTGCATCCCGGCGGGCTTCGTCGCGTAGAGCAGCGCCGTAACGGCGGCGCCGAGCGCGACGACGAACCCGAGCGCTTGCAGCTCGACCGGACGCCGCGTGCCGCCGGCGCGGTCGGCGGCGGTGCGGAACATACGCAGCATGCGGTCGGTGATGAGGAAGCCGCCGATCGCGTTCGTTGCCGAGCACGTGACGGCCAGGAAGCCGAGCATCGTGCACACCCAGCCGTTCGGGACGTCCCGGTAATCGCTCCCCGCGACGACCAACGAG
>VBKW01000362.1 GCA_005879405.1 Deltaproteobacteria bacterium
GAAGGCGCGTCGTCGCGTCGCTCATGACGCCCATGGAGTAGCGCGTCGCGGCTTCCGCACGCGGAGCCATTCGCCCGCCCCCGGTACTGGGGATGGTCTACGCCTGGTCCCTCGCTATGCTCTAGAAGGTGTTGCGTGACCAAGAACGGCGGGAGCACGAGGCCATTCACGAGGCCGTAGAGCGCGCACTGGCTGACATCGCCAAGGGGCGTGCAGTCGCTGAAGGATTGCTCGCGGAGGCCAGCCGCTTGCGCGCACAAGCGCGTGCTACGCGCGACCGCGCCGCCCGCGCGCGAGCGGCGCGCAGGGAGCGGTCTCGCTGAGCCCGATCAAATCCGAGCACTCACCCGACCCAGATTCGTTGACTTATTGAGCGGCACTCCTATAAATCTTTCTGATTTGGCTCCGCACTTAGGTGCGCCGTACGGTAGCAGGATGTTCGACACTCTCGGCGACAAGCTCGATCTCGTTTTCAAGCGCCTGCGCGGCCACGGCCGCGTCACCGAGCGCCACATGACGGAGGCCTTGCGGGAGATCCGCATGGCGCTTCTCGAGGCCGACGTCGCGCTGCCAGTCGTCCACGCCTTCGTCGAGCGCGTTCGCGAGCAGGCGCTCGGTCAGGAGGTCCTGCGCAGCCTCACGCCCGAGCAACACTTGGTGAAGTTCGTACACCAAGAGCTCGCGCGCACGATGGGCGGCGACTCGGCCACACTCGATCTCGGCGCGCCGCCGCCGGTCGCCGTCATGCTCGTCGGCCTGCAGGGATCCGGCAAGACGACGACGGCGGCGAAGCTCGCGCGACATCTGAAGACGGAGAAGGGTCGCCGGCCGTACCTCGTCCCCGCCGACGTGTATCGGCCAGCGGCGATCGAGCAGCTGACGACGCTCGGCCGGCAGATCGGCTGCCCCGTGCATCCCTCGACCACGGACGCGGATCCGGTCGAGATCGCGCGTGCCGCACAGGCGGCAGCGCGCTCTCAGAATCTCGATACGCTCATCCTCGACACCGCCGGGCGGCTGCACATCGACGACGAGCTCATGGCCGAGCTCGAACGGATCAAGGCGGCGATCACGCCGAAGCACGTGCTGCTCGTCGCCGACGCGATGACCGGACAGGACGCGGTGAACGTCGCGCAGGGATTCCACGAGCGGCTCGCAATCGACGGGGTGGTGCTGACGAAGCTCGAGGGCGATGCGCGCGGAGGCGCGGCGCTCTCGATCCGCGAGATGAGCGGCGCGCCGATTTATTTCGTCGGCGTCGGCGAGAAGCTGGAGGCTTTGGAACCTTTCTATCCGGACCGCATGGCGTCGCGGATTCTCGGCAAGGGCGACATTCTGTCCCTCATCGAAAAGGTCGAGAAAGCCTACGACCAACGCCAAGCGGAAGCGCTCGAAAAGAAGCTGCGCAAGAACGAGTTCACGCTCGAGGACTTTCGTGATCAGCTGCAAATGGTGAAGCGCCTCGGCTCGATGGGCGAGATCCTGGGGATGATCCCGGGCATGAAAAAGCTCACGTCCAAGCTCGATCCGGGCATGGCGGACGCGGAGCTGAAAAAAGTCGAGGCGATCGTCAATTCCATGACGAAGCAGGAGCGGCACAACGACGCGCTGATCAACGGCAGCCGGCGCCGCCGCATCGCACTCGGTAGCGGCACGAGTGTCGCCGACGTGAATCGCTTCCTGAAACAATATGCCCAGACGAAGAAGATGATGAAAAAGCTGACCAAGCTCGGTCGCCCGGGCGGTGGTAATCCGTTTTCACAGCTGATGCCAGGCTGAGCCCGGCACCGAAAGGAGCATTATGAGCGTCACGATTCGACTCGCCCGCCACGGCACGAAGAAGCACGCCTTCTATCGCATCGTCGTGGCCGACACGTCCGCGCCGCGCGATGGACGTTTCATCGATCAGGTCGGCACGTACGATCCCCTTCCGAATCCACCTCGGGTTGACTTCAAAAAAGAAAAACTCCATGAGTGGATTCGCCGGGGAGCCCTGCCCTCGCAAACCGTCTCCGAGCTGATCAAGAGAGCGGGCGTTGCACCGGCGTCACGCGAAAGTTCTGGGCGGGAGGCTTCATGAAAGAGCTGGTGCAGTATCTGGCCCGCTGCCTCGTCAACAACCCGGATGCGGTCGAGGTCAAGGAAACGCTGGGCGATACGGCATCAGTTCTCGAATTAAAGGTCGCGCGCGAGGATCTCGGCCGCATCATCGGCAAGCAAGGACGGACCGCGAAATCGATTCGTACGATTTTGAACGCCGCCGCGTCGCGTACCAATCGCAAGGTGGTCTTGGAGATCGTCGAGGACAAGTAGGCGACCGATGACGTCGGATCCGATCGGCCTGTCGTCGCGTGCTCGTCACCATGAGCGAAGGAGCTGGGACAAACCCGGAGCGGCTCGTGCCGCTCGGCGAGATCGTCGGCACCCACGGTGTCGCCGGACTCGTTCGTTTCCGTCCTTATAGCGATTCCGCCGCTGCTCTCGCGGCACCTTGCCACGTCTTCCTACAAAATCTTCGTTCGCCGCGCCGCGCCACGGGGCTGACGGGCGGCGCCCGGCGCGCTGCCACTGACGCGTCGCGTCCGGCGACGGCGCCGCCTGCCGAAAACGATGCGTCACGGCCGTTGCGATTACTGAGCGCGCGGCCGCACGGCCGCGTCATGCTGCTGCGACTCGCCGACGTGGCGACGATCGAGGCGGCGACGCCGCTCATCGGCGCCGTCCTCGCGATCGCCGAGGCCGATCTCCCGGCCACGGGTCCCGGGGAGTTCTACGCTTATCAGCTCGAGGGATTCGACGTCGTGACGAGCGGCGGCGACCGTTTGGGTACCGTCGATCACCTCATCCCGACGGGCAGCAACGAGGTCCTGGTCGTCCGCGATGGCGCGCGCGAGCACCTGATTCCGGTGATCGCCGACGTCGTCCGTGAGGTCGACCTCGCCGACCGCAAGATCGTGATCGAGCCGATCGAAGGGCTCCTCGACTGACGCCGATGCACGTCCACCTGGTCACGATCTTTCCCGAGTTCTTCGCGACGCCGCTCGCCGTCGGCATTCCCAAGCGCGCGCGCGACGTCGGTGCGCTGCGCGTTTCGCTCGTCGATCTGCGCGAATACACGAACGACCGCCACCGCTCCACCGACGACTACCCGTACGGCGGCGGCCCGGGAATGGTGATGAAAGCGGAGCCCATCATCGACGCGCTCGAGGCGGTGCGAGCAGGCGCGCCGCGGGTGCGGCGCGTGCTGCTGTCGCCGCGCGGCCCCGTCTTGTCGCACGCACGTGCTGCGGCGCTCGCGCTCGAAAGCGATCTCGCGCTCGTCTGCGGTCGCTACGAAGGCGTCGACGAGCGCGTCCGCCACTTCGTCGACGAAGAGCTCTCGATCGGCGACTACGTGCTCTCGGGCGGCGAGGCGGCGGCGCTGGTCGTGCTCGACGCCGTCGCACGCCTCCTCCCGGGGGTGCTCGGCAACGCGGAGTCCGCCGCCACCGAGTCGTTCGTCAGCGGTCTCCTCGAATATCCGCACTACACGCGCCCGGAGATCGTGCGCGGCATCGGTGTGCCACCCATCCTATTGTCCGGCGATCATGCGGCGGTCGCGCGCTGGCGCGAAGCGCAGGCGCGCGAGCTCACGAATCGCGTGCGGCCGGATTTGGTGGAGGAGTGAGATGGCGCTACTGTACGTCGCCCTCCTCCACTTCCCAGTCTACGACAAGAACGGCGCCGTCGTAACCTCGGCGGTGACGCACATGGACATCCACGACATCGCACGCTCCGGCCGCACGTTCGGCGTACGCCGCTTCTATATCGTCACCCCCGTCGGCGCGCTGCGCGATCTCGCCGGCCGCATCCTCCGGCATTGGGGGACCGGCCACGGCGCAGAGTACAACCGCACGCGCAAAGACGCGCTCGAGATCGTCCGGCTGACGGAGGATCTCGACGATACGATCATCGACGTCGAGCACGACGCGGGCGCACCACCGCTCTTGCTGGTCACGTCGGCACGGACGCGTCGGCCGACGATCACCTACGGCGGACTGCGCCGCCTGATCCGCGACGGCGTCCGCCCGCTGCTCGTCCTCTTCGGCACCGGCTGGGGACTCACCGAGGAAGTCATCGGACGCGCCGACCATCTCTTGCCCGCGATCACGGGCAT
Organism: Deltaproteobacteria bacterium; assembly: GCA_005879405.1. Taxonomy (GTDB): domain Bacteria; phylum Desulfobacterota; class Binatia; order UTPRO1; family UTPRO1; genus DP-19. Next base: position 4,157 of record VBKW01000362.1, read on the forward strand.
CGACACCTACAATCATCTCTCCGTTCGAACCGCCGCCGGGATCATCCTCGATCGCGTGTGCGGCGCACGCGACGAGCTAGAGGAGGCTCGCACATGAACATCATCGATGGCATCGAGGCCGGCCAGCTGAAAGATCATCAACCGAAGTTCCGCTCCGGCGACACGCTACGCGTCCACGTGCGCATCATCGAAGGCGAGAAGGAGCGTATTCAGGTCTTCGAGGGCGTCTGCATCCGGCGCAGCGGCGGCGGCAGCCGTGAGACGTTCACCGTTCGGAAGACCTCCTACGGCGTCGGCGTCGAGCGCACGTTTCCGCTGCACTCGCCGCGCATCGACAAGATCGACGTCACCGCACGCGGCAGGGTGCGACGTGCGAAGCTCTACTACCTGCGCGAGCTCTCCGGCAAGGCGGCGCGCATCCAGGAAGAAAGCGCCGCGCCCCGCTAGCCGCGGGCGGGCGCTTCCAGCGCGGCGACGGCCTCGTCGGTCATCCGGCAATCGCCCTCGAAGAACCCGCCCTCGACGAGTATCAGCACCTTCGTCTCGATGGTGCCGGTGACGCGGCCGCGCGCCTGAATCTCGACGCGGTCGGCGCCCAGGATCTGCCCCCGCACCTCGCCGGCGACGACCAAGCTCGTTGGCCACACGGTGCCATGGACCTGACCACCTTTCGCGATCACCAAGAGGTCGGTCGCCCGCACCTCGCCGCGCAAGCGCGCGTCGATGCGCGTCGGCGTGGTGAAGCTCAGCTTGCCGCTGACCTGCGTTCCCGGGTCGAGGAACGTGCGGATCTCGCGCCACCCGATGAGACCCGCCTCCGGCACCCGCACCGCAATCGGTTTTGGAGCGGCGGGTCGCTGCACGACCTCCCGCCGTCGTCGCCATCGCTCCCGCACAATTCTCCTCTAGATCATCTCGGGGGCGCGGGGAAGACGTGACATGCGACCGCATGCTCCTCGGCGCCTTCGATGAGAGGCGGCACATCACGTCTGCAGCGATCCTCGGCATACGGACAGCGGGGATGGAACGCGCATCCCGTCGGCGGATTGACGGGGCTCGGCACGTCACCGCCGAGCCGAATGCGATCGGGACGGCGGCGCGGATCCGGAACTGGCACAGCAGAAAGCAACGCACGCGTGTAGGGGTGCCGCGGATTGCGATAGAGCTCTGCGACGGGGGCCTGCTCGACGATCTTGCCGAGGTACATCACCGCGACGCGATGGCTCACGTGCGCGACGACGCGGAGATCGTGGGAGATGAAGAGATAGGCGAGGTGCATCTCGTCCTGCAGCCGGCGGAGCAGATTCAGCACTTGCGCCTGGATCGAGACGTCGAGCGCGGAGACCGGCTCGTCGGCGACGATGAAGCGCGGCCCGACGGCGAGCGCACGCGCGATGCCGACCCGCTGACGCTGCCCGCCGCTGAACTCGTGCGGATAGCGATCGTAGTGCTCCGGGCGGAGACCGACCTTCTCGAGCAGCTCGTGGACACGCGCGCGCTTCGCAGCGCCGCGCGCGAGACCGTGGATCTCGATGCCCTCGGCGACGATCGCGCCGATGCGCATACGCGGGTTCAACGAGGCGTACGGGTCCTGAAAGACGATCTGCATCTCGCGCCGCATCGCGCGGAGATCGCGTCCGGACAGCGCGAGGACGTCGCGGCCGCCGAACGAGACAGAGCCCGCCGTCGGCTCGGTGAGGCGCAAGATGCAACGTCCGAGCGTCGACTTGCCGCTGCCGGACTCGCCGACGATGCCGAGCGTCTCGCCCGTCCGCACCGTCAGGTCGACGCCCGCGACGGCGTGAACGGTCGCCCGGGCACGGCCGAGAAATCCGCCGCCGATCGGGTAGTCCTTGCGCAAGCCGCGTACCTCGACGAGCGGCGCACCGGCGGGGACCGGGGGCGCTACGACGTGCGAGGCGGCGCTGCCGAGGGCATCGGGCGACACGACGTCGCTCATACGCGGATGCACGCCGCGGTGTGGCCGGGCGCCTTCTCCTCGAGGACCGGATCGACCTTGGCGCACTCGTCGATAGCACGCGGGCAGCGGTCGCGGAACCGGCAACCGCTCGGCAGTCGCAGCAGGCTCGGGACGGTTCCGGGCAATGCCTCGAGGTAGCGCTCGTCACCGCCGAGGCGCCCCACCGCCTCCATCAAGGCGATCGTGTAGGGATGGAGCGGGCGTTCGAAGACGTCGAGCACCGATCCGTACTCGACGATGCGGCCCGCGTACATGACGGCGACGTCGTCGGCGTGCTCGGCGATGATGCCGAGGTCGTGGGTGATGAGGAGCATCGCCATCCCGAGCCGCTCGCGGAGGCCGCGCAGCAGCTCGAGGATCTGCGCTTGAATGGTGACGTCGAGCGCCGTCGTCGGCTCGTCGGCGATGAGGACGTTCGGCTCGCAGGCGAGTGCCATCGCAATCATCGCCCGCTGCCGCATGCCGCCCGAGAGCTCGTGCGGGTAGCTCCGCGCCCGCCGCTCCGGCTCCGGCATCTCGACGAGTCGGAGCGCCTCGATGACGCGCGCGCGCGTCGCCGCGCGACCCAGCCGCTGATGCAGCCGGACCGCCTCGCCAATCTGGCTACCGATCGTGAAGACCGGGTTCAGCGACGTCATCGGCTCCTGGAAAACCATCGCGATTTCCTTGCCGCGCACGTGTCGCATGCTGCGCTCGGAAAGGCCGAGGAGGTCCTGGCCCTTGTAGAGGATCGCGCCGCTCACGATGCGGCCGGGCGGCGAGACGAGCCGCAGGATCGAGAGCGCGGTGACGCTCTTGCCGCAGCCGGACTCGCCGACGAGGCCGAGCGTGCGCCCCGGTCGCAGCGTGAAGCTCACGCCGTCGACCGCACGCGCGACGCCCTCGGCGGTCTCGAAATGGGTGTGCAGCTCGCGCACGGCGAGGAGCGGCATCGCCGGGTCGAGGGCGCGCGGGGCGGCGAGCGTCATTGCCGATTCCTCGCGTCGCGCGGACGGGGGCGGTTGCTTCGACGCGTCACCCGCGCACCCCGAACGTCCGTGGGTCGAGCGCGTCGCGCAGATAGTCGCCGAGAAAGTTGAACGCCATGATCGCGACGAAGATAAAGAGCCCGGGCGCCAAGATCCAGGGGAACTGCGCGATGCTCTGCACGTTCTGCGCGTCGGCGAGCAGGTTCCCCCAGCTCGCGCTCGGCTCCTGGATGCCGAGCCCGAGGAGTGAGAGGGCGCTCTCGCCGAGGATGAAGCCGGGAATGCTGAGCGTCGCGGCGACGATCGTGTAGCCGAACGTGGCGGGAATCACGTGGCGTACGATGACACGCGTGCGGCTCGCACCGAGCGCGCGCGCGCTCTGCACGTACTCGAGCTCGCGGATCGATGCCACCATCCCGCGAATGATGCGCGCGAACCCCGCCCAGCGGATGAAGCTCATGATGACGACGATCATGAAGAACGTCTGCGCCGATCCGAGCGACGGCGGAATCAGCGCCGCGAGCGCGAGCAGGAAGTAGAACGACGGCAGCGACATCAGCACCTCGGTCGCGCGCATGATGAGGTTGTCCGTGCGCCCGCCGACGTAGCCCGCGATCGCGCCGACGACGATGCCGATCGTGAAGCTGATCGCGACGCCGACGATGCCAACCGTGAGGCTGATGCGTCCGCCGTAGACGATGCGGGAGAAGAGGTCGCGTCCGAGCCCGTCGGTCCCGAGCAGGAAGAATCGATCCTCGGGCCGGGCCGTCGTGAGGAGGATGCCGCGGCTGAACCAGGCGAGCGGCACCTGCCGGTCCTCCTCGCGATAGACGCGCCCCGGTCCGGCGCCGAGCCGCAGCGCCCGCGTGTAGAGCATCCCCTCGTCCGACCAGCGCGACGGCGGGTTCATGTACACGCCCGTCGGTGGGCAGTTCGGATATTGGCGGCTCTGCAGCGCGTAATCGTAGGGCGCGATCCACGGCGCGAAGACCGCGCTCGCGTAGAGAACGGAGAGCACGACGAGGCTCGCGATCGCCGTCCAGCTCATGCGCCGCGCCGCCACGTCGCGTCGCTACCGTACCGCCTCGAGCGTCGTGAACTCGATGCGTGGATCCACCATCGTCAGCGCGACGTCCGCGACGAGGTTCCCGAGCAGCAGCAGCACCGCGCTCATCAACACCGAGCCCATGACGAGATAGATGTCGAGTGAGCGGACGGCATCGAGCATCAGCGTTCCGAGGCCCTGGAGATTCATCACCGCCTCGACGAGTGCCGCGCCGCCGAGGAGCGTGCCGAGCTCGTACCCGGCGAGCGTCACGAACGGGTTCAGCGCGTTGCGGAGAATGTGCTTGCCGACCACGCGCCACTCCGACAGGCCTTTCGCACGCGCGGTGCGCACGTAGTCGGCGTGCTGGATCTCGAGGATGTTGCTGCGCATGAGCCGCATGAGACTCGCCATACCGCTCGTACCGAGGACGATCACCGGCAAGACGAGATGCGTCGCGCGGTCCGCGACCTTGTCCAGCGGATCGAGCAGCGGATAGTCGACCGACGTCGTGCCGCCGACCGGAAACCAGCCGGTCTCGAGCGCCAAGTACATCAAGAGAAAGGCGAGGAAGAAGCTCGGCACCGACATGCCGAGAAAGGAGAGGAACGAAAGCGCGCGATCCGTGACGGATCCGCGCCGGAGCGCGACGATCGTCCCGATCGGAATCGCCAACGCCCACGAGAAGACCATGCTGGCGGCCGCGAGGATGACCGTGTTGAGCGCGCGCGACGCGATCAGGTCGACGACCGCGACGCGGTACGCGATCGACATGCCGAGATCGAGGTGCAGCACCCGCCAAACCCAGCGGCCGTAGCGGACGACGAGCGGCTGCCCGTAGCCGAACTCCACCTCCATCTGCCGGATGAGATCGGGAGAGATCGACGGGTTGAGACGCAGGGTGCTGAAGAAGTCGCCGGGTGCGAGGTC
>VBKW01000363.1 GCA_005879405.1 Deltaproteobacteria bacterium
AAGCTGGTGGTGCAGCTGATCATGCCGATCGCGATGGACGAGGGGCTGCGCTTCGCGATCCGCGAGGGCGGCCGTACCGTCGGCGCCGGCGTCGTCGCCAAAATTCTGGAATGAGACTCGAGTAAAGGACCGTGAACGAAAAAATTCGCATACGCCTGCGCGGCTACGATCACCGGCTGCTCGATCAGTCGGTGCGCGAAATCGTCGACACCGTGCGCCGTACCGGCGGGCGGGTCGCCGGCCCGATTCCGCTGCCGACGCACATCGAGCGCTTCACGGTCAATCGCTCGCCGCACGTCGACAAGAAGTCGCGCGAGCAGTTCGAGCTGCGCACGCACAAGCGTCTCCTCGACATTCTCGAGCCGACGCAACAGACGATCGACGCCCTCGGCAAGCTCGACCTCTCGGCCGGCGTCGACGTCGAGATCAAGCTCCAATAGCGGACCGAAGACATGGTGACGGGAATCATCGGCAAGAAAGTCGGGATGACGCAGGTGTTCACCGGCGAGGGCAACCTCGTCCCGGTCACGGTCGTCCAGGCGGGCCCATGCACGGTCGTGCAGACGAAGACCGAAGCGCGCGATCGCTACACCGCCGTCCAGCTCGGGTTCGCGCCGCAGAAGGAGAGCCGCGTCGGCAAGGCGATGAACGGCCACGTCGCGAAGGCGGGGAAGGGTCCCTTCCGCGTGCTGCGCGAGTTCCGCGTCGCCGCCGACTCGCAGCTCGAGGTGGGGCAGGACGTGCGCGTCGGTGACGTGTTCGCCGCCGGCGACGCCGTCGACGTCAGCGGCGTCAGCAAGGGGCGTGGCACCGCGGGTGTAATGAAGCGTCACAAGTTCAGCGGCTTTCCCGGCTCGCACGGTACGCACGAGTACTTTCGTCACGGCGGGTCCATCGGCAACCGGTCGTACCCGGGCCGCGTCTTCAAGGGGAAGCGCATGGCGGGACGTCTCGGCAACGCGCGCGTGACGATCGAGAACCTACAGATCGTCGAGGTCCGCGGCGACCAAGATCTGATCTTCATCCGCGGCGCGGTACCGGGCGCGTATGGCGCGACGGTGATCGTTCGCAAGCACGCCGGTGGCGCGCGGCGCGCGCCCGCCGCGGCAGGAGCGGCCAATGCCTGAGCAGCAGGCGACAGACCCCATTACGGCGCCCGTCTTCTCGCAAGCGCGCGCCGAGGTCGGTACGATCGAGCTGCCGGCGGCGGTCTTCACCGAGCCGCTGCGGCGCGCGCTCCTCGCGGACGTCGTGCGCATGCAGACCGCCAGCCGCCGCGCCGGCGCCGCGGCGACGAAAGAAAAAGGCGAGGTCCGCGGCGGCGGCAAGAAGCCGTGGAAGCAAAAGGGTACCGGACGCGCGCGCGCCGGCAGCATTCGCTCGCCGCTCTGGCCGGGTGGCGGTACGATCTTCGGCCCGCACCCGCGTGACTACGCGTATGCGATGCCGAAGCGGGCACGGAAAACCGCGCTGCGCTCCATGCTCGCGCAGAAGCTGCGCGAGAATCGCCTCACGATCGTCGACGACATCGCGCTGCCGGAAACGAAGACGAAGCACTTCGTCGAACTGCTACGCGGGCTCGGAATCGAGGACAGTGTCTTGATCGTGATCGCCGACGCGAATCCGCAGATCGAGCTCGCGGGCCGCAACGTGCCGGACGCGAAGGTGCTGCGCGCCGCCGGTCTGAACGTGTACGACCTGCTGCGTTATCACCACCTCGTTCTCACGCGCGCGGCGCTCGAGGCGATCACCGAGCGGGTGGCGGCATGAAGCGCGAGTACTCCATCATCGCGGCGCCGGTCATCACCGAGAAGGGCACCTTCGTCAACGAGATCGGCAACCAGGTCGTCTTTCAGGTGCGGCCCGATGCGAACAAGCTCGAGATCAAGCACGCGGTCGAGCGTCTCTTCAAGGTGAAGGTGCTGAAGGTGCGTACCAGCAACTTTCTCGGGAAGATTCGCCGAGTGGGGCGCGCCTCGGGTCGACGGCCGAATTGGAAGAAAGCCTACGTGACGCTCGGCGAAGGCCAGCGCATCGATTTCTTCGAGCAGGTGTGACGCGATGCCGACGATCCTCTACAAGCCGACCTCGCCCGGGCGCCGCTTCCGCAGCGGCTTCGATTTCGCGGAGATCACCCGCGATCGTCCGGAGCCGTCGCTCGTGGCGCCGATCCGCAAGAGCGGCGGGCGCAACAACAACGGCCGCATCACGCTGCGCCATCGCGGCGGCGGCCACAAGCGGCGCTACCGGGTCATCGACTTCCGCCGCGACAAGGAGAACATCGCCGCGCGCGTTGCTTCCGTCGAGTACGATCCGAACCGCTCGGCGCGCTTGGCGCTCCTCCACTACGTCGACGGCGAGAAGCGCTACATCCTCGCGCCGGTCGGGCTGCGCGTCGGCGATCGCGTGATGGCGGGACCCGAGTCGGACATCCGCCCGGGTAACTGCCTGCCGCTGCGTGCGATCCCCCTCGGCACGATGATCCACAACATCGAGCTCCGCGCCGGCAAGGGCGGGCAGATGGTGCGGAGCGCCGGCGGCGCGGCGCAGCTGATGGCAAAGGAAGGCGAGTACGCGCTCGTGAAGCTGCCGTCGGGCGAGCAGCGCCTCGTCCGCATCGAGTGCCGCGCCACCGTCGGCCAAGTCGGCAACCTCGAGCACGAGAACATCTCGATCGGCAAGGCGGGACGGACGCGCTGGCTCGGACGTCGCTCGCGCGTTCGCGGCATCGCGATGAATCCCGTCGATCATCCGCACGGCGGCGGCGAGGGGCGCTCGAAGGGCAACCATCCGCAAACGCCCTGGGGCATGCCGACCAAAGGCTACAAGACGCGGCACAACAAGCGGACGAACCGCTTCATCGTCATGCGGCGCAAGAAGTAGGCGCGGGGAGCACACGTGGCGCGATCGGTCAAAAAAGGTCCCTTCGTCGACGAGCACCTCTTGAAGAAGGTGCATGCGATGAATGCGGCCGGCGAGCGCAAGGTCACGAAGACCTGGTCGCGCCGCTCGACGGTGATTCCCGACATGATCGGCCACACGTTCGCCGTCCACAACGGCCGCAAGTTCATTCCGGTGTTCGTGAGCGAGAACATGGTCGGCCACAAGCTCGGGGAGTTCTCGCCGACGCGAACGTTCCACCAGCACTCGGGCGCGCGCAAGGCCGAAGTGAAGCCCTCCGGCGGTCCGCCGCCGGGCGCGCCGGCGGCGAGGGGCTGAGCGATGGAGACGCGTGCCCGCGTGAACCACGTCCGCATCTCGGCGCAGAAGATGCGCCTCGTCGTCGACCTGATCCGCGGCAAGGGCGCCGAGGAGGCGATCGGCATTCTCGAGTTCAACGCGCGCCGCGGCGCCAGGGTCGTCGCCAAGACGCTGAAATCGGCGATCGCGAACGCCGAGGCGACGCAGAACGTCGACGTCGACACGCTCTACGTGAAGACGGCCTACGTCGACGAGGGCGCGACGCAGAAGCGGTCACTCGCGCGCGCACACGGCCGCGCCACGAAGATCTTCAAGCGCTCCAGTCACGTGACGATCGTCGTCGACGAGCGCGAGAGCAAGAACGGCGGCCGCGCGACGGCCGGCAGAGGCCGGCGGCGCGCCTCGTAAGGAATCGCAATGGGACAGAAAGTACATCCGAAAGGCTTTCGCCTCGGCGTCATCGAGAGCTGGGATTCGCGCTGGTATGCCGGCAAGGAGTACGCAGGTCTCCTCCACGAGGACATGCGCGTGCGGACGTTCATCAAGCGCCGCCTGTACCACGCGGGAATCTCCAAGATCGAGATCGAGCGCGCCGCCAACAAGGCGAAGGTGAACATCCACACCGCGCGTCCCGGCATCGTCATCGGCAAGAAGGGCGCCGAGATCGACAAGCTGAAGAGCGAGCTCAACAAGCTCAGCGGCCGCGACTGCTTCATCAACATTCACGAGGTGCGCCGTCCCGACATCGAGGCGCAACTCGTCGCGGAGAACGTCGCGCTGCAGCTCGAGCGCCGCGTCGCGTTCCGGCGCGCGATGAAAGAGGCGGTGGCGCGCGCGATGCGCATGGGCGCGCTCGGCATCCGCATCCAATCGTCGGGACGTCTCGGCGGCGCCGAGATCGCGCGCCGCGAGTGGTACCGCGAGGGCCGGGTGCCCCTGCACACGCTGCGCGCCGAGATCGCCTACGGCTTCGCGCAGGCGTACACGACCTATGGCGTCATCGGCGTCAAGACCTGGATCTTCCGCGGCGAGGTCCTGACGAAGCAAGAGGAGGAGCAGCGCACGGCGATCGGCGCCTGAGCGCGCGAGAGACATGCTCGCACCGAAAAAAGTCAAATACCGAAAGATGATGAAGGGCCGCCGCAAAGGCACGGCCTGGCGCGGGTCGACGCTCGCCTTCGGCGATTTCGGTTTGCAGGCGACCGACCGCGGCTGGCTGACCGCACGCGAGATCGAGGCGTCGCGCGTCGCGCTCACCCGTCACATCAAGCGCGGCGGCCGCGTATGGGTGCGCGTCTTCCCCGACAAGCCGCTCACGAAGAAGCCCGCCGAGACGCGCATGGGCAAAGGCAAAGGCTCGCCCGAGGTCTGGGTCGCGGTCATCAAGCCGGGCCGCGTGCTGTTCGAGATGGAAGGCGTCGCGCCCGAGATCGCCCGCGAGGCGCTGCGGCTCGCGGCACACAAGATTTCGATCCCGACCCAAGTGCGCGAGCGTGGAGGTATAGCCGGTGCAGCCTAGCGAGATTCGCAACCTCTCCGACGGCGAGCTCGAGGTGCGCACGCGCGAGCTCGAGGAACAGCTCTTCCTCCTGCAACTCCGCCGCGCGACGAGCCAGCTCGAGAATCCCATGAAGGTGCGTGCGGTGCGCCGCGATCTCGCGCGCTGCCGGACGATTCACCGCGAGCGGGCGAAGGCGAGCTGAGATGGCACAGAAGACACGCAGCAATCGCAAGACGCGGATCGGCATCGTCGTCAGCAACAAGATGGACAAGACCGCGGTGGTCACGGTCGATCGCCGCGTACAGCACGCGAAGTATCGGAAGTTCCTCACGCGGCGGCAGCGCTACAAGGTCCACGATGAGCAAAACCGGTGCGAGATCGGCGATCGCGTGGCGATCGTCGAGTGCCGCCCGCTCAGCCGCGACAAGCGCTGGCGACTCAGCCGCGTGCTCGACAAAGCGGTGAAGATCTAATGTCCCATCCCGGAAATCACGGACACCCCAGACCGCCGATCCATCGCCGTGGACGGTGTTGCGGCGCGGGTCGACGGCCTGGCGTGCCTGTGATTTCCGGGATGGGACATTAGGGAGGCGGAGGACCGAGCGATGGTACAGGCGGAAAGCATATTGGACGTCGCCGACAATTCCGGCGCGCGCAAGGTCCTGTGCATCAAGGTGCTCGGGGGCACGCGGCGGAAGTATGCCTCGATCGGCGACGTCATCGTCGTGTCGGTGAAGGAAGCGATCCCCAACGCCAAGGTGAAGAAGGGCGACGTCATGAAGGCCGTCATCGTACGGACCGCCAAGGAAGTCGGGCGCCCGGACGGCTCGTACATCCGCTTCGACAACAACTCGGCGGTGCTGATCGACAACCAGCGCGAGCCGATCGGGACGCGTATCTTCGGCCCCGTCGCCCGCGAGCTGCGCGCGAAGAAGTTCATGAAGATCATCTCGCTCGCGCCGGAGGTGCTCTGATGAAAGCCGGCGTCGCGCGCGAGGGCCAGCCGTCGCGCAGCAGGATCCACAAGAACGACACCGTCATGGTCATCGCCGGGAAGGAGCGCGGCAAGACGGGCAAGGTGCTGCGGGTGATCGGCGAGAAGAGCCGGATCGTCATCGAGCGACTGAACGTCGTGAAGCGCCATCAGAAGTCGCGCGGCGCCCAGCAGCCGGGGGGCGTCGTCGAGAAAGAGGCGTCGATCGACCTCTCGAACGTGATGCTCATGTGTGAGCGGTGCAATGCGCCCGTGCGCATCGGCGCGCGCCGCCTCGAGGACGGCACCCGAACCCGCATCTGCCGCCGGTGCGGCGAGGTGATCGACCGATGAGCGAGCCGGCGCGACTGCGGGCGCGGTTCGGGGGCGAGATCCGCCCCGCGCTCATGAAGGAGATCGGCTGCGGCAATGTGCACGAGGTACCGCGGCTCGACAAGATCGTCATCAACATGGGACTCGGCGAGGCAATTCAGAACGTGAAGCTCCTCGACTCCGCGGTCGAGGAGCTGGCGACGATCACGGGTCAGAAGCCGGTCGTGACGCGCGCCCGCAAGGCGATCGCCAACTTCAAGCTCCGCGAAGGCGTGCCGATCGGTTGCATGGTCACGCTGCGCGGCGATCGCATGTACGAGTTCTTCGACCGGCTGGTGAGCGTCGCCCTGCCGCGCGTGCGCGATTTCAAGGGGCTCTCCGACCGCTCCTTCGACGGCCGCGGCAATTACTCGCTCGGCATCCGCGAGCAGATCATCTTCCCCGAGATCAACCTCGACAAGATCGACAAGGTGAAGGGGCTCACGATCTCGATCATCACGACCGCGCACAGCGACAACGACGCAAAGATGCTCCTGCGCGCATTGGGGTTCCCATTCCGCAATTGAACGGAGAAGCCGCCGGCAGCGCCCGGGCGCGTCGGCTCGAGGAGACGCCGTAGTGGCGAAGACGTGTCTACGTATCAAGGCGACGCGCCGCCAGAAGTTCGGCGTCCGCCAGTACAACCGCTGCCCGCTGTGCGGGCGCGCGCGGGCGTTCTATCGCAAGTTCCGGATGTGCCGGCTTTGTCTCCGCGACCTCGCGCGCAAAGGACAGATCCCCGGCCTCATCAAGGCGAGCTGGTGACCGCATGTCGATGACCGATCCCATCGCCGATCTGCTGACGCGCATCCGCAACGGCAACCAGGCCCGCAAGGAGCGCGTGGACGTCCCGTGGTCGCGGACGAAGGAAGCCATCGTGCGCGTGCTCGTCGCCGAGGGATTTCTCCGCGATCACGCGGTCGTCGGCGAAGGGGTGCGGAAGCAGCTGCGCATCGGCCTCAAGTACGATGAGCAGCGCCGGCCGGTGATCACGGCGCTCCGCCGCGTCAGCCGTCCGAGCTTGCGCGTCTACGTCGGCAAGCAGGAGATCCCGGCTGTGCGCGCCGGCCTCGGGGTGAACGTGCTCTCGACGCCCGCGGGCATCCTCGTCGACCGCGACGCCAAGCAACGCGGCGTCGGCGGCGAGCTGCTCTGCTCGGTGTGGTGATCGGATCATGTCGCGTATAGGCAGGCTCGCGATCGCAGTCCCGTCGGGCGTCACCGTCGCCGTCGAGCCCGGCACCGTAAGGGTGTCCGGGCCGCGCGGCAAGCTCGCGGTCGCGATCAATCCGCTCGCCGAGGTGAAGGTCGAAGGCAACGCGGTCAACATCACCCGTCGCGACGACAGCCGCACCGCGCGCGGCGTCCACGGTCTAACCCGTGTGCTCATCGCCAACATGGTGACCGGCGTGAGCACAGGCTTCCGCCGTGTCCTCGAGATCAACGGCGTCGGCTACCGCGCCGAGGTGAAGGGACGGGCGATCCAGCTTGCGCTCGGCTACTCGCACCCGGTGATCTTTCCGCTGCCGAACGGCATCGACGCGAAAGTCGACAAGCAGACGGTGATCACGCTCGAGGGTGCCGATCGCCAAGTGCTCGGCGAGACCGCGGCGGCCATCCGCAAGCTCCGGCCGCCGGAGCCGTACAAAGGCAAGGGCATCAAGTACGCCGAGGAGAAGATCCGCCGCAAGGCGGGCAAGGCCGTCGGCGCGGCCTCCTGAGGAGAGATCGAGATGTTCAACGACGACCGTCATCAGGCCCGGAGGCTGCGTCAGGCGCGCGTACGCCGCAAGCTGCGTGGCGACGCGGAGCGGCCGCGGCTCTGCGTCTTCCGCAGCGAGAAGCACATGTACGTCCAGGTGATCGCCGACGACACCGGCCGGACGTTGCTCGCCGCGTCGACGCTCGCGCCCGACGTGCGCGACCAGGTGACGAAGCCGGGGTCGGTCGCCGCCGCGAAGCGGATCGGCGAGATCGTCGGCAAGCGCTGCGTGGAGCGAGGGATCACCGCGGCCGTGTTCGACCGCAACGGCTTTTTGTACCACGGACGGGTGCGCGCAGTCGCGGAAGGCGCGCGCGAAGCCGGCCTCAAGATCTGAAGGAGCATTATGGCGAGAGGATCAGCACGGCGCATCGAGTCCCACGGTCTCGAGCTCAAAGATAAGGTGGTGCACATCAACCGCGTCGCGAAAGTCGTGAAGGGCGGACGGCGGTTCAGCTTCAGCGCGCTCGTCGTCGTCGGTGACGGCGCCGGCCACGTCGGCTACGGCCTCGGCAAGGCAAACGAGGTGCCGGAGGCGATCCGCAAAGGCATCGAGAAGGCGAAGAAGACGCTCATGACGGTGCCGATCGCGAACGGCACGATTCCGTTCCAGGTGAACGGCCTCTACGGCGCCGGCAGCGTCCTGCTCCGTCCGGCCTCGGACGGCACCGGCGTGATCGCCGGCGGCGGCGTGCGTGCCGTCGTCGAGCTCGCGGGGATCCACAACGTGCTCGCCAAGTGCCTCGGCTCGAACAACCCGCACAACATGGTGAAGGCGACCATCCAGGCGCTCTCCGAGCTGCGCGAGCCCGAGAAGGTGGCGGCGATGCGCGGCAAGGAGCTCGCCGAGCTGCGCTGAGACGACGATGACGAAGACGACCACCGGCAAAGGCATGGGCAAGATGGTGCGCGTGACGCAGGTGCGGAGCGCGATCGGCGGCACGACACGGCAGCGCGAGAGTCTCCGCGGCCTCGGGCTCCGTCGCATCGGCGCCTCGGCGATCGTGCAGGACAACCCGGCGAATCGCGGCCTCATCCGCCGCGTCCAGCACCTGCTGGCCGTCGAGGAATAGCGCAACCGAGGGCATGGACGTGGAGCTGCTCGATCTTTCGAATCTCCGGCCGGCGAAGGGCGCGCGGCGCGCGCGCAAGCGCATCGGCCGCGGTCCCGGCTCGGGCACGGGCAAGACGTCGGGCAAGGGGCACAAAGGAAAGGGTGCGCGCTCGGGTGGCAACACGCCTCCTGGCTACGAAGGCGGCCAGATGCCGCTGCAGCGCCGCTTGCCGAAGCGTGGCTTCCGCAGTCCGAATCGCGTGCGCTACGCGATCGTCAAGATCGCGCAGCTGGAGCGATTCGAGAGCGGTTCGGTCGTCGACGTTCACGCGCTCGTCGCCGCGGGGATCGTCCGCGCCGGGGAACCGGTGAAGCTCTTGAGCGACGACACGAAGCTCACGCGCAAGCTCACGCTCAAGATCGACCACGCAAGCCAGTCGGCGCGCGACCAGGTCGCGGCCGCGGGCGGCACGCTCGAGCTCGCCGCCGCGTCCAGCGGCGACGGGAGCGAGGCCGCCGCGAAAGGGTCCAAGGAGTAAGTCGTGCTCGAAGGGTTCCAAAATTCCGCGCGAATTCCGGAGCTGCGGCGCCGGATCTTCTTCACGTTCGGAATGCTCGCCGTGTACCGCGTTGGGGTCGCCATCCCGACGCCCGGCATCGACAACGCCGCGCTCAAGAAGTTCTTCGAGGAGGCCGCGAGCAACTTCTTCGGCCTCGTGAACCTCTTCTCGGGCGGCGCGCTCGAGCGCTTCTCGATCTTCGCGCTCGGCATCATGCCGTACATCAGCGCGTCGATCATCTTGCAGCTGCTGACGGTGGTCGTGCCGTATCTCGAGCGCCTGTCGAAGGAAGGCGAGATGGGGCGGCGGAAGATCACGCAGTACACGCGCTACGGGACGGTCGTGCTGTCGGTGGTGCAGAGTCTCTTCATCAGCATGGGGCTCGAGCAGATCCAGTCGCCGACAGGAGCGTCGGTCGTCCTCAATCCCGGTTGGGCGTTCCGCTTGATGTGCGTCGTGACTTTGAGCTCGGGCACCGCGTTTCTCATGTGGGTCGGCGAGCAAGTGACCGAGCGCGGTATCGGCAACGGCATCTCGCTCCTCATCTTCGCGGGCATCGTCGCCCGCATGCCGTCGGCGATCAGCACCACCATCCAGTTCATGAACGAGGGCGAGATCAGTCTCTTCTTCCTGATCCTGCTCCTCCTCTTCATGGTGGTCGTCGTCGCGGCGATCATCTTCATGGAGCGCGGGCAGCGCCGCATTCCGGTGCAGTACGCCAAACGCGTCGTCGGCCGGAAGATGTACGGCGGCCAGAGCTCGCACCTGCCCCTCAAGATCAACACGTCAGGCGTCATTCCGCCGATCTTCGCGTCGTCGATCCTGATCTTCCCGGGCACGATCGCGAGCTTCTTCCCCGACAACCCCTGGGCGCTGAAGGCCGCCGACCTGCTCAGTCCGCAGTCGCCCGTCTACAACTTGCTGTACGTCGGCCTGATCGTCTTCTTTTGCTACTTCTACACCGCGGTGACCTTCAATCCGGTCGAGGTATCCGACAACATGAAGAAGTTCGGCGGCTACATTCCGGGGATCCGTCCCGGGAAGCGTACCGCCGAGTACATCGATCGCATCCTCACGCGCATCACCCTCGGGGGCGCGTTCTACATCGCCGCCATCTGCATCCTGCCGACGATCCTGATCTCGCGCTTCAACGTGACGTTCTTCTTTGGCGGGACGTCGCTCTTGATCGTCGTCGGCGTGGCGCTCGACACGGTCGCGCAGATGGAGACGCATCTGCTCACCCGCAACTACGAAGGCTTCATGAAGCGCGGGCGGCTGCGTGGGCGACGGAGCTGAGCGGTTGGATCTCATCCTCATGGGGCCGCCAGGAGCAGGCAAAGGCACGCAATCCGCGATGCTCACTGAACGACTGCGGGTGCCGTGCATCTCGACCGGGCACATCTTCCGCGAGGAGGTGCGCCGCAAGTCGCCGCTCGGCCTCGAGGCGAAACGTCACATGGACAAAGGCGAGCTCGTCCCCGACGACGTGATCATGCGGATTCTCGAAGAGCGTCTGCAGCAGCCGGACTGCGCACCCGGGTTCATCCTCGACGGCGTGCCGCGGACGATGCCGCAAGCGGAGTGGCTCGACCGCGCCCTCGCGGCGCTCGGACGCCACCTCGACCTGGTGGTCAGGCTCGTCGTCCCCGACGAGGAACTCATCAAGCGGCTCTCCGGCCGACGCACCTGTCGCGAGTGCGGGGCGATGTATCACATCATCTTCGATCCACCGACGAACGAAGGCATCTGCAACAGGTGCAACGGCGACCTCTACCAGCGCGACGACGACCACGAGGACATCATCGCCTCGCGGCTCGAGGTGTATGCGCGCGAGACCGCGCCGATCTTCCAGTACTACCGTGCGCGCGACCTCCTCGCGGAGGTCGATGGAACGGGCTCGCGTGACGACATTCTCGCTCGGATCGTCGAACGTGTGGAACGCGTGGAGCAACACGCCTGATGATCGTGCTCAAGGCACCGGAAGAAATCGAGATCATGCGGGCGGCGAACGTCATCGTCGCCGAAGTGCTCGCCGAGCTGCGCGCCGCGGTGCGCCCCGGCGTCACGACCGCCGACCTCGATCGCATCGCCGAGGAGCTGACCCGCAAGCGCGGCGCCGTGCCCGCCTTCAAGGGCTACTGCGTCGCCGGCCGCGTCTATCCGGCGGCACTCTGCGCCTCGATCAACGATGAGGTCGTCCACGGCATCCCGTCGGCGTCGCGGCCGCTGCGCGAGGGTGACATCATCGGCCTCGACTACGGCGTCATCTACCGCGGCTACTACGGCGACTCTGCGATCACAGTGCCGGTCGGCACCGTGAGCGCGCAAGCCGAGGAGCTGATGCGAACGACCCGTGAAGCGCTCGAGGCCGGGATCGAGGCGGCACGGCCCGGGCGGCGGCTCGGCGACCTGTCGTCCGCGATTCAGGCGCACGCCGAGAGCCGCAACTTCTCGGTCGTCCGTGACTTCGTCGGTCACGGAATAGGCAAGCGGTTGCACGAGGATCCGCAGGTGCCGAACTTCGGTCAAGCGGACCGCGGCATCCGGTTGCGTGAAGGAATGGTGCTCGCGATCGAGCCGATGCTGAATGCAGGAGGGCCGGAGGTCGAGCTCAAGGAGGATGGGTGGACGGCGGTGACGAGCGACGGCAGCTTGTCGGCCCATTTCGAACACTCGGTCGCCATCATCGAAGGCGGCCCCTACGTCTTGAGCTGCCTGTAAAGGATGGTGAACCCATGACCATGCAGATGCCCAGAGCCCACGCCATGGAGGTACACGGGACGGTCCTCGACTCGCTGCCGAATGCGATGTTCCGCGTCGCGCTCGACAACGGCCATCGCGTCGTCGCGCAGACGGCGATCGATCCGCGGTTCCAACTGGTGAAGCTCGCGCCCGGCGACAAGGTGACGGTGGAGATCTCGCCGTACGACCTCGGCCGCGGGCGCATCACGCAACGGACGAAGATGACGGCGAAAGCACAGACATGAAGGTACGGACGTCGGTCAAGAAGATCTGCAAGAACTGCCAGGTGGTGCGGCGCCAGGGTGTGGTGCGGGTGCTCTGCTCCAACCCCCGGCACAAGCAGCGCCAAGGCTGAGCGAGAGGCGTCATGGCACGTATCGCAGGAGTCGACCTTCCGAAGACGAAGCGCATGGAGATCGCGCTCACCTACATCTACGGCATCGGCCGCAGCGCGGCGCGCAATGTGCTGCGTGAGGCCGGCGTCGATTTCGACGTGAAAACCGATGATCTTCCCGAAGAGGATCTCGTGAAGCTGCGGCGAGTGATCGACGGCCTGAAAGTCGAGGGCGACCTGCGCCGCGAGGTGGCGCTCAACATCAAGCGCTACGTCGATCTCGGCGCGTATCGCGGTCTGCGCCACCGGAAGAACCTACCGGTGCGCGGCCAGCGCACCCACACCAATGCGCGTACTCGCAAGGGTCCGCGCAAGACGATCGCCGGCAAGAAACAGGCGCCGACGAAGTAAGCGCGGCGCGAGGACGACATGGCAAAACCCGAAACGACGAGAACTGCTCCGACCGCCCCGGCGCAAGCGCCGACCCGGCGCAAGAAGGCGAAGCGCGTCGTGCCCGAGGGCATCGCGCACATCCACTCGACGTTCAACAACACGATCGTCACGATCACCGACCCGACCGGCAACGTCGTCGCCTGGGCGAGCGCCGGCAACGTGGGCTTCAAGGGCTCGCGCAAAGGCACGCCGTTCGCGGCCCAGCTCGCCGCCGAGGCGGCGGCGAAGCGTGCGATCGACGTCGGCATGCGGACGGTGCAAGTGTTCGTGAAGGGTCCGGGGGCGGGCCGCGAGTCGGCGCTGCGCTCGCTGCAAGCCGCGGGATTCTCGATCAGTCTCATCAAAGACGTGACGCCGATCCCGCACAACGGCTGCCGCCCGCCGAAAAGGCGGCGCGTGTGACCGTCGCAACGGTCGTGAAAGGCCGGACTGTCCGGCCGAGGAGGTTCTAAAGCGTGGCTCGTTATCGAGCGTCCGTGTGTCGGCTCTGCCGGCGTGAAGGGTTGAAGCTCTTTCTCAAGGGAGAGCGCTGCTACACCGACAAGTGCGCCATCGAGCGGCGGAACTATCCGCCGGGAGAGCACGGTCAGGGACGCGTGAAATTCTCCGAGTACAGCCTGCAGCTGCGCGAGAAGCAGAAGCTGAAGCGCATGTACCGCCTGCTCGAGGGGCAGTTCCGTCGGCTGTTCGAGCGCGCGGACCGCATGAGGGGCATCACCGGCGAGACGCTGATGATTCTCCTCGAGCGGCGGCTCGACAACATGATTTACCGTCTCGGCTTCGCGAACTCGCGCGCCGAGGCGCGGCAGCTCGTCCGCCACGGGCATTTTCTCGTGAACGACCGCAAGGTCGACATTCCGTCGGCGCTGGTGAAGCCCGGCGACGTCGTCACGGTGCGCGACCGCAGCCGCAAAGTGGCGCGCATCCAGGAGGCGCTGGAGCTGTCGCAGCGGCGTGGCGTGCCGGAGTGGCTCGAGGTCGATCGGCCGAACTTCACAGGCCGCATCCGCGCGCTGCCGGCGCGCAACGACCTCACCATGCCGATCAACGAGAAGCTCGTCGTCGAGCTGTACTCCAAGTAAACGCGCGGGGGGCGCTAATACAGATGCAAAAAAACTGGCGCGATCTCATCAAACCGAAGAAGCTCGAGGCCGACGAGAAGAGCCTCACTGCGACGTATGGCAAGTTCGTCGGTGAGCCGCTGGAGCGCGGCTTCGGCACGACGATCGGCAACTCGCTGCGGCGCGTGCTCTTGTCGTCGCTCTACGGCGCCGCGATCAGCGCCGTGCGCATTAGAGGCATTCTGCACGAGTTCTCGACGCTGCCCGGCGTCACCGAGGACGTGACCGACATCGTCCTGAATCTCAAAGAAGTGCGCTTGAAGCTCATCGACGCCGCGCAGGACACGGTGCGACTCTCGGTGAAAGGCGAGCGCGAGGTCACCGCTGCCGACATCGTGACCGGTCCGCGCGTCGAGATTCTGAATCCCGAGCAGCACATCGCGACCCTCAGCAAAGAGGGCAGCCTCGACATCGAGATGGTCGTCCGCCGCGGCCGCGGCTACGTCGCCGCCGAGCACAACAAAGAAGAGGGCGATCCCGTCGGCACGATCCCGCTCGACGCCATCTTCTCGCCCGTCCGCAAGGTGAACTTCAACGTCACCAATGCGCGCGTCGGCCAGCGCACTGACTACGACCGACTCGTCATGGAGGTCTGGACCGACGGCTCGATCGGCCCGGAGGACGCGATCGCGTTCGCCGCGCGCATCCTCCAGGACCAGCTCGACATCTTCATCAACTTCGAGGAGGAGGTCGAGACCCACGAGGTCGTCGAGGAGACGACGGAGGGGAAGGTCAACGAGAACCTCTTCCGCCCGGTCGACGAGCTCGAGCTCTCCGTGCGCTCCGCCAACTGCCTGCAGAACGCCGACATCAAGTTCATCGGCGAGCTGGTGCAGCGCTCCGAGCAGGAGATGCTGAAGACCAAGAACTTCGGCCGCAAGAGCCTGAACGAGATCCGCGAGATCCTCCACGAGATGGGTCTCGGCTTCGGCATGCGCCTCGAGAACTTCCCCAATCGCGAGGAGCTCGAGCGCCGGCGGCTGCAGAAGGAGAAGGAGAGCGCGTGACGCGCAAGGCCGCGACGCGCCAGCCCGAGGAGACCGCCTGATGCGCCACCTGAACGCCGGCCGCAAGCTCAACCGCTCCGCCTCGCATCGGCGCGCGCTCTTCCGCAATCTCGTGACGGCGCTCTTCGAGCACGAGCGCATTCGGACGACCGACGCCAAAGCGAAAGAGGTCCGCCGCCTCGCCGAGCGCATGATCACGCTCGGCAAGGACGGTTCCCTCGCGGCCCGCCGTCGCGCCCTCTCGTTCATCCAGAAGCGCGCCGTCGTGGCCAAGCTCTTCAGCGACATCGCCCCGCGGTTCACGGAGCGCCCCGGCGGCTACACCCGCATCATCAAGCTCGGCATCCGCCACGGCGACGCGGCGCCGATCTCGGTCCTCCAGCTCACCACGCTCGCTGCGGACGTCGAAGCGGCCAGGGCGGGCGAGAAGAAGAAAAAGCCGGCGCGTGGTCGTGGCGCGGGTCGCGGCGCGAAGGCCGCGTCGGATGCTGGCAAGGCGGATACGGCCGTGCCGGCGAAACCGTCGCGGAAGCGCGCGGCAGGCTGAGCGCGAAGCCCACGCCGCCGCGCGCGGGTGATCGTGCGAGAGGGGGCGGACGCTCCCGAGCCGTCGGTCGCACGAGAGCGATCGCCGCAGCTGTGTCGTCGAGCGCGGCGCATCGCCCTCCGTCGCCAGAGGCTGGCGGAGGCGCACCGATTTGCACTCGGCGACGATGCGCACGGAATCGCACTCCGCGACGCACGCGCACGGAATTGCAGTCGGTGATGACGCGCACCGATTTGCACTCGTCGATGGTACGCGCGGTCGGGCGATCGGTGCGCACCGATTTGCACGTACGACTCGGACTCAACCGCGTTCGCCGAGCGCGCACCGATTTGGACGCCGGTAGACTCTGCACCGAGTCGCGCACGGATTTGCACTTGGTGACGACGCGCACCGATCTGCACTCGGTGACGACGCGGACCGAGCTCCCGCCGGAGCACCGCTCGTGCTCGGCGGCCACGATTGCGATCCTCTCGCCGCGATCGAGCATCATCCTTGAAACGCGCACCGAATTGCACATCCCGCGGTCGCGGATCCATACGAACGCTTCAATTGAAGGTGCGTACGGCCGAAGACTTCCGCGTCCGACACTGTCGTCCGTTCTCGTTGCGTGCAGCATGAATCTGCCCGATCGAGCGATCAGGATGCGCGCGCCAGACGGCGCCTGCGCTCGCACCCGAATCGCAGTAGCCCAACGGGTTCTGTAGGCGAATAAATAGCGAAACTAGCCGTTGCTGTCAAGTCCTTCCCCTCGATGAACGTGGGCGGTCCCGAGCCGCTCACGGCATCGTGACTCGGGATCTCGTCCGAATCCGCACCTCGAGTCAGCGTTTCGCATCGTGCGGACCGGTCGCGAACGCGCGACCACCATGCCGCGCGACGACGTCTGAATCTGCGTCATTCTGGGACGAATCGCTCGCCGACAGGTACCAGTCGCTGGTTTCCCTTGTCGCCTCGAGCGGGTCGCCCGTATAGTCCGCCGGCGATGTCAATCGCGGCTGCGCGGCTTCTGTTCAGCGGGGGCGGACGTCAGATCGAGCGCGTGCGGCGGCTCCATGCGCATGACGTGGCGTCCGGTCTCTACGTCGATCGCTTGACCGGTCAGCGCCGGCGCCACCACCTTCACGAGACGGTCGTCCACCGCGCCGTCCACATCGCCGTGCGCACCGCCGGGATTCGCAAACCAGCGAGCTGCCATACGTTCCGGCAATCGTTCGCGACGCATCTTTTGGAATCCGGATACGACATCCGGACCGTGCAAGAGTTACGCGATCACAAAGACCTCCCCACCACGATGGTCGACACGCACGTGCTGAATCACGGACCCGCGGCTGTCCGTTCGCCTGCCGATGCCCTCCTCGGCGGTCCCGAGGAGCGGCACCTGCAGCCCGATCCCGTGAAGCTGCTGCCGCGCTACCCTGCGCCGACGGGCAGGGTAGCACCACCGCGTGGCGCGGCCTACGAACGCCTAAACGATGAAAAATGAACCCAAATATGCGAAAGGTGTCACTTTGCCTCGCCGCGATACACTGCGTAAAACGGCTGTGTCCGTCGTGTTATCCGGAACTGTCCAATTGTAGTTGGGCAGCGTGAAGATGACGCACCGCGAACTTGAGAATCTCGGCGAGCACGACCTGCAGATCGCGGGGCTTCGCGTCTGGATTCACGGTCGCGCATGTCCCGACGCCACAGACTACTGGGACGGAAACTGGCTCCGGGTCACCGCCTATTGCATCTACCGGTCGACGGTCCGCGTGCACGGCTCGATCATTCACCTCCGAGAGATCGTTGGCCTTCTGCGGGGCTGCGAGCGCCTCTACCAGACGCTCGAGGGTCGCGCGGCACTCGAGTGCATGGAGCCGAACCTCGGTGTCGAACTTGTCGCGAAGACGGGAGGTCACATCCACGTGGTCATCTCCATCACCCCAGACCACATGAGCGAGACGCACAGCTTCACCGACGGCTTCGACCAGACTTACCTGCCGCCCGTCATTGCAGCGTGCAAGCGCATCCTCGAGAGGTTCCCGATGCGCGGAGCAGAAGAGTTGCCGGCGTGAGAAGTGCGCTGCCCAACAAACCGCTGAAGCTGCCGGCCGCGGCTTCCGCTGCGCGGGCGGCCTGAGGCCACATGGGGCGTAGTAGCATCACGCGCGGCCGCAGCTTAGCGGCCAAGCGTTAGTCGGCCCCGAGGAATGACATGCCCTTGATCGCCATCCTTCTTACTTTCATTTTCCTCGCCGCAGATGCCCCGACCCCTCAGTTCAAGGTTCCGGACGGTGGAGGCATCGTGTACGGTGACGAGCTCGGAGTCGGCATCTCCGCGCCCAAAGGGTGGGTGTTCGACAGTCAAAGTGGAGTTGCTCAGGGCATGCACGCGGTCATGTATCCCGAAGGCCGCTCTTGGGCGGAGGCAAGCGAGGTGATGTACGTCAACGTCTCCCGTGCGGAGAGCGGCCAGACGTTGGCGAGCTTCATTTCCAGCGATGTCGCGCGCTTCAAGGAGAACACTCCGAAGCTGGCCGTCGAAACTGGGGACCCAATCGAAATCAGG
>VBKW01000061.1 GCA_005879405.1 Deltaproteobacteria bacterium
CGCTCGGGGCCGTCGGGGTCAACCTGATCTACGGCGCCTTCTTCATGCGTAATGCGCCCGCGCGATTGATCGCCTCGTTGGTCGACGAGCTGGGGCGCGAGCGCGTCGAGATCGACATGGTGAAATTCTCCGGCCCCGCGTTCACCGGCATCGACAACCGTCTCATGAGCCTGGAGCTCGTCGAGCTCGGCTTGACGAGTGCGGCGATGTTCACCGCGGACGGCGACGTCGTGCAGCCGTCGGAGGTCCTCTACAAGAAGGCGATCCTCGTCGAGCGCGGCAGCTTCCGTCCCGCGACGAATCTGACGCTCGATCTTCTTCAGCGCTCGATGGAGCTGTTCGCGGGCGACCCCGCGGTGCGCGAGCGCGGTGCGCCCGTCGTCCTGGCGGAAATGACGCTCCGGAGCCTGACGGCGGGAGCGGGAGTGGAGCATGAAGACTTCCTCGCGCGCGCTGACATCCTGCGTGCGCTCGGTTTCGACGTGCTGATCTCGCGCTTCGAGCAGTACTATCAGCTCGCCGAGTACCTCGCGGGGTATACCGACGGCCCGATAGGCCTCGCCGTGGGTCTTCCGGCGATTCGGCTCCTCAGCGACGAGGCCTTCTATCGCAGTCTCGCGGGTGGCGTCCTCGAGGGTGCGGGACGATTGTTCAAGCGTTCGGTCAAGATGTACGTCTATCCGGAACGGGATCCCGTTTCGGGAATCGTCCAGACCTGGGACAGCCTGCAGCTGCCGGCCCCTTGGCAGCACCTCCACAGATTACTGACGGACCTCGGCTACGCCGTGCCGATCCGATCCTTCGACGAGTCCTACCTGGCGATCCGCACACCCGAGGTGCTGGCGCTCATCGAGAAGGACGATCCGTCGTGGGAACGAATGGTGCCGCCCAAAGTCGCCGAGATCATCAAGGCCGACGGCCTCTTTCGGCGGCGGCATGATCAGCAGGCAGGCGACCGCGAGCAGACCTGAGCTCGTCCGCCGAGACGCTCGTCGCCCACACGATAGACCGACCTCCTCGGTCGCGCTTGCGCGCGTCGCGCCGACGCATCGGCACTGGTGACGACGGCGGGGCGTCGCTCGTCATAGGTCACGTACGTCCAACAGCGATGCCCGAGATTGCGTCGCGTTTGACGCTCGTCAGCATCGCGTCCGCTCGGCAGTGCGCGGCACGGTGGTTGCTCGTTGAAAACGGCAGTGTCAGCCCATGCGACACCGCGATCCGAGATGCACCGCTCAGCCGATGATGGCAACGCTCCTCGGCGCGTCGATCGCTCCCCTGAACGGGTGCTCCGATACATCCTCCCGCGCACGTCGCGGCCCCCATCGACAACGGGATTGGTGATGATCGGAGGCGGAGCCCGGGGCGCATATCAAGCGGGCGTGTTGCAGGGTTTGGCGGCGATCCTCGGCACGCGTGTCCGCAACCGGCCGCTGTTCGACGTTCTCACTGGGACCTCGGCGGGCGCGATCAACGCCGCCTACGTGGCGTCGAAAGCGGATCGGATGGCCGACGGTATCGCCGGCCTGGCGGCGCTCTGGAGCGAGCTTCAGATCGACGACGTCGTGCGCGTCGACGTCACGTCCCTGCTCTCGATCGGCAGCCGATGGCTCCGCGATCTGACGGTGGGCGGGATGCTGGCGGCGAAACGGCGCGCGAATCACTTGCTCGATACCACGCCGCTTCGGGAGCTTCTCGCGGCGCAGATCAGTGTCGAGGCGATTCACCGCCACGTCGCCAACGACATGCTGCGTGGGTTCGGGGTTTCGGCCACGAGCTACCATACCGGCACCGCAGTGACGTTCTTCGATGGGCACGAGAGCGTCGCGCCGTGGACGCGCAATGCACGCGTCGGCCGGCGGACGCGCATCGCCCTCGACCATATCCTCGCCTCGGCCTCGATCCCGCTGCTCTTCCGGCCGGTGCCCATCGACGGGGCGTTCTACGGCGATGGCGGCGTCCGGATGGCGACGCCGCTCAGCCCGGCGATCCACCTCGGCTCCGACAAGATCGTCGCGATCTCGGTCCAGCATCGCCGCGGCGGCGATGGCATCGTCCCGCCTTCCGGCGAGAGTGACGCCGCAAGCGACATCTCGATCGCCGACATCGCCGGGGTCATGCTCGACGCCGCGTTGCTGGACGACCTAGAAAGCGATGCGGAGCGGCTCCTGCGCGTCAATCAAACGCTCGCGCTGATCGACGCGAAGCGACGCTCGCATCATCCCGACGGTCTACGCGCGATCCCGTTGCTCGTGATCCGGCCTTCGGTCGATCTCGGCGCGTTGGCCGCCGACCAGTTCAAGCGAATGCCGGCGATGCTCCGGTACCTGATGAAGGGAATCGGTGCTTCGGAAGGACGTGGCGTCGAGTTCCTGAGCTACCTTGCGTTCGACCCGAGCTACACGCGCCCGCTCATCGAGATCGGACGCAAGGATGCGCTGTCGCAGAAGGACGAGATCGAGGCGTTCTTCTTTGGAAGTGCGGCCTGGATCGAGGCGGCCGAACACATTCCGCGCGCGGGATGAGACATCCGTCATCGAGCCGCTCGCATGGCAGACCTCGACACGCCGCGATTCTGCGCTCCTTCCAGCAGCTTGTGAGCAAAACGGGATGACCGCATCTTTTCGCCCCGCTCGATCGTCTTCCTGTCAGGAGGGTCGATCAGATGACATCACTTCGCGAAAAAGTGGCGGTCGTGACCGGGGCGAGCTCGGGCGTGGGCAAGGCGACGGTCCAGGCGCTGGTAGGCGAGGGCGTGCGCGTCACTGGGGTGGCGCGCGGCGGCGATGGGCTCCGCGCGCTGCGGGACGAAGCGGGTCCGGGAGTCGAGACGTTGCAGGCGGACGCATCCGATCCGGCGGTCGCCGATCGCCTGATTCGCGAGCTCAAGCCCGATCTGGTGGTGCTCGCGGCGGGTATCCAGCCGCCCATGGGGCCGCTCGCGGAGCAGACCTGGGAATCGTTTTCGGAGACGTGGAACACGGATCTGAAGGCGGCCTTTCACTTCATGAGAGCGGCAGTCGCGACGCCGCTGCGCGCGGGCAGCGCGGTGATCGTCGTCTCGAGCGGAGCGGCGATCAACGGCTCGCACCTCTCGGGCGGCTATGCGGGTGCCAAGCGCATGCAGTGGCTGCTCGCAGGCTATGCGCAGACTCAAGCGAACACGAAGAAGCTCGGCATCCGCTTCCTTGCCGTATTGCCCACACAGCTCATCGAGGGTACCAAGATCAGTGTTCTCGCCTCATCGTCGTATGCGGCCTGGCAGGGCATCACCCCGCAGCAGTACATGAGCCGGTTCGAGGTGCCACTCGATGTCCAGAAGGTCGCGGCCGCCATCGTGAGCGGGCTGCGTGGTGACGTGGCGGCCGGCGTGACCGCGATCGCGGTGAGCGGAACAGGCGTCGAGCCCCTCGGATGACCGACCCGCTCCTGCCGGCGATGGCCGAGGCGCAGCAGCGCTTCATGGATCTCGTGGCCGAGGTGCGGCCCGAGCTACATCGCTACTGTGCGCGTATGACCGGCTCGGTGTTCGACGGCGAGGACGTGGTGCAGGACACGCTGGCGAAGGCCTACTTCGCGCTCGGCCAGATGGAGGAGGCGCCGCCGCTCAGGCCCTGGCTCTTTCGCATCGCGCACAATACCGCCATGGACTTCTTGAGAAGGTACGAGCACAAGAACGTGGACGTGGTGGCCGAGGTGCCCGACGCCACCGACACCGACGAGCGCGACGCCGATCCCGCGCTGGTGGAGGCGGCGCTGATTCTGTTCGCGTCGCTGCCGCCGCTGCAGCGGAGCGCGCTCGCGCTCAAGGATGTCCTCGGGCACTCGCTTGAAGAGGTCGCGGCGACGATGGATACGACGGTCGCCGCGGTCAAGGCCGCGCTCGTCCGCGCGCGCGCCACCATCGCGGCCGCCCGGCCGCCCGCGCCGGTCGCGCTGCACGCGGAAGACAGAGAGCGGCTGCAGCGCTACGCGGATCTCTTCAACGCGCGCAGCTGGGACGCGTTGCGCGCGCAGTTCGCCGAAGAGGCCCGGCTCGACGTGGTCGCGCGCACCCAGCGTCGCGGCCCCGGCGCCGCGCAGTACTACACGCGCTACGCCGAGATCATCGACGTCGAGGATCTGCGCGCCGAGCCGGGCGTCGTCGACGGCGTTCCGGTCATCGCGATCTATCGCCCCGCGTCGAGCCCCACGCCCGCGTACTTCGTGCAGGTGCATTGGCACGAGGGCCGGATTGCGCTCATCCGCGACTTCCGCTACGTCCCCTACATCACCGACGGCGCAGGCTTCACGCGCTGACGTGTACGCGTGGCTTGCCATCCCTCGGTGCTGCCTCGGTCCCAGAGGGAGAAAGTAGGTTCGGTGATGTGGTCCCCGTGAGGTTCTCGTCGACGCAGCCTGCGCCCGCTGCCGTCGTTCATGCCCCGGCCTCTCAGACTGTGGGGACCGTGCCTCCGTCGATGACGTACTCCGCGCCGTGGATCGTGGCGGCGCGATCGGAGACTAGAAAGGCGATCAGCTCCGCGACCTCCTCAGGGCGATTGGGGCGGCCGATGGGGATCCCTCCGAGCGAATCCATCAGCCCCTGGCGTGCAGCGTTCTCGTCGACTCCCCGCTCGTCGGCGAGGCGGAGGATGAGATGGTACGCCGCCGTGGTCTCGGTGAACCCCGGCGCGACAGCCATCACGCGAACGCCCTTGGGACCGACCTCGTTCGCCAAGCCCTTGCTGTACGTCGCGAGCGCGGCCTTGGCGGCGGCATAGGCCAGCGTGGCGTCGTATAGCGGAAGCACGCGCTGAATCGACGTAACGTGGATGATCACGCCCGATCTCTGACTCAGCATCTTCGGAAGGAGCGCGCGGTCCAGCCGCACGGCAGCCAGCAGATTCAGATCGAGCTCGCGCTGCCACTCCTCGTCGGTGAGCGCGGAGAACCCGCCAGCAGGCGCTCCGGAGCCGCCGACGTTGTGCACCAGGATGTCGAGCCCCCCGTACCGCTCGAGAACGGCTCGCGAGAGCGTGATGACGCCGTCTGACGTGGTCACGTCGGCTTGAACGAAGAGGTCCGAAGCGTCGCTGCTCGGACGCTCGGAGCGGGCCGTCGTTGCCACCTTCGCCCCCGCGGCGCTGAGCCGCGACACGATCGCGGCACCCACGCCTTGCGTGCCGCCGGTGACCAGCGCTCTCTTGCCGGCCAGCTCCTCTCTGTCCGCGCGGAACATCACCCGATCTCCAGGCGCGCGATCTTCTGGCCCTCGAGCTTGAACCAGTAGGTGAGCGCGATCGGACTCCCTGGAAAGTCACCGGAGACGGTGACGCGGACGGCGGTCCGATCGTTCTCGCGCGCTACGCTCGTCGGCTCTGCGTTGAACTTGTACTTCCGAATCGTCTCCTTCATCCACTCGCGGATGGCCGGGACGCCGCGGTGTTCGCGACCTTCGTCCTTCACGACCGCGTCGTCTGCGAGGTCTGCGATCATCGCGGCGACGTCGTGCCTGTTCGTCGCCGCGAAGTAGTGCTCCAACGTCGAGTGCATCTTGGTGGTCATGTTGAACCTCCTTTGAGTCGTTCATTTCGCTCTCCACGCGACAAACCTATGCACCAGCCCAGGTACGGAAAAGACGCTGAATCGTGCATGTGGTATGTAGATGAACTAAACAATGCGCGACGACCTCTCGGGACTTCGGGCTCTCCTTTGCGTGGCCGAGAAGCGCAGCTTCAGGGCTGCCGCCGCCGAGCTACGGGTGACGGCCTCGGCGGTGAGCCAGATCGTTCGCGCGCTCGAGGAGCGAGTCGGCGTGCGCCTCCTTCAACGGACCACGCGCAACGTCGGGCTCACCGAGGCCGGTGTCCACTTCATCGCCCAGCTCAAGCCTGCGTTCCATGGGATCGACGTCGCGTTCGAGTCGCTCAGCGCGCTGCGGGGCCGCCCGTCGGGCCTCTTACGCCTGACGATGCTCCGGACCGGTTACTCCGACGTCCTCAAGCCGAAGCTGGCGAGCTTCCTCGGCGCGTATCCAGACATCCGCCTCGACCTCGCTCTCGACGAAGCTCTCTCGAACATCGTCGCGGAGGGCTTCGACGCGGGCATCCGCCTCGGCCACAGCCTCGATCGTGAGATGATCGCGGTCCGAATCAGCCCGGATCAGCGACTTGTTGTCGTCGGCTCCCCGTCCTATTTCGCGCGCCGCGGAAAGCCCGCGCATCCGCGCGACCTGCACGATCACGACTGTGTCTGTCTGCGAAAGACCAGCGGCGCCGTCGATCGCTGGAAGTTCGTCGAGAACGGCAAGGACCTCGAGATCGCGGTCGATGGACACGTCGTGACCAACGACGGCGCGGTCTTGGTCGACGCCGCGGCCGAGGGGATCGGGCTTGCGTACGTCTTCGAGAACATGGTGGGCGTGCCCGTGTCCGAGAGACGTCTCGTGCGCGTGCTCGACAAGTACTGCCCGCGGATTCCAGGCTATTTCCTCTACTACCCGAGCCGGCTCAACCTCGCGCCCAAGCTCAAGGTTCTGATCGACTTCCTCAAGAAGAGCGACGGCCGACGTCGTACACCGCGCTGAGAGAGGTCATAGGCGACATGAAGGGTCTTTTCCGAGTGCCGCCGCGTCCCAGCGGCTCCAGTTCCCAGCGGATGTCGTTTCCACCCCGGCTATACTCGAGCGCCCGAGGGATTGAGTGCTTCGCGCGTCTCGGCTCTCGCAAACTGCCGTCTCCGTTCCCGACCACGTCTTCGCTGAGGCCGAGCGTCTTGCGAAGCGTCTGAAGAAATCCCGGAGCCAGGTCTACGCCGAGGCGCTGGCGGAGTACGTGGCGCGACACGACGAGGATCAAGTGACCGAGCGGGTGAATGTGGCGCTCGACGCCATCGGCGAGCCGCATCAAGATCCCGCGCTGGCCGAAGCGGTCTATCGGGTTCTTCGAGACGACGAGTGGTAGCCATCGCGCAAGGTGACGTCTTCTGGGCGAACCTGCCGCCACCCGTAGGATCGACAACGGGTTTTCGCCGTCCCGTCGTCGTCCTTCAAGGCGACGCGCTGAACCGGAGCCGCCTTGCGACCGTCGTCATCGCGCCCCTCACCTCGAATCTCGGCTGGGCGGACGTGCTCGGAAACGTGCGCTTGGCCGCGCGTTCCACCGGGCTCCGCAAGGACTCGGTTGCCAACGTGTCGCTGGTCGCCGCAATCAACCGTTCACTTCTGCAAAAGCGGGTCGGGCACCTCGGTCGCGCGCTTCTCGACAGGATCTTCTCGGGTCTCGATCTCGTGCTCGGCCGTTGACGTCTGCACCTGCCGACGAGCCCGCGCACGACAATCGTCATGAACCAAGCGATCCGTACGTGCGGTCGAGGTACGTGAGGATCGCGTCGGATTCGTACATCTCGGTACCGGTATTTGAATCGCGGAGGTACGGCACCTGCACGCGCGCGGTATGCTCGGCGAGCCAGCGCCGGTTGCGGCTCGTCCCCATTGGCGCGCGAAAGATCTTGTCGCGGAACGAGGGTGGGCCCATGTCGCTCCTTGCGCCCTTCCCGGTGTTGCGGAGCACGTACGGGAGCTCCAGCTCGCAAAGTCGCGCGCGCACCCGCTTCGAGTAGGGGCTGGATTCGAAGCTGTAGAGCTCGAGAGGCTTCTCCGGCGCCTTCGACGGGCGCGCCGTCATACCCGTGATGCCCGAGCTCGCACGCCACAAGAGCGCGGATGACGCGTACGAGCTGCCCACCGCGACGTTCCGCCGCCAGCCACGTGCTGCGGCGCTCCGCCGCCCGTACGTCTCCGTGAGGTAGTCGATGATGTCGGCCGATTCGTAGAGATGCCTCTGGGTGTTGTCGTCGACGAGGAGCGGAAACTGCTGCTTGCCGCCGATCGCCTCCGCTTCCGGCCGGAAGCGCGAACCGCCTACAGGGCAAGGCAGGACGAGCACGTCGAGGTCGAGCTCCGTCAGAATTTCGCGGACGAGCCGGCAGTAGGGACTCGCTTCGATGTCGTAGAGCTTGAGAAGCTTCTCGGGACGACGGTCCGGCGGAGCGAACGCGGCCGTGCCGCGCCAGCCGCGAACGGTGCCGGCGAGAACGTTCACGAGAGCATCAATCGTCGCATTCATGTTCGTATCGGCCCTTGCACCATTGACCCATCGGCGAGGCCCGTTCAACCGGTGTGGTAACGTTGGCGCATGACCACCGTGTGGGGGGCGTTCGATCGCTTTCTGGCCGGTGAGTTGCCGCTCGAAGAGCTGGTGGACTGGATCGCGGGGACACCGGCCCTGGCGGACGTGTTGGCGCCCGACGAGCTGCGTCGCCTTCGCCTCATCCACCCCACTGCACCCGATGCGTTCCGCGATGCCACGGCATCAGTCGCAGCGATCTACGAGACGCACCGTCCGGGCCGGCTTCCTCGCGATCGTGCTGAGCGGATTGCGCGCGGGATGCTTGCGGGCGACATCGACTCCGCTGCCGGTACGCGAGCGCTGGCACGGCTTCGCGAGCAGGGCGCCGGGTGGATTCCCGAGGCGTTCACCGGGCTTGCCGCCGCCCTCGACGATCTACCGGAACCGTCCGTCGATCCACTCGGCGATGCCCCCGGCTTCGCGGCGCGCGTCACCGCAGCGCTCGAGGTCGCGCGGCGGCTACGGCCACCGGCACTCGTCGCGGCGCGCCGACTGCTCGATCGTCTCAAGGAGTGAGGAGTGGCCGAGCGACGGTCGGTGCACG
>VBKW01000364.1 GCA_005879405.1 Deltaproteobacteria bacterium
ATCAAGTCGCCGAGGCGCTCGAGGCCTTTCGTGATCCCGTCGGGATCGTACGCCGGAGGCGGCACCATGAAGCGCGAGACGCCGAGGTCACGCAGGCGCTTCACGCCGTCGAGATCCGGGGCCGCGCGCCCGGCGGAGATCTCGATCGTCTTCGGGTCGCGCCCGAGCTTGCGGCACTCGTCGGCCATGATCGCGAGGATGTCTTTCAGCTTCGCGTCCTCGGCGACGCCGGGGAAGAAGCCGTCGCCGTAGCGTGCGGCGCGGCGGGCGGCGAGCTCGGTGTGGCCGCCGACGACGATCGGCACTCCCGGCTTCTGCACCGGCTTCGGGTGCGACTCGACCTTCGGCCAGCGATAGAACTTGCCTTGGAACGGCTCCGCCTCGTCCTTCCAGAGCGATCGCATCGCCCGCACCATTTCCGCGGTCCGCGCGGCGCGCTCCGCGAACGGGATGCCGAGCGCGTCGAACTCCTCGGCGAGCCAGCCGACGCCGATGCCGAGGATCACGCGGCCGTGCGACAGCACGTCGAGCGTCGCCACCTCCTTCGCGATGTAGAGCGGATGGCGCTGCGGCAGGATGACGATGCCGGTCGCGAGCCGGATCTTCTTCGTCACGCCTGCGACGTAGCCGAGTGCGACGAGCGGATCGGGTATCGGCACCTGATCCGGCGCTTGGATCTTGCCGGATGGGTCGTACGGATACGTCGACGCATAGCCGACGGGAATGACGACGTGCTCGACCGTCCACAGCGACTCGACGCCGACACGCTCGGCCGTCTGCGCCAGGTGGGTGAGCATCTCCGGGAATGCGAACGGCCCGGCGTTCGCATACATGAGTCCGAATTTCATGCTCGTCGTGCTACTACGGTTCCACGGCCACGGGAAGAGTCACCACGAGGGAGGACGCATGAGGGTACGGGCGCGCAAGGTGGGGGTCGGGCTGGCGGCGGTGCTGATCGCGGTCGGCGTCGCCGGATGCGGCGGCGGTGGAGGCGGGTCGGGCGGCTCTCACGCGGTGCAATTCACGACCGCGCCGGCGATCGGCGACGCGCCGAACGCGCGCGCGCCGCTGGTGCGGGTGCTGACGTTCGCGACCGACGTGCCGACGCGCGTCGAGGCGACGGTCTCCGACGGCGGCGCGCACACGTTCACCGTCACGTCGCAATCGCTGACGACGACCCACGCCGACGCGATCGTCGGCTTCACGCCGGGACGCGACTACGACGTCACGGTCGCGGCGATCGCGGCCGACGGCGGGCGCGTCGACGCGTCCGCGCCGCTCCACGTGACGACGGCGGCGCTGCCGGCCACGTTTCCGCGCCTCGACGTCCACATTGCCGCGGCCGGCGTCGTCGAGCCGGGCTTCACGCTCTTCGGCGCCCGCAGCAAAGACGGCAAAGCCGCGTTCGTCGTGATTATCGACTCCGGAGGCGAGGTCGTCTGGTACCTCGACATCGCGACGTCGTCGGTCGCGCGGCTGCTCGCGAACGGCCACGTGGTCACGATTCTCGCCAACCGCACCGCGATCGAGGAGGTCGATCTGCTCGGCAACACCATTCACACGTGGTACGCGGCGCACGCGAGCGACCCGCCGCCGCCCGGGGGCATCCCCGTCGACGTCTTCACGTTCCACAACGAGATCCTCGACGTCGACGGCGGCGCGAGCTTCCTCACCTCGAGCGACATCGTCCAGTTCGTCGACGATTTCCCGACGAACGAGAACGATGCGTCCGTGCGCGGCACGATGGTGCCGGTGCTCGACGAGCCCGTCGTCGAGTTCGCGCCCGACGGGACGACCCTGCACACGTGGAACTTCCTCGACATCTTGAAGCCGACGCGCATCGGCTTCGACGCGACCCAAGGACTGCCGGTGAACGCCGACTGGGCGCATACCAACGCCGCGATCGTCGATCCGCGCGACGGCTCGATCATCGCGTCGCTGCGCCATCAAGACGCCGTCGTGAAGGTCGGGCGCACCGACGGCGCGTTGCGCTGGATCCTCGGCAATCACGACAACTGGGAGGGGTTCGAGAGCTTTTTGCTGACGCCGGTCGGCGAGCCGTTCGCATGGTCGTACCACCAGCACGCGCCGCAGCTCACCGCGCGCAGCACGTTGCTCGTCTTCGACAACGGCAACTGGCGCGCGAGCCCTTTCACCGGCCAGCCGAAGCTGCTGGCGCCGGAGAACCACAGCCGCGCCGTCGAGTATGCGATCGACGAGAGCGCGCACACGGTGCGGCAGGTGTGGGAGTTCGTGCACCCCGAGCAGCTCTACTCGCCCTTCGTCGGCAGCGCCTACGAGCTCCCCGCGACCGGCAACGTCCTCGTCACGTTCGGCGGTCTCTGCACGGTCGACGGCGTCCACAGCGACGACATCGCGCACTGCCGCGGCACGGCGCGGCTCGTCGAGGTGCACCACGCGACGCCCGATGCGCTCGTGTTCGATCTCGAGGTCAGCGATCCCGACCCGACGGCGATCGGGTGGCTCGTCTACCGCGCCTATCGCATCGCGACGCTCACGCCGTGAGCGTCGCGACGTCAGCCGCCCGCGACCTCGCGCAGGATCGCCGCGACGTGCTCGCGCAGCGAGCCGCGGCGCGTGCCGAAGCGGTTGCGGGTCGCGAGCGCGATCTCTTTGCCGATGATCTCGGCCGTCAGGACCTCGCTCACGAATTGCGCCATCGCGAGCTGCGTGCGCCGGCGACGGGCGCGGACGCGCGCGTCACGCTGGCGGATGCTCAAGCCGGGCGCGCGCGGGTCGGGGAGCGTCTCCTCGAGCAGGCTCCGGAGCACGCGACGCAGGCGGAAATTCCACGCCGGTGGGAGCTGCACGACGAGCTCGCCGCCGCGGTGTCCTGGCTTGGTGGTGATGGGCTGCTTGTGTTTCATGGCGATGCGAAGGCCAGACCATGGCGCGACGGGCGCTTCCGGTCAATCCCGCGCGCGGGTTGACCTCGATCGTCATGGAGGCTCTGATGGCGGGTCGTGGCGGCGAAGATCGACGTCGACGAGACTCGCCCGGGAGAGTTCCGCGTCACCGTGAGCGAGGGGAAGTCGCGCAGCACCCATACGGTGACGGTCGACCCGGCGTACGCGCGCAGGCTTGGCGGCGATGCCGTCGACGCTGCCGCGCTCGTGCGACGCTCGTTCGAGTTTCTCCTCGAGCGCGAGCCGAAGGAGTCGATTCTCGGGACGTTCGCGCTGCCGGTGATCGGGCGCTACTTTCCCGAGTACGAGCGCGAGATCGCGCGTCGTCTCGGCGGCTGACCGGCGCGTGATCACCGCCGCCGACGACTATCCGCTGCATCAGACCGCGGACCCGATCGCGGCGGTCGGCACCAGCGACCGCAACTTCTACGACCGCTACTTCTTCAACGGCTACGCCCGCGACGGCGGCGTCTTCTTCGCCGCCGCGATGGGGCAGTACCCGAACCGCGGCGTCATGGACGCCGCGTTCAACGTCGTCCACCGCGGGCGCCAGTACGTGGTGCACGCGTCGCGGCGCGCGCCCGCGGACCGCATGGAGACCGTCGTCGGGCCGATCCGCGTCGAGGTCGTGAAGCCGCTCGAGCGGCTGCGCGTGATCGTCGAGCCGAACGCGTGGGAGATCAGCGGCGACCTGCTCTTCACCGCGCGCGC
>VBKW01000057.1 GCA_005879405.1 Deltaproteobacteria bacterium
AGGACCACCTCCTCGGGCCCGGCCGCATCTTGCGCGAGATCGTCGAAAGCGGCGGCGTACAGTCGCTGATCCTCTGGGGCCCTCCCGGAACGGGGAAGACGACCCTTGCGCATCTCGTCGCCGGCGCGGCGCAGCACGAGTTCGTCGCGTTCTCCGCGGTGCTCTCCGGCGTGAAGGAGCTGCGCCAGCTCATCGAGGAAGCGCGCGACCGCCAGGCGCTGCACGGCCGCGGCACGATTCTCTTCGTCGACGAGATCCACCGCTTCAACAATGCGCAGCAGGACGCGTTTCTGCCGCATGTCGAGGACGGCACGATCGTGCTGATCGGCGCCACCACTGAGAACCCGTCGTTCGA
>VBKW01000058.1 GCA_005879405.1 Deltaproteobacteria bacterium
CGCGTACTCGACCGCGCGATGGAAGACCGCGAGCGCGGCCTCGGCGCGAGCGGCCTCACGCTGGCGGACGACGTCCGCGACTTCCTCGCCGCGCGCTCCCACGGCGACGCCCGGGTCGCGCTCGGCGCGCTCGAGGTCGCGGCATCGCTCGCCGGGCGGCGTCGCGAACGCACGCTGACGCTCGCGCTCGTCGAGGAGTCGCTGCAGCAGAAGGCGCTCCTCTACGACAAGACCGGCGAGGAGCACTACAACGTCGTCTCCGCCTTCATCAAAAGCCTGCGCGCCAGCGATCCCGACGCGGCGGTGTACTGGCTCATGCGCATGCTCGAGGCCGGCGAGGATCCGCTCTTCGTCGCCCGCCGGATGATCGTCTTCGCCGCCGAGGACGTCGGCAACGCCGACCCGCAAGCGCTGCAGGTCGCCGTCGCCGCGAAGGACGCGTTCCACTTCGTCGGTCTCCCCGAGGGCCGCATCCCGCTCGCGCAAGCCGCGACGTATTTGGCGACGGCGGCGAAATCGAACGCGTCGTACCGCGCCATGCTCGCCGCGACCGCCGCCGTCAAGGAGCACGGCGCCCTTCCCGTCCCGCTGCAGCTGCGGAACGCGCCGACGCCCCTCATGAAGGGCCTCGGCTACGGCAGCGGCTACCGCTATCCGCACGACTACGAGGGCGGCGTCGTCGAGCAGGCATGTCTCCCCGACGCGCTCGCCGACGCGCGCTTCTACGAGCCGACCGACCGCGGCGCGG
Organism: Deltaproteobacteria bacterium; assembly: GCA_005879405.1. GTDB lineage: Bacteria > Desulfobacterota > Binatia > UTPRO1 > UTPRO1 > DP-19. The sequence goes on from VBKW01000058.1 coordinate 749, forward strand.
AGGCCGAGATCGCGGAGCGGATGCGGCGGACGCAGGCGGCGAAGCGCAGTCCAGCGGCACGCGGGCGGCGTCGTGACTCCGGAACTGAACGCGACGTCCGGGAAGACGACGAGTAGCTACGAATACCGATGCGGCTGGTATTGTCTTCTGCTACAGATCACAATACCATGACCGTGTGCCGACGATCACGTGTAAGCTGTCGCCCGAGCTGGACGCACGCTTGACCGCGACGGCGCGAGCGCGCCGCACGACGAAATCGACGATCGTGCGCGAGCTCTTGGAGGCGAAGCTCATCGATCCCCGCGACCGCAGACAGCTGCGCGCCTACGATCTCGTGAAACATCTCGTCGGTCGCGTATCGGGACCGCGCGATTTGTCGCACAACCCGCGGCACATGCGCGACTTCGGTGAGTGAGATCATCGTCGACACCGGCCCGCTCGTCGCAATGCTCGTCAAGAGCGACCGTCATCACGCGTGGACGGTCGATCGGTTGCGCGAGCTGCGGCCGCCGTTTCTGACGTGTGAGCCGGTGTTGGCGGAGGTGGCGCACCTGATGGGGCGAGTCGGCCACGGGACCGACCAGTTCATCGATCTCTTGATGAGCAATCTTCTCCGGGTGGATCTCCGCATCATGTCGGAGCGAGCCGCGGTGAGTCGCCTACTTTCGAAGTATGCCGATCGCCCGATGTCGTTGGCCGACGCATGCCTCGTCCGCCTCGCGGAGTTGAACGATCGCGCGTCGGTGCTGACGATCGACGGTGATTTCGCCGTCTATCGGAAGCACGGCCGGCGAGTGATCCCGCTGATCGCCCCGACCCGCTGAGCCCGTCACATAGTACTGCCGAATCGTCGGGTCACTCGTACGACACGGCGACGAGACACAGCCCCTGCGGCGGCGCCGTCGCGCCGGCTTGCGTGCGGTCGCGGCTCGCGAGGATGCGCGCGACGTCGTCCGGGGCGACCTCGCCGGAGCCGACGACGACGAGCGTGCCGACGATCGTGCGGACCATGTGCTTCAGGAACGCGTTCGCCTGGATGCGGTACGTGCACAGGTTCTCGGTCTCGGTGAAGCCGCTGTGGAGGACGCGGCGGATGCGGCTCTCGGACTCGCAATCGGCGGCGCGGAACGCGGAGAAGTCGTGCTTGCCGACGAAGACGGCGGCGGCGGCGCGCATCGCGCGGAGGTCGAGCGCGCGCGGCACGTGCCACGTGTAGCGGTGCCAGAACGCGGAGCGCCAGGGTTGGTTCCAGATGCGGTACTCGTAGACACGCGACGTCGCGCTGCGGCGCGCGTCGAAGCTCTCCGGCGCGGGCGCGACCTCGCGCACGGCGACGTCGGACGGCGTGAGCGCGTTCAGCGCCTTTCGCAGGTCGCGGACGTCGATCGTGCGCTCGGTCTGGAACGTCGCCACCTGGCCGAGTGCGTGCACGCCGGCGTCGGTGCGGCCCGCCGCGTGGAGACGCGCCGGGTGCCGCAGCACCGTCGCGAGCGCCGTCTCCAGCACCTCCTGTAGCGTGCGGGCGTTCGGCTGCAGCTGCCAGCCATGGTACTCGGTGCCGTCGTACTCGAGCAGCAGTCGGTACTGCACGGTGGTCAGCGCGACGCCGCCACGCAGCGGCTCGCGATGCTCGCTCCGACACTCACGTGCGGACGCTCCTTACAGCTCGCGCGCGACGATCTCGGCGATCTGCACCGCGTTCAGCGCGGCGCCTTTGCGGACGTTGTCGGCGGCGACCCAGAGCTGCAGGCCGGTCGGGTGCGACGGATCGTCGCGGATGCGCCCGACGTACACCGCGTCGGTGCCGCCGACGTCGGCGGGAGTCGGATACGGACGCTCGCTCGTCTCGTCGCACAGGATGACCCCGGGTGCCTCGCCCAGCAGGCGCGCGGCCTCGGACGCGTCGAGCTTCGACTCGGTCTCGACCGTGAGCGCGACGGCGTGCCCGTAGAACGTCGGCACGCGCACGCAAGTGACCGCGATCGGTAGCTCGTCGAGATGCAGAACCTTGCGCGTCTCGGCGATGACCTTCGCCTCTTCCTTCGTCGCGCCGTCGGGGAGGAACGCGTCGACCTGCGGGATGCAATTGAACGCGATGCGATGCGGGAAGACCGAGTCGCCGCCCTCCTCGGCGCCGCGCAAGTTGAGGAGGTTGACCGTCTCGCGCGACAACGTCTCGACGCCGCGCTTGCCGCCGCCCGAAACCGCTTGGTAGCTCGACGCGACGATGCGTCCGAGGCCGACGGCGTCGGCGATCGGCTTCAACGCGACGACGATCGGGATCGTCGTGCAGTTCGGGCTCGCGATGATGCCGCGCTCGCGCGTCGCGAGGTCGTCCGCATTCACCTCGGGCACGACGAGCGGGACGTCCGGCTGCTGGCGGAAGTAGCTGCTCTTGTCGATGACGACGGCACCCGCGTCGACGGCGATCGGCGCGTACTCGGCGCTCACCGCGCCGCCGGCGCAGAAGAACGCGAGATCGACGCCGCCGAAGCCCTCGGGGTCGAGCAGCTCGACGCGCACCTCGCCGCGCTCGAGCTGGATCAGCTCGCCGGCGGTGCGCTCGGAGGCGAAGAGCCGCAGCTCGGCGATCGGGAACTGCCGCTCCTGAAGGATCTTCAAGAGCTCGCTGCCGACGGCGCCGGTGGCGCCGACGACGGCGACGTTGTACTCGCGCGCCGCCACCCGCCTATCCCTTCGCGACGGCGTCGGCGACGAGATCGCCGACTTGCGACGTCGAGTAGCCCATCCGCCCCGCCGCCATCGATTTCAGCTTCGTCGAGAGGACGGTCGCGATCGCGCGGTCGACGCGCTCGGCCGCCTCCTTCTCGCCGAGATGGGCGAGCATCATCTGACAGGCGGCGATCGCGGCCATCGGGTTGATGACGCCCTGGCCGGTGTACTTCGGCGCCGAGCCGCCGATCGGCTCGAACATCGAGACCGTCTGCGGATTGATGTTGCCGCCCGCGGCGATCCCCATGCCGCCCTGAATCATGGCGCCGAGGTCGGTGATGATGTCGCCGAACATGTTGTCGGTGACGATGACGTCGAACCACTCCGGGTTCTTCACCATCCACATGCACGTCGCGTCGACGTGCGCGTAGTCGCGCTTGATGTCCGGATAATCGGCGGCGCCGACCTCGTGGAAGGTGCGCTCCCAGAGATCGAAGGCGTACGTCAGCACGTTCGTCTTGCCGACGAGTGTGAGCGTCCTCGTGCGGTTGCGGGCGCGGGTGTAGTCGAAGGCGTAGCGCAGGCAGCGCTCGACGCCACGTCGCGTGTTGACCGACTCCTGGACGGCGACCTCGTCCGGCGTGCCCTTCTTCAAGAAGCCGCCGACGCCGGCGTAGAGGCCCTCGGTGTTCTCGCGCACGACGACGAAGTCGATGTGCTCCGGGCCTTTGTCCTTCAACGGCGTGTCGACGCCCGGATAGAGCTTCACCGGACGGAGATTGATGTAGAGGTCGAGCTCGAAGCGTAGGTGCAGCAAGATCCCCTTCTCGAGGATTCCCGGCTTGACGTCGGGGTGGCCGATCGCGCCGAGAAGGATCGCGTCGAACGCGCGCATCTCTTCGACGGCGCTCGCCGGAAGCACCTCACCCGTCCGCAGATAGCGGTCGCCCCCGAAGTCGAACCGAATCGACTCGTACGTGAAGCCGCAGCTCTTCGCGGCGGCGGCGAGCACCTTCTCCGCCTCGACCGTCACCTCCGGCCCCGTACCGTCTCCGCCAATCACCGCGATTTTGTGCATTCATCCCCCGTGCGCGCGGCCGCTCTGCGGCCATGCTCGTCTCAGTCCTCGATTTGTCGGTTGAGCGGCACGTGCTCCTTGACGTCAGGCGCAACCGTCTGCGGGATCATGCCGGTCTGACGCGCATATGCAAACAACCCGCCGGCGTCGATCACCGGACGCGCGTCGCCGAGCGGGCGCAGCTCGAAACGCGCGCCGGTGCGGAGGTTCGTGAGCGTGCCGGCGTCGAGGTCGAGCTCGGCCTCGTCGCTCGTCACGAACTGGTCGACGAGCCGTACCGGCGTCTCGATCGGGTAGAGCTCGCCGGTCGCGACGCAGTTGCGAAAGAAGATCCGCGCGTACGACTCCGCGACGACGGCGCGCCCTCCGGCGGCGCCGATCGCGATCGGCGCGTGCTCGCGCGACGACCCGCACCCGAAGTTCCGCCCGGCGACGATGAGCGGATACTGGGTCTTCGTCGCCCCGTCCGGCACGAAGCGCGGCGCATCGAGCACGCCGCAGAGCGCGTAGCTGCCGAGCTTCTCGTACTCGTCCGGAATCGTCGGCACCAGATTCAGGTACTGCGCCGGGATGATCTGGTCGG
>VBKW01000059.1 GCA_005879405.1 Deltaproteobacteria bacterium
CATCGGAACTACTCGAGCGGTATCCGCCGTCGCGCGCTCAGCGCGGCCGTCATCGTGTCGACGACGGTCGCGTCCATTCGTGTGAAGATGTCGAGCGCTGCGGCCCCGGCCGACAGGGCCGGAACGCGTGCGGGCGCCCACGCGCGTCGTGTCCGCGCGCTCGACGACGTGCCAATCGCGTTCGAGCGGAACGACGGGCAAGCCGAACGGCCACCGATGCCGTGCTCGCGTCGCGCGGCCGCTCCGCTTCGCGCTCGCCGGTGCGCCGGCCACGACGCGGGAGCGGCGAGCGGCCGCTCCGCGTGACGTCGAAACGACTTCATCGGCAACGAAATGGCATGCTCTGCACGGTGACGACCGGCCGAGAACTGGGAGGGCGCTCGGGTGCCGCAGCCGCTCCGGCCGATCGCTCCGTTGGAGTAGACGATGACCCCGAGACTCAAGAACGCCGAGTACGCGGGCGGCTATCGCATTCGCATTTGCTTTGCCGACGGTCGAGCGGGTGAGATCGACCTTGCGGGTGATCTGTGGGGGGAAGTGTTCGCGCCGCTGAAAGACGTTGAGGTCTTCCGACGATTTCGCGTCGACACGGATCTGAACACGATTGCGCGGGATACAGGCGCCGATCTCGCGCCCGAGTATCTCTACGATAGGGTGAGCGAAGTTTCCGCACCGCGGGGAACGCATTCCTCTCGCCGTTGAGCCGCGCGTAGAAACGCTCTAGCAGTCATCATCCGTCGGGAACGGGCGCGTCGCGATACGCGTCGGCTCGCCGGGGGCGGGCCGTTTCTCGTGCGCAGGAGGAACGCTGTCGAGGTCGACGCTGCCGCGCGCCGTCGCGCCGTCGACGAGCAGCGCGCGGCCGTACGTCGTGAAGAACTCGTCGCACCACAAGCAATGATTGCCGAGCGCTCGCGTGCGCTGGATGCCGTGCGCCTCGGAGATGCCGAGGGATTCGCCCATCCGCTCCGGCCGTCCTGCGTTGAGCGCCTGGAACACGGGCGAGCGTGCGCAACGGTCGAGGATCGCGATCAGCGGCTCGACGAGCAGGCTGCCGATCGGACGACACGTCATCGGACAGCACGGGTAGACATCGCCGAGCTGAACGTTCACCTCGCAGCCGCTGCCGCGATACTCGAGGAAGTTCTTCGCGCCGCTCCACATCCGGCAGAACTCGTGCTGCGGCGCCGCGGACGAGAGCCCGTTGGCGCGCGCGCGGCCGCGCGGCCAGAGCGGGCCGATCCACTGATCCTCGGTGGCGCCCCAAAAGCCGTAGCGCACGCGGCCGTCGCTCGCGGGACGGCTCGCGTCGAGCATGCCCCGCGACGCGAACATCCGCTCGAGGAGTTCGCGGCGCTCGATGGTCGACTTCGGGTGATAGCGATCGATGCTCGAAACGTCGATCCGCCGCACGTGGTGTGCGAGGAGATCGTCGAGGGTACGCTCGTCGAGGAGGTCGCCGTTCGTCTGTACCCAGAGCGCGGTGTGCTCTCCGTAGCGCTGGTAGAGCCGGGTGAGTGTGTGAAACAGCAGCGCCGGCCATGCCAGCACCTCGCCGCCGGAGAGAATGATGCGCTCGACGCCGACGTCGTTCGCGTCGGGAAGGTTTGCGACGCAGCGGTCGACCTCGTCCGGTGACAACCCGCGTGCGCCGGGCTCGGAATCGTTGTAGCAATGCCCACACCGCTGGTTGCAGTGCCGTGACACGACCCAGTAGATCGATTCCACCAGCCCGACATGCGCCGCGCGCGACGTGAGCGCAACCGGACCGACATCGGCACCGATCACGTCGGATAGTCCAGCTCCCGTTCGTGCCGAATGGCGAGAACGCGGACCTCGTCCCGCGCGGGAACGAATCGATAGAGCGCGACGTATCCTGTCCTGCCGAATGAAATGACGAGCTCGCGAATCTCCCCGCGAAGCCGGCGTCCGATCAGTGGGTGCGGCGCGAGCGCATCGACGGCGCTCTGGATCGCGCTGGCCGCGTCGACGGCTGCATCGGGATCGTGTTCGGCCAGGAAATCGAAGGCGCGCTCGAGGTTGGCGAGCGCGTTGCGAGAGTAAACTACCCGCGCCACGGGCGCGGCGGCGCGGCTTTCTTGCCGCTCGCGAGCCGCAGCAGCCAGCGATGAACGTCGGCGGCGGCGTATACCTCGCCCGTCTCGTCGATCGTGCGGTCCGCGGCCACCGCTTCCTTCATGAACGTCTCGAGGCGCTCTTCCCGGACCGTCTCACGCTCGATCGCGTCGAGCATCACGCGATGCGGGGTGCGTCCGGTCTTCTTCGCGACGCGGGCGACTCGCGCCCGGAGTGCGCGCGGGAGCTTGAGCGAAGTCGTCATGATGTTACCTTGGTAGCACCGGGATCGCCGCTCGGCAACGGTGAGGCCGCGGGAGATCGCCACCGCGAGTGTCGTGCTTGATGGGCGGTAGAGAGCTCCGGGTTTTCTTTTGTACAGAGCGATCGCGAGATTCCGCGCCGCCGCCTGCGAAAAATCGCGCGTGACATTCCGATGACGGTGGAGGAGCTCCTCGCTGTATGCTAACGGGGCGAGCGCCTGTCGATGATGGCTTGCATAGCGATACTCGTAGCTATAGATCTCGAGTGTGGAACGAGCGATGCGCACCGTACAGATGACGCTCGACGAGGAGCTGGTCGCGGCGGTCGACAGAGCCGCCAAGCGGCTCAAGACGACGCGCTCCGGATTCACCCGTGAGGCATTGCGCCTGGCGCTCGCGCGCGTCCGCGTGAAGGATCTGGAGCTGCGACATCGCCTCGGCTACACGCGCCGGCCCGTCGCGCGCCGCGAGTTCGACGTGTGGGAGTCCGAGCAGGCGTGGGGCGATGAGTGAAGCGGGGCGAGATCCGTTGGTATCGGTTCGCCCGGCCTGACAAGCGCCGGCCGGTCGTCATCCTCACCCGCGACAGCATCCTCGAGTATCTCGGCGAGGTCACGATCGCTCCGGTGACGACGACGGTTCGCGGCATCCCGTCGGAGGTGCCGGTATTGCGGGTCGAGGGGTTCCCGCGCGCCAGCGCGATCAATCTCGACCACGTGCAGACCGTGTCGCGCGGCAAGATCGAGGGGCTCATCACGACGCTCACGCCGAGCAAGATGCGCGAGATTCGCGCCGCCTTGCTATTCGCGCTCGGTTTCTGACGCAATACGGTCAGCGGAAGCGCGGCATCGGACGCAAAACAGGAGTCGCCATGTATCACGCCATCGTTGCGCGAATGGTTCGCCGCGGCTTCGAGCGGCTGTCGGCGGGGGACTACTCGGTAGCGCTCGGCGGCGCCGCCGCGAACGTGCACCATGTCTTTGCGGGCGAGCATCCGCTCGGAGGCGAACGGCACAGCCGGGAGGCGTTCCGCCGCTGGTTCGAGCGTCTCTTCCGGCTCTTTCCCGTGCTGCGATTCGAGATCCGCGACGTGTTGGTGAAGGGCTGGCCCTGGCGAACCGTCGTCGTCGTCGAATGGCGAGCGCAGGTCACGCCGGCGGTCGGTCCGCCGTACGTCAACGAGGCCGCGCACGTCATTCATATTCGCTGGGGTCGCGCGGTCTACGTTCACGCGTACGAGAACTCGCAAGCGGTGGCGGATGCCTGCCGTCACATGGCGGCGAACGGCGTCCCCGAGGCAGCGGCGGCGCCGATCACGGATTGATGGCGACGGTGAAGCTCAACTGCGGGGCTACTCGGCGAAGAGCTCCTCGACGATGACGTCGACCGCGGGCAGCGCCGGCGACTCGACGCGACCGCTCGTGAAGGCGCGGCCGGTATCGTACCCGTCGTCGCGGAGCACGTGCACCGTCACGCTGCGCGCGTCCGGGTCGACGATCCAGTATTCGGCGACACCGTTCTGCGCGTAGACGTCCTTCTTCTCGGTGCGATCGCGGCGCGCGGTCGAGCGGGAGGCGATCTCGACGACCAGCGTCGGGACGATGCGGAGGAACTTGCCGCGCTCGGGAGGCGGTCCGGCGGCGAGCCGCTCGTTGGAGACGAACGAGACGTCCGGTTCGACGGTGTCGCCCGACGGGAGGTCGAACCCGGCGCTCGAGTCGAGCACGATTCCGAGCCTCGCGGCCGACGCCGCTTCATGGATGTACCGCACCAGCTCCGCGCCGATCCGGCCATGCGGCCAACCCGCGGGCGGCGTCATGACGATGCGCCCGCCGATGAGCTCGTAGTGATTGATGTCCGACGACGGGCGCT
>VBKW01000365.1 GCA_005879405.1 Deltaproteobacteria bacterium
CTTGTACTCGCGGTGACGATGGCGGCTCTCCTTTCCGGTACCGGCCGCGCCGCGACGACCGACGGCGCCGTGCCGCGCATGATCGGCAGCGGTCAGCACGTCGCCTCCCAGTCGACGGACGCGCACCGCACAGCGCCGGCGCTGGTCCAACCCGAAGCCGCAAGCGGTGTGGCGGCCCCGATCGCCGGCGGCGGCCGGAGCGGCGCCCTCGTCATCCACGCAACGTTCGACAGCTCGATCACCGGCGACCCGAACTCGGCGGCGATTCAGACGATGATCAACAACGCCGTCGCGTTCTACGAATCGCTCTTCAACGATGCGATCACGGTGAACATTCTCTTCCGCTATGCGACCACCCAGCCCAACGGCTCGGCGCTGCCCGGCGGCGCGCTCGCGACCAGCAGCTACGTTCTCTACAGCGTGCCGTGGAGCACCTACATCGCCGACTTGAAGGCGGACGCGACGACGACGAACGATTCGACGGCGAACGCGAGTCTTCCCCCGAGCAGCGGCTTGTCGCCGAACGTCCTTCCGTCGAGCGCCGGCGGCCGAGCGATCGGCTTGAATACTCCGACGGCCATGTTCGCGAACGGCAGCGTCGGGGTCGGCGGCCCGTACGACGGCATCGTCACGCTGAACTCCAGTCAGTCGTTCAAGTTCACCCGTCCTGCCGGCGCCGGCTTGTTCGATGCGCTGCGCACGGCCGAGCACGAGATCGACGAGGTCATGGGTCTCGGATCGGCCATCAACGCGTTCACCGACGTCCGACCGCAGGACCTGTTCAGCTGGTCGTCGCCCGGCACGAGGAATCTCACGTCCAGCGGCTCGCGGTACTTCTCGATCGATTCCGGCTCGACGAACATCGTCGGCTTCAATCAGACCGCGGGCGGAGACTTCGGCGATTGGCTGAGCGGCGGCTGCCCGCAAGCGAACCCATATCCGCAAAACGCGTTCGCCTGCTCCGGCCAAGCGTCGGACGTCGCGGCAACGTCGCCCGAGGGGATCAATCTCGACGTCATCGGCTACGACTTGCTGACGGCTGCGGGCCCGACGCCGACGCGCACGCGCACCGCGACGCCGACCCCGACGCGCACCGCCACGCGCACGCTCACGCCGACCGCGACGATCAGCGTGACCCCCACCGCGACCGTGACGATTCCGCCGACCGTGACCGCCACCCGCACGCCGACGCCGACGCTCACCCCGACGCCGTACCCGACGCCGACCCTCGGGTCGCTCGATCATTTCACCTGCTACAAGGCGGCGCCGACGCGGCGCTCGATCGAGTTTGCCGGCATCGCGAATCCCCCGGGTATCTCGCTCGTCGATCAGTTCGGCGGCGCCCAAGTCGCGGTGAGAAAGCCGAGCTCGCTCTGCGCCCCGACCGACGTGAACGGCGACGACGCGAGCGCACCGACGCATCCTGAGCACCTGAAGATGTACCCGCTCAAGATCCCGGGACGGGCGGTCCTTCCGACCAAGATCAAGGTCGTCGACCAGTTCAACCCGACGGGCCTCTTCGTCAATGCGAGGAGACCATCGTACCTCCTCGTGCCGGCGGCGAAGAGCCTCACCGGCCCGACGCCGGTTCCGACACCGGGGACGTACGCGACCGATCACTTCGAGTGCTACACGGTCACGGTCACGCGCGGCACGCCGAAGTTCGTGCCGCAGCTCGGCGTCTCCGTCGGCGATCAGTTCGGCACGATGACCGTCGACGTGAAGCGGCCGGCCTACCTCTGCAACCCGGCCGACAAACAGAGCGAGGACCCGACGGCGCCGAGCCACATCGATCACCTCATGTGCTACAGGACGAAGCAGACCGACGCGGTGAAGTTCGTGAAGATCGTCGGCGTCTTCACGGAAGACCAGTTCGGAGCCGAGACGCTCGACGTGAAGCAGCCTCAGCTGCTCTGCGTGCCGGCGTTGGAGAATCCGTAGCCCGCGTCAGGCGCGCGCCACGGTACCGCGAAATCTCGGAATCACCTCGGTCGCGAGCCCGTGCAGCACCGTCGCCGCCACGTCGCGCTCCATCTCGCTCGATCCCGGTACGACGTGGACGAAATCGAGACCGAGCGCGGCGAGCCGCTCGAAGCGCGGCACGACGGCCGCCGCCGGTCCGGCGATCGCGAACCAATCGATGAACTCGTCCTCGAGCGCGCGCGCGTGCTCGGCGGTCGCGCGCGTGTGGTGGCGCATGTCGTAGTGCGCGCGGAGCTCGGCCGCGACCTCGCGCAGCTGCGGCGGCAGGCGATCGAGCGCCGCGCCCGCGAGCGACGAGAAGCGGGCAAACGTCGCGACCGTGCCGCGGACGGCGTTCCGCGCGACGGCGACGTCGGGGTGCACGGCGCAGCTCACGTACGCGCCGTAGCGCAGCGACGCCGGGTCGCGACCGGCGGCGCGCGCCGCGCTGCGTGCCGTCTCGAGCGCCCACGCCAGGTGCTCGGGATCGGCGCCGACGGCGAACGCGATGCGCTCGGCATGGCGCGCCGCCGCCGCGATGACGCGCGGCCCGGTCGCGGCGACCTCGACCGGGACTTTGCCGATCTCTGCGAATCGCAGCTCGGTCTTCCCTTCGGCGCGCAGCCATTCGAGCCGGCTCGGAAACCCGTCGCGCTCGATGGTCTCACCGCGCAGATACGCCTGCAGCATCGCGAGGAAGCGCTCGAACGCCGCGACGGTCACCGTCGACTTCCCGATTCGCTGCAACGACGAGTCGCCGCGCCCGACGCCGCAAATCGCCCGCCCGCCGCTCTCGACGTGCAGCGACAGCGCTGAGCCGGCGGTCACCGCCGGGTCGCGGGTCACCGGATTCGTGACGCCGGGCCCGAGTCGCAGCGTCGTCGTCGCCTGCGCCGCCAGCGCGAGCTGCTGCCACACGTCGGGCGCGAGGTTCTGGCTGTCGGGATAGAGCAGCGTCGCGAATCCCGCGCTCTCCGCCATGCGTGCCAGCTCCGCGGAGCGGCGCGGCAGCGGAGCGAGGATCACGCCGATGTCCATGTACTACGCCGACGTCACGCCGACATTTTGGCGACCGCACGCCCCGCGGCCTCGTACATCGACACCGTGCGGTCGCAGTACTCGACGCCGTATTTGCGGAGGATCTTGAAGCCGTCGTCCTCCCACGCGCCCGGGATGCGGAAAATCGCGATCGTCTGCCCCGGGTCGCGCCCCGACTCGACGCAGCCCTTGATGACGCCACGCGCGACGATGTCGACGCGGGTGTTCGAGACGACGTTCATCATCACGGCGATCTTCTTCACGCCTGGCTTGGAGAGAATGAGCTTCGTCAGCTCGCACGCTTTTCTGACGCTGGGGTTGCCGCCGATCTCGCAGTAATTGGCCGGCTTGCCGCCGTGTTTCCGAATGGCATCGAACAACGTCAGCGATCCACCACCCGCGCCGATGACCAGGCCGAGATCGCCGTCGAATTCCTTGACGTTCCCCGCCACACCGCGGTGGTCCGACGCGTCGACCAGCGCACCTTTGATCTCGAACTCCGTCGGCGGCCGTGCCTCGCGCGTCTCTTCTTTGCCGATCCCCAGCTCGGCGACGACCTTCGCGTGCTTGTCGCGCGCGTCGCCCTCGAGATCGACGTGACCGTCCAACACCAGGAACTTGCCGTCCGCGGTCTTCCCGAGCGGATTGATTTCGGCGAGCGTGAGATCGTAGCGTAAGAAGATCTCCGCAAGCGTCGACACGATAGGAATCAACTTGTTCAAATCCTCGCCGGTGACGCCGGTCGTGGCAATCGCTTCTTTCGCTTTGTACGGGCTGAACGGAAACAGCGTCGAGAAGTGCACGCGCGCGACGTGCTCGGGATGTGTCTGCGCGACCTCCTCGATGTCGATGCCGCCCATGTCGCTAAAGATGAGCACCGGCAGCTTGCGGCGCCCGTCCCACGTCACCGCCGCGAAGTACTCCTGCGTGATCGGCGCCCGCTCCTCGACCAGCACGCCGCGCGGCTTCTGGCCTTTGATCTCGAGCTTCAAGATGGCGTCCGCCGCCTTCTCGGCGTCGGCGGGGTTGTCGGCGAACTTGACGCCGCCCGCCTTCATGCGCCCGCCCGTCAGCACTTGCGACTTGAGCACGACCGGACCGCCGATCTCGGCGGCGATCGCCTTCGCTTCCGCCGCGGTCTTCGCGACACGGCCTTTCAAGAGCGGCGTGCCGTGGCGGGCGAAGAGAGCTTTGGCCTCGTACTCGTAGAAGCGCATCGGCGGGACCTCGAGCGAGAAGTCGTCGTGATGTACCCGCGCACCGGGAGGCGGTCAAGCGACACGACCACGCCGACGTTCGGTCAGCGCGCCGCGGAGAGCGCTTCGCCCGCACGCGTGGCAGCTGACCGCGCGCCGCGCTTGTGCTAGCGAGCACGTGTGAACGGCATCCACGACCTCGGGGGAATGGACGGATTCGGGCGCGTCGTCGTCGAGGCGGCCGAGCCGGTCTTTCACCAGCCGTGGGAGCGCCGTGTCTTCGGGATGCTCGCCGCTGTCGCGTTCACGCGGCTCACGAGCGCGCACGGCTACCGCCACGCGGTCGAGCGCATGGACCCGGAGCACTATCTGCGCGCGCCCTACTACGAGCGCATGATGACCGGTCTCGCGACCCTCCTCGTCGAGCGCGGGAAGCTCGACCGCGCCACGCTCGACGCGCGCGTCCCCGGCGGGTTCCCGTTGGCGCAGCCGGCGCATCCGAACGCAACGTCCGATGCCGAGGAGATCGTGGCCGACACACGCACGTCCGAGGCGTCGCCGCGGTTCCGCGTCGGCGACACGGTTCGCGTCCGCGACGTCCAACCGCGGGGGCACACGCGCTGTCCGCGCTACGTGCGCGGTCACCGCGGCGTCGTCGTCCGCATCGATCGCCCGTTTACGCTCCCCGATCTCGCGGCGCACACCGACCGTGATCATCGTGAGCCGACGTACGGCGTCCGCTTCAGCGCCACGGAGCTGTGGAGCGCGTCCGCCGCGACGCGCGACGCGGTCTACGTCGACCTGTGGGAAAGCTATCTCGAGGCGACCCGGTGAGCGACGACCCCCACGACCGCGATGCGCACACGCACGACCACGGCGGCGGCCACCATCCGGCGCCGCTCTCGCCCGTCGAGATGCGCGCGCGAGCGCTCGAGGAGCTGCTGACCGCCGCGGGCATCGTCGATCCGACATTCATCGACGGCGTCGTGAACGCCTACGAGCGCGACATCGGCCCGATGAACGGTGCCCGCGTCGTCGCCCGTGCGTGGGTCGATCCCGCGTACCGCGGCCGACTGCTCACGGATGCGACGAAGGCGATCGCCGAGCTCGGCTTCGGCGGTCCCGAGGGCGAGCACATGGTCGTCGTCGAGAATACGCCGGACGTGCACAACGTCGTCGTGTGCACGCTCTGCTCCTGCTACCCGTGGCCCGTCCTCGGCCTCCCGCCCAACTGGTACAAGAGCCCGGCCTATCGTGCGCGCGTCGTCCGCGAGCCGCGCGCCGTGCTCGCGGAGATGGGACTCGTCCTGGCGGAGAGCGTCGAGGTCCGCGTCTGGGACTCGAGCGCGGAGATCCGCTATCTCGTGCTGCCGGAGCGTCCGCCGGGCACGGAGACGCTCGCCGAGGAGGAGCTCGCGGCGCTCGTCACTCGCGACGCGATGATCGGCACCGCGCACGTCGCGGCGCGCCACGGTCCGATATCGCCGCCGCCGAGTGGCTCGACCTCGCCGCCGCGGCAGCAGACGCCATGAGCGATCGAGCACCCAATCAGCGCACGCCGGAGCTCGATACCGCCGTCGCGCGCATGGAAGGCGCGGCGGCGCTTCCGCGGAAGAACGGCGAGCTCATCTTCGAAGCGCCGTGGCAGGGCCGCGCGTTCGGGATGGCGCTCGCCGTCGTCGAGCGGCTCGGCGTGTCGTGGAGCGAGTTCCAGAAGCGGTTGATCGCCGCGATCGCGGCGCGCCCTGACGCGCCCTACTACCAGTCGTGGGTCGCAGCGCTCGAGACGCTCGTCGTCGACTACCGACTCGCGTCGTCAGCGGATGTGGACGCCGCGTCCCGCCGGATCGCCGCGGAGGACTAACGCGCTAGGCGAGCCCGAGCGCGCGGTCCTGTGCCTCGGGATCGGCGTTCTCGAACTGAATGATGTCGAGCTCCTCGAACGCCTTCCGTACGCGCGGGCTCAAGAGGCCGAGGCGTTTCAGGTTCGGCACCACACGCGCGAAGAGCGTGCTGCGGAACGCTTTGCCGATCACCGACTCGAGGACGACGTGTTTCACCTCCTCGCGGTCCCACCCCATCGCGTCCGCGATCTGGTCACCGACGAGGCGGTTCCGCATGAGCTCGCAGGCGTAGATGATGAAGTCCTCGCGGTCGCGCAGCTCCCCGGCCGGCATGTCCTTGTAGTAGTCGTGCAGCGACAGGACGCCGAACGCGACGTGGCGCGACTCGTCCTTCATCACGTAGCGGACGAGCTCCTTCAGCAGCGGCTCGGTCGTGATCTGGAAGAGGTTGCCGAAGGCGGCCATCGCCAAGCCCTCGATGATGATCTGCATGCCCAAATATTTGAAATCCCACCGGCTGTCTCTGATTGTATCGTCGAGCAATTCTTTGAGATTCTCGTTCACCGGCCACTGCCACTCGAGCTTCTCGCGGAGGTAACGGCCGAAAACCTCGACGTGGCGCGCCTCGTCCATCGTCTGCGTACCCGCGTAGTACTTGGCGTCGATCCACGGCACCGCGCCCACGAGCTGCGAGGCGACGATCAGCGCACCCTGCTCGCCGTGAAGAAACTGCGACAGCTGCAAGGCCACCTGCCCGTGCCGGAGACGGTCGCGCTCCTTCTGGTTCAGGCGCTCGTACGGGGCGTAGCCGTTCAGTGGGTTCGTGATGTCCGGAAGAATGCCGCGCTCCGGATCGACATCCGTCGACCAGGCGAGCTGCGTCGTGCCGTTCCATTGGTCGCGCTTCGCCTTCTCGTAGAGGTCGCGCAACCCCTCTTTGACGCTGCCGTAATTCCAGGCGTAGCTGCTGTCGAAGGAGGTGAGGATGGTCTCGAGCTCCTCGTCGAGCTGCTCGAGCTGGTTCACGGTACGGGCGGCGTCCATCGGCATGCTCCTCGTGAAGGGGGGTGCCGGCGACCCTACACCACTCGCCGGCGGAGCGGAATGAGGCGAAATCCGCGGCGACGGCGCCGGTCGTGATCGCGGAAACTACCGCGGCCACGCGGGTTGACCGAGGGTTGCCCGCGGTCTAACCCACGCCTCGGGAGGTACGAACGTGGCAAATCGAACACGAACGAAGACGAAAACCCGCCGTGTCAAGGCGCGCGCGGTGAAACCGGCGAAGTCGAAAGCGCGGCCCGCACGGGCGGCCCGCACGCGGCCCGCGACACGTGCGCGAACGGAGTCGAAGTCGCCCGCCGCCGATGGCGTCCGAGCGCTGGCGCGCCGCATCGTCGAGACGACATTGAGCAACGACGACGAGGGAGCGTTCGCCCTCTACGCCGACAACGTCGAATCGATCGAGCCCGGGCAGCCACCGATGCGC
Organism: Deltaproteobacteria bacterium; assembly: GCA_005879405.1. Classification (GTDB taxonomy): domain Bacteria; phylum Desulfobacterota; class Binatia; order UTPRO1; family UTPRO1; genus DP-19. The sequence goes on from VBKW01000365.1 coordinate 7,527, forward strand.
GGCATCGACGCCATCCGTCAGAAGTTCGCGGGCTGGCGCACGATGGTGAGCAGCGCGCACTTCGACCCCCGGCGCGTCTGCGTCGACGGCAAAACGATCGTGATCGAGTGGGTCGGTGACTGCACCCTCGCCGCAACCGGCAAGCAGGTGCGCCTGCACGAGGTCGCGATCCACGAGGTCCGCGACGGCAAGATCAAGCGCGAGCTCTTCTTCTACGATCCCGCGACGTTCGCGCAGGCTGCCGAGTCGGCGAGCTAACGACCGGCGTACGAGCGCGACCGGTATCGTTCGCCGCGGCCTCCGAGGGCGACGGTGAGCATTTCGCTGCCCGGGGGCGGCTTGACGTAACCGGAGAGGATCTCGTCAGGCGTCACCGGACGGCCGTAGTATTCCTCGTTCGCCTTCGGCCGGGCCGCGACGACCGCGCCCTCGAGCGAGACACCGGCGAAGAGACCTTGGTTGCGGCTGTACGTGTACACGGCCGCCACCGGCATCACGCCGGCCGCGATGTCACGGCCGAGCGGGCCGGCTGCCACGCTCACGTCGCCGCCGAGCTTGACGTTGGCGCTGTGCTCGAAGGCGTCGACCGCGGCCGGCGTGTTGAGGACGAGGACGACCTCGGTCACCTCCGCACCGACCTGGAATCCGAATCCGGCGCCGCCTGTGCCGATGGCCGACGGTCCGCTCCAGCCGCGTGGCGTGCGCGCGATGACGACGCCCCGGCCACCTTCGCCGCTGAAGATGAAGCCCGCCTTCAGCCGCGTCAGAATCGCCAATCCCTTCGCGTCGCGTAGAACCGCGTCGGGAATCCCGTGCTCGGGCATTCCGCGGAACCGCTCCATGATCGTCGCGGCCTGATCGACATCGTCCTGAAGACCGTGGGCGACACACGTCGGCGTCCTGCCGACGGTGAGGGCGAGCAGGATCGCGCTGCATAGAATGCTCTTTCTCATGTGTGTTCTCCTCGCCGTCAGTGAACCGGGGGTCCGTGAGACGGTCAAAGACGAGACTTCGCGGTTTCGCCCCGTCGTAGTGACGATGGTCGAATCGTTGCGGCCACGCACGATCCCGCAGCGACGCTCTGCGCTTTGCTCCCTTCATTCGGGCATTGAACCATCGCGGTGCGCGTAACAAGCGGTTTCGGAATCGCCTCCGACGCGTCTCTGCTCCCGTCCTTTTGGTATTTCGTTTGCTGGTAACGGTGGGGTTATCGTCCGATGAGCTCCTCAGCGCGGCGCGACGAGCGAGCGGAAAAGGCGCAGCATGCGATGGGATGTCGAGGTCCGCGCACGGTACGTCGATGACGCGCTGACCGCAGCGCGCGCGAACCTGATCGCGCATCGCCTGCCGCTCTTCGCCGCCTGCTGGGTCGGCACGACGACGCTCTGGAGCACGGTCCTCATGAGCGAAGGCTTGCTCGACGGCGTCGCGGCCGGCGTGACCGTGGCGTCGCAGTCCGTCGCGCTCGCCCACGCGTACAGGACGTCGCGGGCGCGTGACACGAATCGTCGGCGACCGATCCCGCGCGCGCTCGCCGGCGTCTGCATCTTTCTCGGCGTCTCCTCGACGGCGATGTTCGCGGCAGCGCGCGGCAGCGGCGACGTCCTCGCGTTCGTTCTCCTCACTCTCTACCTCGCGACTGCGCTGTTCTTCGCGTGGGGATGGCGGGCACAGATGCTGGTGTGGATCGGCACCGTCGTGCCGTGGCTCGTCGCAATCCCGTTTTTGACGTTCGCGGTGCGCGCGATCGAGCTCGGGACGGCAATCGTGATCGGCTCCGTGCTCTCGTGGGCGATCGCCGAGGGCACGTGCCGGACGTTCCGCTCGGCGTGGCTGCATCGCTTCGCCGAGACGCGGTTCCGTCGCGAGCTCGAGGAAGCGCGTGACGCCGCCGAGGCCGCAACGCGGGCGAAGGACCAGTTCCTCGCGACGGTCTCCCACGAGCTCCGCTCGCCGCTCGCGACGATCATCACATGGACGCAGCTCCTCCGCCGCGGCCGTGTCGACGCCGAAACGACGGCGCGGGCCGTCGACGTCATCGAGCGCACCGCGCGTATGCAAGCGCGCCTCATCGAGGATCTCCTGGACGTCGCGCGCATCACGGCCGGCACGCTCCACCTCGAGCTCTCACGCGTCGACGCTCGCGAAGCCGTGCGCGCGCTCGTCGACACGTTCAGCGTCGCGGCCGAGACGAAGTCGATCGAGCTCGTCTGCGAGCCGGGTGACCACGCGCTCCCGGTGCGCGCGGATCCGATGCGGTTGCAGCAGATCCTCGGCAACCTGGTAACGAATGCGGTGAAATTCACGGCGCAGGGCGGGCGCATCGTCGTCGCGGCACACCGCGCCGGCGATACCGTCGAGGTCCTCGTGCGGGACAACGGCATCGGCATGGCGCCCGACGTCGTGGCGCGGGTGTTCGAGCGCTTTCATCAGGTCGACGTCGCCGGCGGGCGCTACGGCGGCCTCGGACTCGGCCTCGAGATCGCGCGCTACCTGATCACGGTGCACGGCGGCACGATCGACGCGAAAAGC
>VBKW01000060.1:0-7665 GCA_005879405.1 Deltaproteobacteria bacterium
CCACCGCGACCGCGACGCCCACAGATACGGCCACGCCGACAGTGACGCCGACGCCGACGAAGACCGCGACGCCCACGCCGACGGTGACCGTCACGCCGTCGGAGCCACTGCCGCTGCGGGCCGACTTCACGACCGGCGTCTTCCACGGCAGCACCGATCAGACGCTCACCGACGGCGACTTCGGCAGCTCCGTCACCGCGCGCACGCTCACCGCGGACGGCGCGGGTAATGCGACCGCGAGCTTCTACTCGGCGCCGCTCACGACGAACGGTCCGGCGCTCACGACGGCCGACACCGGCGCGGCCTCGGTCTGGATCGGCAATTCAGGCGCGAGCAGCATCTCCGTCGCCTGCGCGGCGGCGTTCTCCGACTACGACGCCGACACCGCGACCGAGCTGCCGATCGTCACGACCGCTGCGTCGTCGATCGTCGTCGTTCCCGCGGGCGGCGCGGCGCTCTGTACGACGCCCGATACCAACCTCCCGGCGGACGTCAGTGTCCCGAGCGGCGATCTACTGAAGCTCACGGTCACGGTGCACTTCGTGACCGGCACCGAGGCGCAGATCGAGTACAACGCGGCTTCGGGCGACACCGGTGACTCGGCGGCGCACCTGCCGTCGAACCGCGCGGCGACGTGGCCGTTCGGCTCCTTCACGTCGTGCGGTGACGGCACGATCGACCCAGGCGAGGATTGCGACCAGGGCGCCGCGAATGGTACCGCCGGGTCGTGCTGCACCAGCGAGTGCATCTTCGAGCCGGCGACGAAGGTCTGCCGCGGCGCGGACGACCAGTGCGACGCCGACGAGCTCTGCACGGGCTCGAGCGGCAGCTGCCCAGCCGATCTCAAGCGGCCGAACGGCACCACGTGCGACGATGGTGACGCCTGCACGCAGACCGACACGTGCCAGGCAGGCGTGTGCACCGGCTCGGTCAGCATCGTCTGCACGGCGTCGGATCAATGCCACGACGCCGGGACGTGCGATCCGTCGACGGGTATGTGCTCGAACCCGGCAAAGCCGAACGGCACGACGTGTAACGACGGCGACGCCTGCACGCAGACCGACACCTGTCAGGCGGGTGTCTGCACCGGCTCGAACGACGTCATCTGCACGGCGTCGGATCAGTGCCACAACGCTGGTACGTGCGACCCGTCGACCGGCCAGTGCTCGAACCCGAACAAACCCGACGGGACGACGTGCAACGACGGCAACGCCTGTACGCAGAGCGACACCTGCGGGGCCGGCGTCTGCACGGGCGCGAACCCCGTAGTTTGTACCGCGTCGGATCAGTGTCACGACGCCGGCACGTGCGACCCGTCGACCGGCCAGTGCTCGAACCCGAACAAGCCCAACGGGACAACGTGCAATGACGGCAGCGCCTGCACGACCGTGGACGTCTGCACCGCGGGCGTCTGCACCGGCAGCACGCCGCCGAACTGCAACGACAACAACGGCTGCACCGACGACTCGTGTGACCCCTCGTCGGGGTGCGTGCACACCAACAACACCGCGTCGTGCGACGACGGCAGCGCGTGTACCACGAACGACACGTGCTCGAACGGCATCTGCATGGGCGGCCCGCCGCCAAACTGCGATGACAGTAACGGCTGCACCGACGATTCCTGCGAGCCGTCGACCGGCTGCGTGCACACCAACAACACCAATCCGTGCAACGACGGCAACGCGTGCACCACGGGCGACACCTGCTCGGGCGGCGCGTGCACCGGCGGCCCGCCGCTCGACTGTGACGACGCCAACGTCTGCACCGACGACACTTGCAATCCTGCGGACGGCTGTCACCACACGAACAACACGGCCTCGTGCAGCGATCAGAACGCGTGCACGATCGGCGATCAGTGCTCCGGCGGCAGCTGCGTGCCTGGGACGCAGCGCGACTGCGACGACCACAACGTCTGCACCGACGACTCGTGCAACACGTCGACCGGTAACTGCGAGTACACGAACAACACGGACCCGTGCGACGACCTGAACCCGTGCACGCTCGACGACACCTGCGCCGACGGCGCCTGCGCCGGCACGCCGAAGGTCTGCGACGACGGCGTCTTCTGCAACGGCTTCGAGACCTGTGACGGCTCGGCCGGCGACTGCGTGAACGGGACGCCGCCGACCTGCGACGACGGCATCGTCTGTACGTCAAACGTCTGCGACCCGGACCTCGACGCGTGCGTGAACCCTTCGATTCCCAACTGCTGCAGCTCGAACGGGGACTGCGACAACCACACCGTCTGTGACGGCATCGAGACGTGCGATACGTCCACCGGCCAATGTCACAACGGGACGCCGCTCACCTGCTCGGACGGCGATGCCTGCACGCTCGACGGCTGCGATGCGACGACCGGCTGCACGTTCACGCTGATCGCCAGCTGTTGCAATCTCGACGCCGACTGCGACGACGGCGACCTGTGTACGGACGACACCTGCGACACCGGTACGCACACGTGCCACCACGTCGCGCACGATTGCGAGGACGGGAACGTCTGCAACGGCATCGCGACCTGCGACTCCGCGACCGGCAACTGCGTGCCGGGCACGGCGCCCAATTGCGACGACGGCGTCGTCTGCACGAGCGACTCGTGCGACCCGACGAACGGCTGCCAGCACGATCCGATCGCGCACTGCTGCCAGAGCGACGCAGATTGCAGCGACGGCGACGTCTGCGACGGCATCGAGACGTGCGACGTCGCGAGCGGTGTCTGCCACGGTGGGACGCCGCTCACCTGCAACGACGGCGACCCGTGCGACGGCGTCGAGACCTGCGACCCGGTCACGGGGTGCCAGAGCGGCACGGCGCCCGATTGCAACGACAACGCGCCCTGCACGCAGGACTATTGCGACTCCGCGACCGGCTGCGTGAACGCGCCGATCCCAGGCTGCTGCGTCACCGACGGCGATTGCGACGACGGCAACGTGTGCAACGGCACCGACACCTGCGGCGCCGATCACACCTGCCACCACGTCCCGCCGCCGTCGTGCGACGACTCGAATCCGTGCACCGACGACACGTGCGACCCGACCCTCGGCTGCGTCTACACGAACAACACGGCGCCATGTGAGGACGGCAGCGCCTGCACGACCGGCGATCACTGCTCCGGCGGGACCTGCGTGTCGGGGACGGGCGTGAATTGCGACGACAACAACCCGTGCACGGACGACCTCTGCGACGTCGGCTCCGGCTGCATGCACACGAACAACACCGCGGCGTGCGAGGACGGCTCGCCGTGTACGACGAACGATCACTGCGCCGGCGGCGAGTGCGTCGGCGGACCGCCGCCGGGCTGCGACGACGGCAACATCTGCACCGACGACGGCTGCACGTCGCCGACCGGCTGCACCTACTCCAACAACACCGACCCCTGCGACGACGGCAGCGATTGCACGACCAATGACCACTGCTCTGGCGGCAGCTGCGTCGGCGGGGCGGCGCCGACGTGCGACGACAATAACCCGTGCACCAACGACAGCTGCGATCCGTTCGGCGGCTGCACGACGACGAACAACTCCGCGCCGTGCGACGACGGCAACGGTTGCACGGTCGGCGACATCTGCACGAACGGCGGCTGCGCGCCCGGTACGCCGGTCACCTGCCCGGCGCCCGATCAGTGCCACGACGCCGGCGTCTGCGATCCGTCGAGCGGCCTGTGCTCGAATCCGCCGAAGGCCGACGGGACGCCGTGCGACGACGGCAACGGCTGCACGATCAGCGACGCGTGCAACGGCGGTACATGCGTAGGCACGTCGCAGACGTGCGGCGACGGCGTGGTGCAAAGCGGATGCGGCGAGGAATGCGACCACGGCGCGCTGAACGGCACTGCGGGCGACAGCTGCGATGCGACCTGCCACAACGTGCTGCCATCACAGTCGCAACCTTGCCCGGCCGAGCCGCTCAACGGTTGCATCGGAACGACCATCCCCGGCAAGTCCGGCATCAAGATCAAGGCCGCGGTCGCCGGCAGGGGCGCCAACTCGCTCGGCTGGAAGCTGAAGGGCGGCGATGTGACGATGAAGTCCCAGTTCGGCACCCCGCTGACGACGACGGACTACCACTTCTGTGTCTACGACGAGACCGGCGGGACGCCGAGCCTCATCATGACGCTCAACGCGCCCGCGGGCGGGACGTGCAACGGCAAGCCGTGCTGGAAGGAGTCGTCGACCGGCTTCCAATACAAGGACTCGCTTGTGTCGCAGCAAGGCCTGCAGCAGGTGAAGATGAAGCAGGGACTCGTCGCCGGAAAGACCCAGTTCCAGGTGAAGGGCAAAGGCCCGACGCTCCCCGTGCCTGGGCTACCGCTCCACCAAGACACGAAGGTGACGATCCAGATCCACAACAGCGACAACGCGTGCTGGACGACGTCGTTCACCGCGCCGGCGACGAAGAACGTGTCCACTCTGTTCACGGACAAGGGCGACTGATCGTCGATCCGCATCGCACGAGACCCGGACGATCCCCGGTCCGGGTCTCGTGTACCTACTCTGGTCCCCTCGAGCCGTCGCCGCCAAAGAGATGTGCGGCGAGGGCTGCGAGGTAGAACGCCGCGGGCGCCTCGGCCCGTGCGACGAGCGAGCGATCGCGATGCCGACTCGCGGCTCGGACGGCTCTGGTCGATGATCGCGCGCTTTTCCGGGCTTCGTTCGTAACGTCACGAGTTCCGGATCGCGGCGGAATATCGCCCGAATATCGCGTAGATGCGGTAGTCACGCGGGCGCGGCATCGAGCGCTCGTGCTACGCCGCTGAGAATGTCGTCTTGATTACCGTCGCGTAATCGGGAAGCTATAGACTATGCAAGGACGTATCACCTGCTGATTCTCTTGGGGTTTTCGTCTTTTGATGATGCGGAAGGAGGAACTCATGCATAGGTGGACGTTAGCGATCGTGGCGAGCCTCGTGCTCGGGATGTGCAGTGTGAGCGTGTCAGTTCGCGCGGATGGCGGTGCCGCGGAGTTTGGTGCGAACATGGGAGTGGCGGTGCCGCTGAAGGATTACAGCCACACCGTCGAGGGTGTCGGCGGGACGGTGGGCATCGATGCCGGGTATCGGTTCTTTCTCACCGACAACGTCGCGCTGTCAGTGCTCGGGAACCCGCAGTTCTCGTTCTTCGGCACCGAGGAGGGCTGCTGCAGGGGGCCCGGCGACAGCGATGACATCGGGGTCGTGGGCTCGATGACCGCCGGACCGAAGCTCACCATCGGCGCTGATCCGGTGGAGTTTTACGTCGGGGGCCAGGGCGGCTGGTTCTGGGATCTCAATCGGCCGATCAAGGACGACGGGCCTGGGTACGTCATCCGCTCCGGCCTCGACTTTCATCTCGACCGCTCGAATATGCTCGGTGTCTTCGGGCGCTACGACGTCGCCTACATGACGGGCGAGCCCGAGTCCGGCGACTCGCAGCGCAAGTGGGTCTCGGGTGGGCTCGCGTACACCCACCTGTTCCTGCCCGAGGAGCGTGTCGAGTATGTGCCGCCACCGCCGCCGCCCCCGCCGCCGGCTGTTCGTCCTGCTCCGCCGCCGCCGCCTCCGCCGCCGACCCAGCGGCGCGGTGGATGAGCTAAGCGACCGAGCTTGGTTTCAAATGGGCGGCGAGGATTCCTGTTCCTCGCCGCCCATCATCACTGCCGTCCTGCTGAGTCTCATCGTCGCATCGGGACTGATCGGCTGCGGGCCGATCGCGCCGAACGCCAATCGCGACACCGCGACTCGAGTGACGGAGCCGAATTGCGACACCGCGACTCGAGTCGCGGAGCCGAACCGCCGCGCCGAGACTCAGGTGGCCGATCACGCCACCACCCCGAGCGAGCAGGCGTCCACGTACCTGGTGCTCCGATTGAAGGAGCGGCGTCTCGAGCTTATGAGAGACGACGGCCCGGCGCCGATCGCGTCGTTTCCGATCGCCATCGGCCGAACGGGTCACGAGACGCCGACCGGCCGCTTCCAGGTCGAAGAGATGATCGAGTACCCTGACTTCGATCAGATCGACCCGGGCGATCGTTGGCACGTCGTCAAGCGGATTCCCCCTGGGCCCGAGAACCCTCTCGGTGATCGCTGGATCGGCTTCGCGCACGGCGACGGGTGGACGCTAGGCATCCACGGAACGCCTCACCCGGAGCTCCTCGGTCAGGCCGTCAGCGGGGGGTGCATCCGGATGCGGAACGTCGACGTGATTCACGTCTACGACAGCGTCAAGCTCGGCACGACGGTCGTCGTGGATCCGTGAGCATCGCCTGGCTGCTGCTTCGCTACGGCTCGACCACCACCTCGGTTCCGACCTTCACGTGCTTGTAGACCTCGACGATGTCGGGGTTCGACATGCGGACACACCCGTGGCTCACGGCTTGTCCGAGCACCGACGTCTTCGCGGTGCCGTGAAACCCGACCTGCCAGCCGTGCGCAGTCGCAAAGCCTATCCAGCGAAGGCCGAGCGGATTGTTCAGGCCGGGGGGAACGCGTCCGCGATCGCGCCCCTTCGGATTGTTGAAATCGAACACGAGGAAATCGGGATCCTCGATCAGCTCGTTGATCTGAAAGCGCCCCGTCGGTGTCGGCCACTTCGGCCGGCCGATGGCGACTGGGTATCCCTCGGGCGGACGCTTCACGTCGCTCTCCACGACGTAGAGGCGCCGCTCGTCCAGCTTCAGCAGAAGATAGGGTTCCGGGGTCGCGCTCGCAGTCGGAGTGGGCGTCGGAGCAGGCGGCGTTTCGCGATGCTGCGCAAAGAGACCGCATCCGGCGGCCGCCACGAAGAGCGCCGCGACGACGATGGCCAAGGACGCCAGGTAGGGACGACGATCCGATCGCATGGCCCCATAATCCCATATCGCGCGAATTTTTGAAGTGCTGCGGGTACCGGTTGCGTGGCTCGGCGCGTTCGGTAGGTTCTGCGATACCGCACACGCGAGTCCACCAGGAGGAGACACGAATGTTCAGCCACGTGATGATCGGAGCCAACGACATCGACGCATCGAGGAAGTTCTACGACGCCGTGCTCGGCGCGATCGGCTACTCGGCCGGCGTAACCGACGAGAAGGGACGGATCTTCTACCTTTCACCGACCGGCGTCTTCGCCGTGACGAAGCCGATCAACGGTGCTTCGGCGACTGCTGCGAACGGCGGGACGATCGGATTCGCCGTCAAAGATCCCGCCAGCGTCGACGCATGGCACGCGGCCGGCGTGGCCAACGGCGGGACGAGCATCGAGGATCCTCCGGGCGTCCGCGACGGCGGCTTCGGCAAGATGTACCTCGCCTATCTGCGGGATCCGTCCGGCAACAAGCTCTGCGCGCTGCACCGGATGGGTTGAGATCACTGCACGGAGTGCCCGCGCCGAGCGCCTGGTTCTGTTCTCGCTCATGCCTCGCCGTCGTCGCGCGAATCTTCGATGCCCCGATTGACGGCAACGGGATACGGCCGGAAGATCCGCGCGGCCTGACCTCACGGATCGCGCCTCGTGTGCGCACGAAGGAGGACCGCCATGTCGCGGACTACGCTCGCCCTCATCGCCGCCGTCGTCTGCGCGTCGGCGCCATCGGCATGGGCCAAAACGCCGCCGTGCTCGCAGACATCCGGCGTCCCGTGCACGATCGGCGGCACGCTTCTGGTCACGAGCCTCGACATCAGCCACGGAGGTGGCGGCGGAGCCACGCTCACCTTCA
>VBKW01000060.1:7723-10909 GCA_005879405.1 Deltaproteobacteria bacterium
CAAGTCGTTGGCGTTCAGCATCCGCACGGTGAACGGTCTGCCGACGATCACCGATCTGAGCGTGTCGATCGACGGTACGTTCAGCGGCGACGCGACCGGCACCGTGACGACTGCGACGCCAGGTGGGGACATCGTGTTGGGACGCGTGACCGCGGGCGGCAATAGCGCGCTCACGGGTCACACGTTCTTCCCGGGGGTCAGCTCGATCGGCGAGGTGATCACGCTCGCGGGGAACGGCGGCACCAATGGTACGGTGTCTCTCAGCTCACTGACGTACCAAGTCTCGATTTCTCCCGCCTCCGTGGTGAAGGTCGCGAGCAAGTGCCGCGGCGCGATCGTGAAGGCGGCGGATGGGTTCGTCCGGGCGAAGGCCACGGCGTTGCAGAAGTGCCGCGAAGCCATCCTGAAGGGCAAGCTGCCGCCGGCGACCGTTTGCCATGCCGACGCGAAGACCGCGGCCGCGATCGCGAAGGCGAGCACGAAGCTCAGCGCCGGGATCGTCAAGGCGTGCGCCGGGAAAGACAAGACGTGCGGCACGCAGGACGCCGACGGAAGCGAGCCCGCGCTCTCGGACATCGGGTGGAACATCGGCCATTGTCCGAACTTCGAGGGCGGCACGTGCACGAACGCGATCGACAGCTGCAGCGACATCTCGACCTGCATCGAATGCATCAGCGAGGCCGCGGTCGATCAGGCGATCGGCCTCTACTACGACGGGCTCACGCCGACCGATCCGCAGTCGAAGGATCCGGCCGTGAAAGCGCTCGCGAAGTGCCAGGCGACGATCGGCAAAGCGGCGACGAAGTTCCTCGTCGCCAAGTCGAAGAGCCTCGCGAAATGCTGGACGGCGGTCAGTAAAGTCGGCAGCGGCACCTGCCCCGACGCGACCGCGGCGACCGCGATCGCCGCCGCCGAATCGAAGAAGCAGGCGGCGATCGAGAAGGCCTGTCAGGGGCCGGACAAGCAGCTCGGCACGAGCGACGATGAGACGCCCACCGCGATCGGCTTCCCCAATCCGTGCCCGACGGTGACGATCCCCGGCGGGGCGTCATGTGGTCACGCCGTCGACACGCTCGGCGACCTCATCACCTGCGCCGATTGCGTGACCGAGTTCAAGGTCGACTGTGCGTCCCTGGCCGCGGTCCCTGCATTCGTCACCCCGTATCCGGCGGAGTGCAATCTGAAGGCGTGCTCGCTGACCCTGCAACCAACCTCGTCGACGTCGGTGCAGTTCAGGAACGTGCTCTGGAGCGGGAAGGGATACACCCCGAACGGCACCGTCGACATCATGCAGCCGAGCGGCTGGCTCGGCATCTGTCGCGGACTCGTCATCGTCCCGGGAACGACGATCACCGCCGACGCGTCCGGCAATTTCAGCCTGTTCTTGCCGCCGACGGCGCTCAGCTTTTCCATCATCGTACAGCCGGTCACCCAAAAACCGATCGGCACATTCGTGCAAGTGGGCGCGGTCGACAGCACGAGTGGATGCAGCAGCCCCACGATCGACTATCCCCTCGTCGCTCCGGGACCGAGCCCGAACGACAGTCTCACCTTGCTCTATGCGACGACCACCACGAGCTCGGTGCTCGCGCCGCCGGCGATGCCGGTCGCGGGCGAGAACGGATCCGGCAGCGTAATCACCGGACAGTGCCATACGAGCGGTCCGACCGAGCTGCGATTCACCCTCACCGGTGCGATGCCGAGCCGAACGTTGACGATGTTCGTCACGCCGTCGGGGTCCTCGGCGGTATCGGTCGGCACGGTCACGACCGACGGCGCGGGGAACGCGACCTTCGCCTCGTACCTGCCGCATTGCTTCGGTAACCTCGGCGCGTCCTCGACGTTGTCGCTGACGGTCGACGGCAACCCGCCGGGCGCCGGCAACGTGGCGTACCAATCGACGCTGGTGCGAAACGACATCCCGGTCTGCTGAGACTCTGCGGGTGCTGCCGTCGCGCCGAGACGGTGAGGATCAGAGTACCGACCGACTACGGACCGAGGATAGGGGCGTCGCCCGGTATCGGCGCCGGGACGATCTGCGCGCGTCAGCGCACGCGCGTCGCCGCGCCCCGGAAGCACTGCCCGCCGACGTTCAACGTGACGAGCGTCCCGAGCGGGTCGTTCGCGAGTCCTGCCGTCCACGCGTGCGTCGCGCGTATGGTCACCTTGAAGATGCCGGCGGTGTTGGGTTTCGCGTGGACCGTGATCGTGCGGATGCCGGTCGTGCCGCTCGGGGCGTGATAGCGGAATGCGGTGCCCTTCGGGAGGATCGCGGCGCCGGCGACCGTGGCGTTGAAGATCGGACCGTCGCCGTCGGCGGCGACGACGCCGATCGGCGCCTGCGCGTACGACCCGAGCGTTACCTCGGCGGTGAGCGAGAAGGCGCCGGTGAAGTCGCGGAGCTTCGCGCTCTTGAACGTGACGGGGACGCTGGTGTCGCACGCCATCGGCGTGCCGCTCGGGATGCTTGCCGCGTCCGCGGGATCGCTGCCGGCGTCGAGCTCGTCGCCGTCCGCGAAGCCGTCGTCGTCCTGATCGATCCCGATGCGTCCGCCCGAGCCCGGCGTTACGGCGGTGAAGGTCATCTCTTGGCCGCTCGTCGCCGCGAGCGCGCGCAGGTCGGCGTCGGCGATCGGCATCTCGCTCGCGCGATCGCTCACGAACGTGCCGCCGCCGACGTACACCCATCCGCGCGCCATGCCGGCGACGCGCGCCTTGGCGACGACGTCGCACTCGCCCGCATCGGCGCGCTGCAGCAGTAGGTCGATGCGCGCGTCCTCGGCGGCGCCCGTCGTCGCGCTGCGGGTGATCTGCTGGCCGACGATCGGCGCCAGATTCGAGTCGTAGGCGAGCATGAACGCTTCCATGTTGCGCCGCATCGGATCGCCCGCGGCGCCGGCGAGGAAGCCGCCAGGATTCGTCTGACTGCGCGTGAAGACCTGGCCGGAGTGGAAGCGGAAGAGGGTGTCGACCGAGCCGTCGTGCAGGAACCCGAAGCCGCGCACCTGCGGCCCGGTGTTCGCCGCGCTGCCGCCCGCCACCGCCGCGAAGCCGAACATGCCGACCTTTTGATACGCGTTCCGCAGGTGCGGGATCTTGAAGATCTGGCTCTCGCCCTCGAAGCTGTACTCGCCGTCGGTGCCGAAGAAGCCCGGCGCGTCCGCGCCCGCCAAGCCATTCGCCGGC
>VBKW01000366.1 GCA_005879405.1 Deltaproteobacteria bacterium
CGCGACCCGCGCGTCATCGCCGACGCGGCGGCGGCGGTGCTGCCCGGCGTCGGCGCGTTCGGCGTCTGCATGGAGAACCTCCGTCGCCACGACCTCGTCTCGCCCGTGAAGGACTTCATTGCCTCGGGACGGCCGTTCCTCGGCATCTGCCTCGGCATGCAGCTCCTCTTCGACGAGAGCGAGGAGTTCGGACCGGTGCGCGGTCTCGGGGTGCTGCCCGGGCGCGTCGTGCGGTTCCCGGACGACCCGGCGGGGCTGCGCAAGGTTCCGCACATGGGCTGGAACGCGCTCCAGATCCTGCGCCGCGCGCCGCACCTCGACGGCCTCGACGACGGCACGCAGGTGTACTTCGTGCACTCGTACTATCCCGTGCCCGAGGACCCGAGCGTCATCGCGACCACGACCAACTACGGCGGCGATTTCGTGTCCTCGGTGTGGCTCGCGAACGTCTTCGCCTGTCAGTTTCACCCGGAGAAGAGCCAAGCGGCGGGTCTGCGCATCCTCGCCAACTTCGCGGCGTTGACCGGCGAGGTGGAGACGCGCGTCGGCGCCGCCGGCTGACTTCGGGTCGTCGATGCTCGTCATTCCGGCGATCGACCTGAAGGACGGTCGCTGCGTCCGCCTCGTCCGCGGCGACATGACGCAGGCAACGGTCTACGCCGACGATCCGGTCGCGGTGGCGCGCGGCTTCGAGGCGGCCGGCGCCGAGTGGATCCACGTCGTCGACCTCGACGGCGCGATCCGCGGCGCGCCGGTGAACGCCGACGCGATCGGTGCTGTGTGCCGCGCCGTCGATGCGCGCGTCGAGGTGGGCGGCGGCGTGCGCGACCTGGACACGCTGGAGCGCGTGTTCGCGGCGGGCGCGGGACGCGTCGTCCTCGGCACGGCGGCGCTCGAGGATCCGGACTTGTTCGGCGAAGCGTGCCGGCGCCACCCCGGCGCAATCCTCGCCGGCATCGACGCGCGTGCGGGTAAGGTCGCCGTCGCCGGCTGGGTGCGTGACAGCGCGACCGAGGCGACGGCACTGGCGGCACGCGTCGCGGACGCCGGCGCCGCCGGCATCGTCTTCACCGACATCGCGCGCGACGGCACCGGTAGCGGCGTGAACGCCGCCGCCGTCGACGCGCTCGCCGCGCGGGTCACGCTGCCGGTGATCGCGTCCGGCGGCGTCGCGTCGCTCGACGACGTACGCGCGCTGCGCGCGCTCGGCCGTGCCAACTTGACTGCGGTGATCGTCGGCCGCGCGCTCTACACCGGCGCCGTCGATCTCGCGGCGGCGTTGCGCGTCGGGCGCGGCGAGGACGCGTCCGGCAACCGCCGCGGGGACGGCTGACGTCATGCTGGCGAAGCGCATCATCCCCTGTCTCGACGTGAAGGACGGCCGTGTCGTGAAGGGCGTCAACTTCGTCGGTCTCCGCGACGCCGGCGACCCGGTCGAGATCGCGGCGCGCTACGACCGCGAGCAAGCCGACGAGCTCACGTTCCTCGACATCACGGCGTCGCACGAGAAGCGCCCGATCATCCTCGACGTCGTCGCGCGCACCGCCGAGCGCGTGTTCATGCCGCTCACCGTCGGCGGCGGCGTGCGTACGCTCGACGACATTCGCGCGCTCCTGAACGCCGGCGCCGACAAAGTGTCGATCAACACCGCCGCGGTCGAGCGCCCGGAGCTCGTCGAGGAGGCCGCGATCCGTTTCGGCAGCCAGTGCATCGTGGTCGCGATCGATGCCAAAGAGGTAAAGGCGGGGCCGGAGCCCTCGGGATTCACTCCCGAGGTCGACGCCCATCGCGAGCGCAGCGAGCGGGGGCGAAATCGACGGTTCGAGGTCTTCACCCACGGCGGGCGCACACCGACGGGGCTCGACGCCGTCGAGTGGGCGGCGCGCATGGAGCAGCTCGGCGCCGGCGAGATCCTCCTCACCAGCATGGATCGCGACGGCACGCAGGCGGGCTACGACCTCACGCTCACCCGCGCCGTCAGCCGGCGCGTGCACGTGCCGGTGATCGCGTCGGGCGGCGTCGGCACCCTCGCGCACCTCTACGAGGGTCTCGCGGACGGCGGCGCGAGCGCCGTCCTCGCGGCGTCGATCTTCCACTACGGGACGTACAGCGTCCGCGACTGCAAGGAGTACCTGCTCGCGCGCGGCGTCCCCGTCCGGCTCTGAGCGTGCCGCGAAGGACGCGATGATGACCACGCTTCCGAGGCCGCGTTACGGTCAGCCGCCCGCGCTGCGCACGTGCGGCCGCGTTCCGACGAAGCGGCGGCTGCGCCGCAGCAGCGGTCGTTCGATCACAGCCCAACACGCGACGCCACCCGCGAGGACGGTGGTCAAAACCACCAGGTCTTGCACGGTCGATCCCAGCCACGCGGCGATGATCGGGTGACCGTAGACCGGGTAGACCACGATGCGGATCAAGTAGAAGTGGGTGAGGTAGATCGAGTACGACGCCTCGCCGAGCAGCACGAGCAGCCACGGGTAGCGTCGCGGGGCGGCGAGCTCGTATCCCGCGCCGGCGACGATCACCAGCAGATAGGGGAGGGCGAAGTTGCGGATGTCGTGGTAGCTGCCGCGCGCGATGCCGACGTCGTCGACGACGGCCATCACGAGGACGGCGATTACCGACAGCGTGAGCCACAGCGCCGACACGTGCGGCCGCACGCGTAACACGAAGAGCGCTCCCGCTGCGCCGAGAAACCATTCGAGGACGCGCGGCGACATCCACAGAGATTCCGCGACCGATGTCCAGTCGTACCACTGGGCGAGGACCACGCCGCACCAGACCACCGCCGCGACGCAAAAGAGCGTCGGGCCCACGACGAACAACGCCGCGAAGCCGAGGTAGCACACGAGCTCGTACGGCAACGTGCCGGACGGCGGCACGAGAAACGGTCCCGGAGGGTAGAGGAACGCCGCGCGAAACAACGCGTCGGGCGCGAGCGCGGCGTCGTTCACCTGCGGGTGCGTCCAGAGGTAGAGCGCGGTCACGAGGAACACGGCTCAATACGCCGGGTAGATCCGCGCGCAGCGCGCTTTCAGGTAGGGCCAGAGCC
Organism: Deltaproteobacteria bacterium; assembly: GCA_005879405.1. GTDB lineage: Bacteria > Desulfobacterota > Binatia > UTPRO1 > UTPRO1 > DP-19. The sequence goes on from VBKW01000366.1 coordinate 3,053, forward strand.
GCCGCGGGTCGCCGGCCTCGTGCCAGTATCCCCACACCATCACGAAGCCGCTCAGGACGAAGAAGAAATCGACGCCGCTATGGCCGAACTCGAAGAAGCCGATCGGCTTGTCTGGCGGCAGCATCGGCGTCCACGACGGCAGGGGCGCGATCCTCAGGTAGTGAAAGAGCACCACCAACGTCGCCGCGATTCCGCGGTAGATCGTCAGGATCTCGAGCCGAGCCGGCGGTCGGCTGCGCATTCCCGTCACGGTGACGGTCGCGCCGCGGATCAGCCGCTCTGTTGTAACGCGTGTGCCGACGCGGCGTGGTGCTGCGCCTCGAGGAAGCGCTCGGCGTCGATCGCCGCCATGCAGCCGGTGCCCGCGGCGGTGACCGCCTGGCGATACGTGCGGTCCTGGACGTCACCGCACGCGAAGACCCCGGGCACGCTCGTCTCGGTCGAGCTCTTCTTGGTGACGATGTAGCCGTACGAGTCCATCTCGAGCTGGCCTTCGAAGATCTTCGAGTTCGGGGTGTGGCCGATCGCCATGAAGACGCCGTCGGTCTGTACGCGGCGCTCGGCGCCGCTCGTGACGTCGCGCAACGTCGCGCCGGTCACGCCGCCGGCTTGCGGGTCGCCGTGGATCTCCCCGACCACCGTGTTCCAGATGAAATCGATCTTCGGATTGCCGAACGCGCGCTGCTGCATGATCTTCGACGCGCGCAGCTCGTCGCGCCGGTGGACGACCGACACTTTGCTCGCGAACTTGGTGAGGAAGTGCGCTTCTTCCATCGCGGTGTCGCCGCCGCCGACCACGAGCACGTCTTTGTCCTTGAAGAAGAAGCCGTCGCAGGTCGCGCACGCCGAGACGCCGTAGCCCATGAGACGGGTCTCGGACTCGATCCCGAGGAGCTTCGCGGCGGCGCCGGTGGCGATGATGAGCGTCTCGCACGTCAACGTCTGCCCGTCGGCGAAGTGGAGGTGGAACGGCCGGCTGCCGAGATCGACGCTCGTGACGTCGCCGAGGACGTAGCGCGTCCCGAACCGTTCCGCCTGCTGCTTGAAGAGCTCCATCAGCTCGGGGCCGAGAATACCCGACGGGAATCCGGGGTAGTTCTCGACGTCGGTGGTGATGGTGAGCTGGCCGCCCGGCTGCGTGCCCTCGACGACGAGCGGCTCGAGATTCGCGCGCGCGGCGTAGAGCGCGGCGGTGAGTCCGGCCGGACCCGAGCCGAGAATCACGACCTTGAAGTGGGTGCGCTCCGGCATTGACGAACCGTAATCAGCACATCCGTACAATGCAACCGACGGCTCGCGAGTTGTCACTGACGCCGACGACCAATACAGTGCCGACCCGCATGGCGACGGCGCGTCCGACGAGCACGAGTCCTACGAGGGCAAGCCCTCCGAGGGCAGGCAAGCGACTCTCGCACCTCGACGCGCGCGGGCGGGCGCGCATGGTCGACGTCGGCGCGAAGGCGACGACGCAGCGCGAGGCGGTCGCGGCGGCGCGCGTCGTGATGCGGCCCGAGACGTTGCGGCTGATCGTCGCCGGCGCGCTGCCGAAAGGCGACGTGCTCGCGGTCGCGCGCGTCGCGGGCATCGCCGCGGCGAAAGAGACGTCGCGGCTCATCCCGCTCTGCCATCCGCTGCTGCTCACCCACGTCGCCGTCGATTTCCGACCGGACGCCGCGGCCGGCATCCTCGACGTCCAGGCGACCGTGCGCCTTGACGGGCGGACCGGGGCCGAAATGGAGGCGCTGACGGCGGCGACGATCGCGGCGCTCACCGTCTACGACATGTGCAAGGCCGTCGATCGCGCGATGGAGATCACCGCGGTGCGGCTGCTGCGCAAAGCCGGCGGCAAGAGCGGCCTCTGGGTGCGCGCCGCCAAGGGCGGCGCGGCCGGCCGTCGCGCCTGAGCGAGTCCGCGATGCGCGTCGACCTCAAGCCGGGACGCGACTTCGCGCCGCGCGCCGGTCATCCGTGGATCTTCTCGGGCGCGATCGCGCGCATCGAAGACGGCGCTGCGGCGGGCGCGATCGCCGACGTCTACGGCGCCGACGGGCGCCTGCTCGGGCGCGGCACCTGGTCGCCGAAGACGAGCATTGCGATCCGCATGCTGACGCGCGGCGACGAGCCCGTCGACGCCGCGTTCGTCCGCCGCCGTCTCGCAGCGGCGCTCCGCTGGCGCGAGAGCGTGCGCGGCTCGAACGCGGCGCGGCTCGTGAACGGTGAGGGCGACCGGCTGCCCGGCGTCGTCGTCGATCGCTACGGCGACTTCCTCGTCGCGCAGTTTCTGACCGCCGGCGCCGAGCGATTGAAGCCGTGGGTCATCGAGGCCCTCGAGGCGCTGTGCGCGCCGCGCGGGATCTTCGAGCGCAGCGAGGGCAACGTCCGTCGCGCCGAGGGCCTCGCCCCGAGCACGGGCGTGCTCGCCGGCGCCGAGCCGCCCCCCGACGTCATCATCGAGGAGAGCGGCCGCCGCCATCGCGTCGACGTGCGCGGCGGGCAGAAGACCGGCTTCTTCCTCGATCAGCGTCCGAACCGCGATCTCGTGGCGATGCTCGCCGACGGGCGGCGCGTCTTGAATCTCTTCGCGTACACCGGCGCGTTCGCGATCGCCGCCGCGCAAGGCGGCGCCGCGCACGTCACGTCCGTCGAGAGCTCGGCGGCGGCGATCCTGCACGCGGAGGAGAGCTGGTTCCTGAACGGCTACGATCCCGACCGTGGGACCTTCGTCCGCGACGACGTGTTCACGTTTCTCCGCGGTGACCTGCCGTCGTTCGATCTGGTGATCCTCGACCCGCCGCCGTTCGCGCGCCGTCGGACGGAGCATGACCGCGCCCTCGCCGGCTACAAGGACGTCAACCTCCAGGCGTTCCGCCAGACCGAGCGCGACGCACTGGTGATGACGTTCAGCTGCTCGCAGCACGTCGATGCCGACGCGTTCCACGACGCCGTCACGGCCGCCGCAGCGGACGCAAAGCGGGAGTGTCAGCTGCTCGCACGTCTCGGCCCCGGTCTCGACCACCCGCAAGCGTTGGCGCACGCGCAGGGCCGCTATCTCAAGGGACTCCTGCTACGCGTCACCGAGGTCTACGCGGACGCGCGCGCGACCACCGAGGCGCGGCGAGAGACGCCGGACGCGGCCCCGGCGCGCCGCCACCACGCCACGCCGTGATGAAGACGCTCGCCTCGTACGGGCTCTGGCTGCTCATCATCGTCACCTGCCCGCTGCTCTTCGTCGGCGCGCTCCTGCTGTGGGCGGTGACGGCGCCGTTCGATCGGCGGCTGCGGGCGCTGCATCTCTACGCCTGCGCGTGGGCATCGCTCTACACCTACGTCTTCCCCTACTGGACGGTGACGGTGCGCCACCGCGAGCGCATTCGCGACGGCGAGACGTACGTGCTCGTCGCGAACCATCAATCGCTCATCGACATCCTCGTCCTCTTCCGCCTCTACAAGCACTTCAAGTGGGTCTCGAAGGAGTCGATCTTCCGCGTGCCGTTCATCGGCTGGAACATGACGCTCAATCGCTACATCGCGATCCGCCGTGGCGACCGCGGCGATGTGCGGCGCATGATGGTGGCGTGCGGCGAGGCGCTCGAGAGCGGCAGCTCGATCATGATCTTTCCCGAGGGGACGCGCTCGCCCGACGGCGAGCTGCGCGAGTTCCGCCACGGCGCCTTCACGCTCGCGGCGCGCCACCGTGTACCGGTCGTCCCGATCGTCGTCGACGGCACGCTCGACGTCCTGCCGAAGCACGGGCTCACGTTGCACGCGAGCGCCGCGATCGTGATCCAGGTGCTCGAGCCGATCGCGCCCGACGCGTTCGCAGACGCCGATGCCTTGCGCGTGCACGTGCAACAGGTGATGACGGCCGAGCTGGCACGCCTGCGTGTCGGCCGCGGCGGCGCACCGCGTGACGAGCGCATCGCCGTCGGCTGAGCTCGCCACCCGGCGCTCGTGACGGCGATGCCTCCGCGTAGCCATGCGCGCGCGGTCGGCATCGGCAATGGTCGCAGGTGACGTCGAGTCGGCGTCGCCCGGATGGTGCCGAGCGAGAAACGATCCCGATCGATCAAGAGCTGGCCGGCGGACGAGCGTCCACGTGAAAAGCTTCTCGCGCGCGGCTCCGAGCACTTGAGCGACGCCGAGCTCCTCGCCGTGCTGCTGCCGACGGGCGGGCGGAACGTCAATGCGATCGAGCGCGGCCGTGCGCTGCTCACGCGCTTCGGGTCGCTGCGCGCGCTGCTCGGCGCGTCACCGCGGTCGCTGGCGGCGGCGCCCGGCCTCGGGCCCGCGCGCGTCGCGCTCGTCTGCGCGGTCGGCGAGATCGCGCGGCGCGCCGTCGAGCGCCGCGTCGCGCCGCACGCGCCGCTCAGGACGAGCGCCGAGGTCTACCGTCACTGCGGCGCGCGCATGGCGGCGCTCCGCAAAGAGCAGTTTCACGTCCTCCTCCTCGACGGCAAGAACCGCCTCATCAAGGACGTGCGCATCTCGGAAGGGTCGCTCACCGCCTCGCTCGTCCACCCGCGCGAGGTCTTCGTGCCGGTCATCGAGGAGTCAGCCGCCGCGATCATCCTCGTCCACAACCACCCGAGCGGCGATCCGACGCCGAGCGCCGAGGACATCGCGATCACCGAACGCCTCCGCAAGGTCGGCGACCTCATGGGCGTGAGCGTCCTCGACCACGTCGTGATCGGCGAGGGCCGCTACGTCAGCTTCGCCGACGAGGGGATCTTTTAGAACGGGATGTCGTCGTCGGTGCTGCTAGAGGGTCCGGCGGGCATCTCCTCGGGCAGCGACGGTCCGCCGGCGCCGGCGCCACGGCCCGCGCCGCCGCCGAGAAAGCGCACCGTCTGCGCGATGATCTCGGTCATGTAGCGCTTGTTGCCGTCCTTGTCGTCGTAGCTATGGGAGCGGATCGCTCCTTCGACGTACACCTGCCGGCCTTTCGAGAGATACTGGCCGCAGTTCTCGCCTTGCTTTCCCCAGACGACGACGTTGTGCCACTCGGTGCGCTCTTGCTTGTGCCCTTCGGCGTCGTTCCAGGTCTCGCTGGTTGCGAGCGGGAACTTGCACACCGCACGCCCGCCGCCCGTGAACCGCACCTCCGGATCCTTCCCGAGATTCCCGACGAGTATGACCTTGTTGACCGACATCACGTCCTCCCGCGTCCGCGCGACGCTCCTCGACGCCTTAACAGCCACCGTCGAGGCTCGTCAATGACACCGAATAGGTACCACCGACGCCGCGTACTCGCACGCTGACCGCGAACTACCGTCGAGCACGATTGGAATATCGCGGCATACGCAGGCGAGGGCGGGCGTGGACGTCTGTCGGGACCGCGTTGTGCGCACTGAACCTTTTTGCGCACGCGGCGGGCCCGACAGACGTCCACGCCCGCCCTCGCCTGCGCACGGGGACGTCAAATTGACAATCTGCTAGCGTGGTAGTTAGTTTTCGTCGCGCGTAGGGCGCGGCGCGGAGGTCCGATGGTCATCGGGATCCTCAGACTGATCGTATTCGGGATCGATACGGCATTCTGGATTCCTGCCGTCATGCTGGCGTCGCTCGCCGATCGCGACGCGCGGCTGGCGTACCGGATGGCGCAACACTGGGCCGCGTTCAATCTCAAGCTCACCGGAACGCGCGTCGCCGTCGACGGCCTCGAGCAGCTCGATCCGCGACAGTCGTACGTGTTCATGTCGAACCATCGGAGCAACCTCGACGTGCTGGTACTGGTGGAGGCGTTGTGGAAATTTCAGCTGCGGTGGGTGGCGAAGGAAGAGCTCTTCCGGATCCCGGGGTTCGGATGGGGACTGCGTGCGACGAAGCAGATCCTGGTGAATCGTGCCGATCACGCGCAAGCGGTGGCGAGCCTCGCCGCCGCGAAACAGCGCATGCACGACCGCATCTCGGTCGTGTTCTTCCCCGAGGGGACGCGCGGCTGCGGCGGCGAGATGCTGCCGTTCAAGAAGGGCGGGTTCGTGTTCGCGATCGAGACCGGGGCGACGATCGTGCCGATCGCGATCAGCGGCACGGCGAGCATCCTGCCGCGCGCGAGTTGGATTCCTCGCCGTGGCGGCGACGTGCGCGTGTCGATCTGCCGTCCCATTCCGGCGCGGCAGTATGTGATCGAGCAGCGCGACACGCTTCTCGCCAACGCGCGCGCCGCCATCACGGCGCGACTCGTGGTGATCGACGCCCCGGCATCGGTGGCACCGAGCGACGCGCCGGTATCGGCGCCGGTGGGCATGCGCTCGTCGGCGGGGCGCTGACCTCCGACGGTACATTGGGCGCCGCATGAGCGAGACGCTGCGGATCATTCCCCTGGGCGGGCTCGGCGAGATCGGCCTCAACATGCTCGTCGTCGAGTACGGCGACAGCGCGGTCGCGATCGACTGCGGCGTGATGTTTCCGGAGCCGTCGATGCTCGGGATCGATCTCGTCGTCCCCGACGTCTCGTACCTGCGCGACCGCCCCGAGCGCCTGCAGGCGATCGTCCTCACGCATGGGCA
>VBKW01000369.1 GCA_005879405.1 Deltaproteobacteria bacterium
GACATGCGCGCCCGCGGGCTCGACCCCGATGTCGTCGACGCCGAAGGGAATCCGCTGCCGCAGCGTGAGGGCGACGACGCCGCGGCGAGCGGCGACGACACCGACGGCGACAACGGCGCCGCCTGACGGACGGCGCCGGCGGATTACGAGCCGCCAACCTGGACGGAGTTCAGCGTCAGGGTAGCCGTCGCCGGTCGGTAGACGCCGTACGCGGTGACTTTCTGGGTTTCGGGCGCGTTGATGAAGCGACGAACCATGTCCGTTTGTCCGACGACGCGGATGCTAGGGACGAGCCCGGAACGGCGGAAGACCTCCACGCCTTCCTCGTCCGGCTTGTACGCCCGCATTCTGGTCACGCCGAAGGGCCGCCATGGGCCGCCGATCTCGCTCGTGAAGGTCAGAGCTTCGAGGACGCCGGGCGCTTGCCGATTGCGGTTCCAGTAGCCCTCCATGCGAATCGACCGCGTGGGAGTGGCGTCGCCCGAGCGCTGCGTTCGGGCGACGGACGGGGCGGCGAGCACCGCGCCGATCGTCGCGACGGTAAGCGCGATGGTAACGACGCGCGCAACGACGTGCGCGACCGTCCTCCCGCGGGCTCGCATACGATGAATCGGCAGCATCATGCGTCCTCCTCCATTCATTAGGCTGGGGAGCCGCGCTCGTCGCAAGCCCCGTTTGACGGTGTGATCGCACGCCAGTAGCGTGCCGGAGTCGTGCCGTCCTCAACCGGCAGTGCGCTCCGGGTCGTCGCGTTCGAGAGTCGGCGCGCCGCCGAGATGGCGACGCTCATCCAACGCCACGGCGGCGTTCCGTTCGTCGCGCCGGCGATGCGCGAGGTGCCGCTCGCCGACCAGCACGACGCGCAGAGGTTCGCGCGTGAGCTCGAGGGCGGCGGTATCGACGTCGTCGTGCTCTTGACCGGCGTCGGCACGCGCGCCCTCGTCGACGCGGTCGCGCCGGTGCTGCCGCGCGAGCCTCTCGTCGCCGCGCTCGGTCGCGTGACGCTGATCGCGCGCGGTCCGAAGCCGGTCGCGGCGCTGCGCGAGCTCGGTCTCGCGCCGACGCTCGTCGTGCCCGAGCCGAATACGTGGCGCGAGCTCCTCGACGCGCTCGATGCGAACGTACCCGTCGCCGGCCGCCGCGTCGCCGTGCAAGAGTACGGCGTGTCGAATCCGGACCTCCTCGACGGTCTCGCCGCGCGCGGTGCGTCGGTGTTGCGGGTGCCGGTGTATCGCTGGGCGCTGCCCGAGGATCTCGGTCCGCTGCGCGACGCCATCGCACGGCTCGTCGCGGGAGACGCGGACGTCGCGCTCTTCACCAGCGCGACGCAGATCGAGCACCTCCGCCGCGTCGCGGCGGACGCGGCGGAGGTGCGGGCACTCGTGAGCGCTATGGGTGCGGTCGTCGTCGGCTCGATCGGTCCCGTCTGCAGCCAGGCGCTGCGGCGCGCCGGCATCGCCGTCGCCGTCGAGCCGACGCATCCGAAGATGGGCCCGCTCGTCGCCGAGACGCTGCGCGCCGCGCCGGCGCTGCTCGCGGCTCGACGGCGATCACCCGGTTTGGCATAGCTGGGGCGTGGCCGATCCGTCGACGCGATTTTTGCGCGCGTGCCGCCGTGAGCCGACGGATTGCACGCCGATTTGGCTCATGCGCCAGGCGGGACGCTTCCTGCCGGAGTATCGCGCGCTGCGCGCGCAGCACGGCTTTCTCGAGCTCTGCAAGACGCCGGCCCTCGCCGCCGAGGTGACGCTGCTGCCCATTCGCCGCTTTCCCGTCGACGCGGCGATCCTCTTCGCCGACATCCTGCTCGTCCTCGAGCCGATGGGCGTCGGTCTCGAGTTCGCGAAGGGCGACGGACCCGTCATCCATCACCCGGTCCGGACACGCGAGGACGTCGGACGGCTCACGCGCGCGCCGGTGCAGATGACGCTCGCCTTCGTCCTCGAGACGATCCGTCTCGCGCGTGCCGAGCTCGGCGCCCGCGCGCCGCTGATCGGCTTCGCCGGCGCGCCGTTCACGCTCGCCTCGTATCTCGTGGAAGGTCGCGGCTCGCGCAACTACGTGCACACGAAGACGCTCATGTACGGCGACCCTCGCGCGTGGCACGCGCTCATGGAGCGGCTGGCGGAGACGACCGTCGACTACGTGCAAGCGCAGATCGCCGCCGGCGTGCAGGCGGTCCAGCTCTTCGACAGCTGGGTCGGCTGCCTCGGTCCCGACGACTACCGCGAGTACGTGCTGCCGCACATGCGTGCTGCGCTCGCGGCGATCGCGACCGCGGGTGTTCCGGTGATTCACTTCGGGACCGGCACGAGCGCGCTCCTCGAGCTCATGCGCGACGCCGGCGGCGACGTCATCGGCCTCGATTGGCGCGTCGACCTCGCTGAGGCGTGGGGACGGCTCGGTCCCGGCGTCGGCGTGCAGGGGAATCTCGACCCGGTCGCCCTCTTCGCGCCGCCCGAGGAGATTCGCCGCCATGCGGCGCGCATTCTCGGCCGCGCCGGCGGCCGGCCGGGGCACATCTTCAATCTCGGACACGGCGTGCTGCCGGAGACTCCGGTCGAGCACGTCGCCGCGCTCGTCGACGCCGTGCACGAGCTGAGCGCGAGGTAGGCTGCGCGTGGCGCAGGTCGACGCCGTCCTGCTGCTCGCGTTCGGCGGGCCGGAGCGGCCGGAGGACGTGCGGCCCTTCCTCGACGCGGTGCTGCGCGGCCGGCCGGTGCCGCCCGAGCGCTACGAGGAGGTCGTGCGCCACTACGACGCCATCGGCGGCCGCTCGCCGCTCAACATGTGGACCTACCGCCAAGCCGAGGCGCTCCGCGCGCTCCTCGAAGGCGACGGGCCGCGGCTTCCGGTGTACGTCGGCATGCGTATGTGGAAGCCGACGATCGCGGAGACGCTCGCGACGATGGCGCGTGACGGCGTCCGCCAGGCGCTCGCCGTGATCCTCGCCGCGCATCGGACGGAAGCGAGCTGGGAGCGCTACCACCGTGCGGTTGCCGACGCGCGCGCGGCGCTCGACGCGTCGGCGCCCGCGGTCGCGTACGGCGGTCGCTGGTTCGATCACCCCGACTTCGTCGCCGCCGTCACGGCGCGCGCCCGCGACACGCTCGCCGCGGCGCCGGCGGCGGCGGAGCTGGTCTTCACCGCCCACAGCATTCCGTGCGCGATGGCCGAGACG